>NZ_CABVGP010000002.1:1882800-2194517 GCF_902497555.1 Amycolatopsis camponoti | reverse complement strand
GCTCGACCAGCCGGTCGCCGGGGCGGAGGCGGCCGGTCAAGATCCGTTCGCGCAGCTCGTCGCGCACCCGCTGGCGGGTGGCCGCGAGGGGCTGCCGCTCGCTCGCCGTCGTCACCGACTCCCCTCTCCTCAACACGCTCGTAACAAGAGTTTACGGGCCGGAGGGTTGACGACGGCGGACATCGGGGTGATATTTGGGATGCCAAATTTTGGTATCCCAAATCGCCGTCGCAGCACGTCGATCGGAGGCCTCTCTTGACCGCCGCCCCGCTCACCGATTCCCAGCAGGAAACGAGCCCGTCGCCGGATCCCCGGCTCTGGAACGAAGACCTCGCCCCGGCGAAGGATCGCCGCTGGAAGGTCTACGACATCTTCGCGCTGTGGATGTCGGACGTGCACAACCTCGGCAACTACACGTTCGCGGCCGGGCTGTTCGTGCTCGGCCTGTCGGCCTGGCAGGTGTTCACCGCCCTGCTGTTCGGCTTCGTCATCATCTACGTCGGCATGAACCTGATGGGCCGGATCGGCCAGCGCACCGGCGTCCCGTTCCCGGTCGTCGCGCGGATCAGCTTCGGCACGTTCGGCGCCAACCTGCCCGCGCTGATCCGCGCCGTCATCGCGATCTTCTGGTACGGCATCCAGACCTACCTCGCGAGCGTGGCCATCACGCTGCTCGTGCTCACCATCGACCCCGGCCTGAAACCGTTGACCGAACACGGTTTCCTCGGCCTGCACGCGCTCGGCTGGATCTGCTTCATCGCGCTGTGGGCGGTCCAGGCGCTCATCCTCACCCGCGGCATGGAGTCGATCCGCAAGTTCCAGGACTGGTGCGGCCCGGCGATCTGGGTCGTGATGATCGCGCTCGCGGTGTGGATCCTCGCCGCCGGGCACTGGAACATCTCGTTCACCAGCAGCCCGAAACAGCTGTCCACCGGCGAGCAGATCCGGCAGTGGTTCGGCGCGGCCGGGCTGATCCTGGCCACCTACGGCACGCTGATGCTGAACTTCTGCGACTTCTCCCGCAACGCCCCGGACCAGAAGACGGTGCGCCGCGGCAACTTCTGGGGCCTGCCGATCAACTCGACGGCGTTCGCGCTGCTGTCGGTGATCGTCACCGCGGGCAGCATGCAGGTGTTCGGCGAGGCGATCACCGACCCGGCCGAGCTGCTGGCGAAGGTGCACAACACGCCGGTGCTGATCATCGGCGCGCTGACGTTCGCCGTCGCCACCATGGGCGTCAACATCGTCGCGAACTTCGTCTCCCCCGCCTACGACCTGGCCAACATCTGGCCGAAGCGGATCTCGTTCACCGTCGGCGGGATGATCAGCGCGGTCGCCGCGCTGTGCGTGCTGCCGTGGAAGCTGTACTCCTCGCCGACCGTGGTCAACTACTTCCTCGGCGGGCTCGGCGCGTTCCTGGGGCCGCTGTTCGGGATCATGATCGTCGACTACTACCTGATCCGGCGCGGCAAGGTCGACGTCGCGCAACTGTTCGTCGACGGCGGGATCTACCCCCGGGTGAACCCGCGCGCGCTGGTGACGTTCTTCCCGACCGCCGCGCTGGCCGCGGTGATCGCGCTGGTGCCGTTCTTCGCCCCCGCTGCGCCGTACTCGTGGTTCATCGGCACGGCGTCGTCCGCGGCCCTGTACTTCGCGGTCTCGAGGAAGCACCGATGAGGATCGTCGTCACCAACTGCAACACCACCCAGGCGATGACGAAGGAGATCGAAGCCGGGGCGCGCGCCGCCGCGAGCCCCGGCACCGAGATCCTCGCGCGCACGCCCCGCTGGGGACCGGAGTCCGCGGAGGGCTGGCTCGACAGCTTCCTGTCCGCCGCGGCGGTGCTGGACCTGTTGCGGGGTATGGAAGAACCGTTCGACGCGGTCGTGCTCGCCGGCTTCGGCGAGCACGGCCGGGAGGGCGCGCGCGAGCTGCTCGACGTCCCGGTCGTCGACATCACCGAAGCGGCCGCGCACCTGGCCTGCCTGCTCGGCCGCCGCTACGGCGTGGTGACCACATTGGACCGGACGTGCGGGCTGATCGAGGACAGCCTGCACGCCGCCGGCGTCGCGCAGAACTGCGTCACGGTCACCGGCGCCGGGCTCGGCGTGCTGGAACTGACCGACGAGCGTCGCACCGAATCGGCGTTGCTCACCGCCGGGCGACGGGCCCGGGACGCGGGCGCGGAGGTGCTGGTGCTCGGCTGCGCCGGGATGACGGGACTCGACCGGAAGATCGCGACGATGCTGGACATCCCGGTCATCGACGGCGTCGCGGCAGCGGTCCGGCTCGCGGAGGTGCTGGTGGCGCTGGGGTTGAAGACGAGCCGCGCGGGGTCGTACGCGCGGCCGCTGGACAAGAGACGCACCTGGCCGCATTGAGGATTATTCAGCCGTCGCCCGCCGCATGGCTTCCGCGCCCGGCCGCCGCCTGCGTGCGGGCCGCAGCGGGCTAGCCCGAATAACCCTCAATTGACAACGGCCGCGCCGCCCGGTCAGAATCGCCCCAGCCGTACCGCCGCCCGGTGACGACGTGGGGATTTCGACGTCCCCGAAAGGCGGTCGAAGGTGCGAAGGCTACGCGTTCTGGGCGCGCTGGCGCTGGCTGCGAGCATGCTCCTGGTCCCGGTCAGCGGGACGGCGGCGGCCGCGTCGCCACCGCACACCGTCATCACCGATGGCGGCAAGCTGGCGGGGATCAAGCAGGCGCTGCGCGGCGGCCACGCGTCCAAGGCCCAGCGTGACGCGCTGAAAGTCGTGCTGGGCAAGGCGAACACCGCACTCACCGCCGGCCCGTGGTCGGTCATGGACAAGCCGACCGCGCCGCCGAGCGGCGACAAGCACGACTACATGAGCCAGGCGCCCTACTGGTGGGCGAGCGAGAAGACCCCGGAAAACCCGCAGGGCTGCCCGTACGTCAACCGGGACGGCCAGCGCAACCCGGAGGCCGACGCGATCACCGACCACACCTACCGGATGGTGGCCTGGGACGCGATGTACTACCTCTCGCTCGCCTGGTACTACACCGGCGACGCGAAGTACGCGAAACGGGCGGCGCTGGACATCCGGACCTGGTTCCTCGACCCGGCCACCAAGATGAACCCGAACATGACCTACTCGCAGATCATCCCGTGCAAGACCACCATCAGCGGCACCGGGATCATCGACTCGACGCAGTCGTTCAGCCAGGTGCTCGACGTGTTCGCGCTCCTCGACACCGGCGCGCCCGGCTGGACCGGCAAGGACCGTTCGGGCGTCAAAGCCTGGCTGACGCAGTACCTGAACTGGATGCAGACCAGCCCGCAAGCGAAGCTGGAGCTGGCCGCCACCAACAACCACGGCACCTTCCTCGACATGCAGAACGCGACGATCGCGTCCTACCTGGGTCAGCGTGACGCGGCCCGGAAGATCATCCTCGAAGCGGAGCAGAAGCGGTTCCCGGTGCAGTTCGCCGCCGACGGCAGCCAGCCCCTCGAACTGTCGCGGACGATGTCCTGGCACTACGTCAACTTCAACCTCACCGCGTGGGGCCGGATGGCCGAACTGGGCAAGAACCTCGGCGTCGACGTCTGGAAGTACCGGGCGCCGAACGGCGTGACGCTGCGCAAGGTCGTCGACCAGCTCATCCCGGGCGCGCTGCAGGGCGCGGCGGGCTGGCCGCACCAGCAGATCGGCGTGTTCGACCAGTCCATCGCGGCCGACATCTTCCACGCCGCGGCCGAGGAGGCACACGACTCCGACGCGGCCGCGGCGTTGAAGAAGATGCCGCTGCCGGCCGGCGGCGACACGTGGCCGGTGCGCGTGTCGTGCTTCCCGCTCGACCCGCCGCTCAAATAACCCTACGAACGCCGGGAAATCCGGACACCACGTGCCATAGCGCACGCCGTCCGCGATTGGTCTAGTCCAAAGTATTGACACTCGGTGTCCCCGCGCGCACATTCATGACCGGGGCCGGACCCGCTTCGTGAAGAACCGTCGCGTACGCCCTCTCCCGCGCCGTCGCGGCCCGGGAGAGGGCCGTCCGCCTGCGCGAGGAGACAGCATGGCAAGGGTTTCCCGAAGACTGGCCTGGTTCGCCGCGGCCGCGGCCGCCGTGGTCGTGGGTGCGTTGACGATCGCCGGACCGGCCGCCCAGGGCGCCGCCGCGGCGACCTCCGGCGGGGTCCGGATCGCCTACTTCGACCAGTGGTCCATCTACCAGAACGCCTACTACCTCAAGAACGTCGACGCCATCGCCGGCAACCTCGACTACCTGCTCTACGACTTCGAGAACATCGACCCGAACAACCTGACCTGCTTCGAAGCCACGAAGGCGACGACCCCGGACCCGGGCGGCGAAACCGACCCGAACGCCGGCGACGGCGGCGGGGACCAGTTCGCCGACTACCAGAAGTCGTTCGGCAGCGACATCAGCGTCGACGGCACCGCCGACGTCTGGAACCAGCCGGTCGCCGGCAACTTCCACCAGCTGCAGGAGCTCAAGGCGCGGCACCCGAACCTCAAGGTGCTGCTGTCGATCGGCGGCTGGACGTACTCGAAGTACTTCTCCGACGCCGCCGCGACCGACGCGTCGCGCAAGAAGCTCGTCAGCTCGTGCCTCGACATGTTCATCAAGGGCAACATCCCGGCAGCCGGCGGCTACGGCGGCCCGGGCACCGCGGCGGGGATCTTCGACGGCATCGACATCGACTGGGAGTACCCGGCTTCACCCACCGGGCACGTCGGCAACCACTACAGCGCCAACGACACGGCGAACTACACCGCGCTGATGGCGGAGTTCCGCGGCGAGCTGGACGCGTTGGGCGGCAAGCACTACGCGCTCTCGGCCGCGCTGCCCGGCGGCCAGGACAAGATCGCGAAGATCCAGACCGACAAGATCGGGCAGTACCTGGACTTCGGCAACGCGATGACCTACGACATGCACGGCGCGTGGGACGCGACCGGGCCGACGAACTTCCAGGACCCGCTGTACTCCTCGCCGAGTGACCCGTCCGGCACCATCCCGCCGGGCACCGAGAAGTACACGATCGACTCGGTGGTCAAGGACTACCTGCACGGCAACAGCGCGTACGGCATCGCGGGCGGCTTCCCCGCGAACAAGCTCACGCTGGGCATCCCGTTCTACTACCGCGGCTGGACCGGCGTGCCGGCCGGGTCGAACCACGGGCTGTACCAGTCCGCTTCGGGTCCGTCGCCCGGCCACGCGCTGAGCGGCAACGTGCCGGGCGTGGCGATGTACAAGGAGCTGTCCGGCATCGTCGACAACCCGGCGGACACGTACTGGGACCCGGTCACGCAGTCGGCCTGGTTCTACGACGGGACGACCTTCTACGGCGGCTCGTCGGCGCAGTCGATCAAGGCGCGCACGGACTACATCCACTGCACGGGTCTCGGTGGCGCGATGATGTTCTCGCTCTACGACCTGGACCCGGGTTCGACGTTGTTCCACGCGGTGGTCAACGGCCTCGCGGCTTCGACGCCGAACTGCTCGGCGCCGCCGACCACGACCCCACCGACGACCACCACTCCGACCACACCCACGACCCCGACCACACCCACGACCCCGCCGACCACCACCCCCACGACGCCGCCATCGATCCCCGCGTGGGCACCGAACACGGCGTACGCAACGGGCGCGAAGGTGACCTACAACGGCATCACGTACACCTGCCGCCAGGGCCACACCTCGCTGGTGGGCTGGGAACCGCCGAACGTCCCGGCGCTCTGGCTGGCCAGCTGAAAGAGGTCGTGAGTGAGAAACAGTGCTCTAACCCTGTTTCTCACTCACGACCTTAGTTGCCGTTGGGGGCGCCGACGCCCGGTGCGGGGGCCTGGGCGTTGCCGGCGATGCCGTAGCGTCCAGCGCCCCCGTCGAGCTGTTCCTTCAACGCCAGGATGGTGCTGACCCGCCCGGCCGACGAGTCGACATTGTCCACAGTGGACAGGATCGACGTCGCCGACGTGTCCGCGCGGACCACGCCCAGCGCGCCGGTGCCCTCCGCGGAACCGGCGTCACCGGCCAGGACCGCGCCCGCGCCGCCGCGGTCGAGCTGCGTGGCGAACCGGGCGATCGTCGCCGCACGGTCGCCCGCGCTGTCGCCGGTCGCTTGGGCCCCGGTCAGCACGATCGCCAGCTGCGCCGGGTTGACCGCCTGGCCCGCCTTGACGAACCCGCCGTCGGTGAGCCCGCCGATCGCGGCCGCCAGCTCCTCGCCCGAGGACTGCGGCTTCGCCGTGGTCTTGTCCAGCAGCAGCACCGAACCGAGCAGCGCGCCGGCGAGCGTGCCGGTGTCGCCCGCGGTCGGGAACTTCGAGCCCGCGGGCTGCAGGCGCGTGACGACGTCGCGGAGCTGGTCGGCCTTCTCCGGGTCGGCGAACGCGGCCGTCAGCTGCACTTCCCCGGTCACCGAAGCGCCGGACTGGCCGATCAGCTGCTTGAGCGCGTCCCGGTCGGCCGGCCGCGCGTCCTCGGTGGTCACGAGCACCACCGACCGCTTGTCCAGCGCGCCGGCGACGACCTTCGGCCCCATCGCGCCGGCGAACGCGTCCGCGTCGGCCAGCCGGGCGTTGAGCGCGTTGCGCTGCGCTTCGAGGTCGGAGACCTGGCTGCCGAGGTCCTTCTTCTCCCCCGCCAGCCCGGACAGCAGCGTGCCGTTCAGGGCGGTCGAGCCGAGGACGACGCCGACGGCCAGCGCCAGGAAGCAGGCGGCGATGGAAACGACGTGGTAGCGCAGCGAAATCACGTGAACAATCCCTTGACCCAGGCAGCGAAGGTATTCCAGGTGTGCCGGAGCCAGTCCAGGTAGACCGAGCCCACGTCGGACACCAGCAGGGCCGCGGCGACCACCACGACCGCGGCGAGCACGAGCAGCACGACCGCGCCGATCGAGACCCGGCTGCGGTGCAGCGTCGCCACCGCCTTCCCGTCGACGAGCTTCGTGCCGAGCTTGAGCCGGGTCAGGAACGTCGACGGGTTCGACCCGGACCGGCCGTGGTCGAGGAACTCGCGCAGGGTGGCCTGGAAGCCGACCGTGACGACCAGGCTCGCGCCGTGCGCGTCGGCCAGCAGGAGCGCGAGGTCCTCGGCGTTGCCCGACGCGGGGAACGTCACCGCGCCGATGCCGAGGTCCTGGATCCGCTCGACGCCGGGGGCGTGCCCGTCCGGCGCGGCGGGCACGACGACCTCGGCGCCCCCGCGCAGCGTGGTGGTGCCGATGCCGGTGGGGTCGCCGACGATGACGTCCGGCGTGTAGCCCTGCACGCGCAGGGTGTCGGCCCCCGCGTCGACGCCGATCAGCACCGGCCGGTGCTCGGCGACGTACTTCTTGAGCTTCTTGAGGTCTTCGGCGTGCCCGTTGCCGCCCGCGACGACCAGCACGTGCCGGTCGCGGATCACGACCTTCAGCTCCGGCACGCCGACGCCGTCGAGGATCAGCGTGCGCTCGCGGCGCAGGAACTCGATGGTGTTCGCCGAGAACGCCTCCAGCTGCGTCGACATCCCGGCCTTGGCCTCGATCATCTGGTCCGCGACGCTGTCGGCGGTCTGCTCGATGCCGGACGCGACCTGGCGCTCGCCGACGTACACGACGCCGTCGTGCAGCCGCAGCTTCGTGCCGTCCTTGATCGTGCGCAGCAGCTCGCCGCCGACCGAGTCGAGGAGCGGGACGCCGGCGGCGACGAGGATCTCGGGGCCCATGTTCGGGAACCGGCCGGAGATCGACGGCGACGCGTTGACCACCCCGGCGACCTCGGCTTCGACCAGGGCGTCGGCCGTCGCGCGGTCGAGGTCCAGCTGGTCGAGCACGACGATGTCGCCCGGACTGATCCGGCGCAGCAGCTCCCGGGTGCGGCGGTCGACCCGCGCGACCCCGGTGATCCCCGGGAGGGGTTCTTGGTTCCGCGTGAGCAGGCCGGTGAGCTTCATGTGGCCGATGGTGACAAATTTGCTCGTGGGACGACGTACGCCACGCCGTAGCAGGCGTGACTCGTTGTGGTGACCCGGGTCGCGCATCCCCCGCGCGGGTCAGGCTTCCGACTCCTCCGAAAGCGACCCGAAATCGAGGTTCACCCAGGGGCTCGCCGGGTCCTGAAGGAGCTGGTGGTGGACCCGCACGGCCGCCGGGTACCACTCGCCGAACTCGTCGTCCTCGGCGTGCAGCACGCGGCCCATGACGTACCCGGCCGACAGGTCGGCCCATGACTGGTGGTAGCGGCGAGCGAGCGAACCGGCCTCCAGGACCATCAGCTCCGCTGTCAGCGCGTCACAATAACCGGCCGCGAGACCCCACCGGGCGATGTTGACCGCGCGGCCGACGTCCCACGACAGCGCCGTCGTGACGAACCCGTCCGCGTCGACCAAGCCGTCGGCGCGCAGCCGCTGCTCACAGCGCGACACCCGCCGGACGGTGTCCCGCAGCTCGTCGGCCTGGTCCGCCGCGTCGTTCTCGGCGCACCAGCGGTCGACCAGCTCCGCCCACGTCAGCGGGTCGAACTCCCCGTTGCGCAAGCCGTACTCGGCGGCGAACCGCAGGCGCAGCATGAGCACGAGGTTGCCGGGCGTCAGCGCGTAGCCGTCGCCGATCAGGTCGGCCATCGTCGCGCGCCAGCCGGGCGGGTCCGGCACGCCCCACCAGTCCCGCAGGCCCCGCACCTCGGCGACGTAGTCGTGGCGGCGCGCGTCGAGCACGTTCCACGGCGCCGCGTTGAGCACCGCCAGGTGCGCGCCGCAGGCCAGCGCGTGCGCGATCGGTCCTTCGAGGTGCCCGTACGGCGCGGTGATCAGCCGCTCGACCTGCTCCTCCAGCGGGGTGACGTCGTCCTTGTGCGCGTCGAGCCACGGCTGCAGGGTCGCGCCCGGCAACCGCCACTCGCCGCGGGTACCGCGGTTGAAGACGACCCGCTCGTGCCGCCCGACGCCGTCGACCGCCCAGTCCAGCGCGCCGCTCATGGCGACGACGTCCGGGCCGAGGTCGGGCAGCGCGCCGCGGGTGAAGACCTGCAGGAACTCGTCGCCGCCCGTCTCGAAGTAGACGTTCGGGAAGGTCTCCGCCCGCTCGTCGAGAATGCTGCGGGCGTCCACCCGCCGGATCGGGACGAACAGCTCTTCCCCGGCCAGCAGGCCGAGGTAGCGGTCGAGGTCGCTGTCCCGGCGGGCGGCGGCCAGCTGGGCTTCGACGTCGGCGGGCGGCGGCAGGATCACGGGGCGGCTCCCTCCGCTCGGCCGGTCAGCACGACGAGCTTGCCCGCCGTCCGGTTGTGCTCCAGGTCGTCGTGCGCCTGCCGGATCTCCGCCATCGGATACACCTTGGCGGGGCCGAGACTGGTGGTGCCGTCGGCGATCCGGTCGAGGTGGCGCTGGAGGACGGAGGCGGGCAGGTCGTCCGCCTCACCACCATAAGCGGTCAACCGCACCCCGGCGGGAAGGTATCCGATCGGATAGAAGTTCGAGATCGTCCACTGATTGGACAACATGCCCGTGAAGCACACGGTGCCGTGCACGCGGGTGGCCTTCAGGGTGTCCGGCAGGGTCGGCGTCCCGACGAGTTCGAGGGCCGCGTCGACCCCGCCGGGCGCGATCTTCCGGACCTGCGCGGCGATGTCGCCGTCGTCCAGAAGGGGATGCTCGACGCCGTGTTCGCGCAGGACCGCGAGCCGGCTCTCCTGCCGGGTGGTCGCGAAGACGGTGGCGCCGAGGTCTTTCGCCAGTGCCGCGGTGGCGAACCCGAGCGCGGACGTCCCGCCGCGGATCAGCAGGGTCTGTCCCGCACGCAGGTCGAGGCCGGTGGTGAGCGAGCCGTACGCGGTCTGCAGCGTCTCGGGGACCTGGCCGAGCACCTCCCACGGCAGATCGCTTTCGAAGGGGATGACCTGGCTCTTCGGCACCACCGTGAATTCGGCGTAGCCGCCGTCGAAGGTGCGGCCCATGCCGCCCATCATGGTCGCGACCTGCTGCCCCGGCGTGAGGTCTCCCTCGGGATCGTGATCGACCACGCCGACGGCTTCGATGCCGGGCACGCGCGGGAACGTGACGCCGTCGGCCAGGCCGAGGCGGGTGTGCAGCTCGGACCGGTTGAGCCCGAACGCCTTGACAGCGATCCGCACCCAGCCCGGCTCCGGCTCGGGCAGCGGAAGGTCCTGGATTTCGAGGTTCTCGACGGGCCCGGGTTCCCGGAGGACGACTGCGCGCATCGGCGGTCCTTTCTTCGCATGCGAACAGTCCGCACAACAACTGTCCGCGCGAGTAGTATTCCCGGGATGAGCCTGTCCGCTGCGCACGACGCAGCTTGGCGCGGTTTCCTACGCTCGTCCGCACTGCTGCTTCGCGTGCTCGACGCGGAACTGCGGGCCGAGCACGGCATGACCCACCGGACCTACGACGCGCTGGTCCAGCTCTCGGAGGCACCGGACCGTCGCCTGCACATGAAGGACCTGGCGGCGGCGCTGGTCCACAGCGCAAGCGGGTTGACACGCATCGTCGACGGCCTGGAGAAGTCGGGGTACGCGCGGCGCGAGCCGGACCCGGCGAACCGCCGGTCGACGCTGGTGGTGCTGACGGACGCGGGCCTGGCCGCGCTAAAGAAGGCGTGGCCGACGCACGTCCGCGGGGTGCAACGGCACTTCGCGGACCAGATGAGCCCAGAGCAGGCGCGGGTGCTGGCGGAGGTGTTCGGCGCGATCAACGCGGACCTCGAGGAAGGCTGACCCACCCACGCGCCCGAAGGACTCCCCGCACCCGGCCCGGCCTGGTTACTTCTTCTTGGCCCGCTTGGGTTTCGGAGCCGGCTCCGCCTTGGCCTTCTCCGCCGTGGCCAGCAGTTCCTCGGCGTGGGCGCGGCCCGTCTCGGTGTCGTCCATCCCGGCGAGCATCCGCGCCAGCTCGTTGACCCGCTCGGCCTGGCTCAGGTTCTTGACCCCGCTGCGCGTCACGCCGCCCTTGTGGCCCTTGTCCACCACCAGGTGCTGGTCAGCGAACGCGGCGACCTGCGGCAGGTGCGTGACCACCAGGACCTGGTGGGTCCGCGCCAGCCGGGCCAGCCGCCGGCCGATCTCGACCGCCGCGCGGCCGCCGACTCCGGCGTCGACCTCGTCGAACACCAGGGTCTGCACCGTGTCCGCGTGCGCGAGGACGACCTCGATCGCCAGCATCACCCGCGACAGCTCACCGCCCGATGCGGCCTTGTGGACCGGCAGCGGCGGCGCGCCGTCGTGGGCCCGCAGCAGCAGCTCGACGTCGTCGACGCCGTCCGGCCCCGCGTGCACCGCGCGGCCGTCGAGGGTCAGCGCGTGCGTGTCACCGTGCTCGGCGGGACGCTGCTCGACCGTCACCTCGATCGCGGCCTGGCCCATCGCCAGCCCGGACAGCTCCTTCGTGATCTCGGCCGCCAGTTCGGCAGCCGCCTTTTCGCGCGCGGCCGACACCTCGGCGGCGTGCGCGGCCAGCTGTACCGCGAGCTGGTCGCGCCGCAGCGCCAGCTCGGCGAGCGCCTCCTCCGACGTGTCCATCGACTCCAGCCGGCGCCGGGCGTCGTCGGCCCAGGCGAGCACGCCGTCGACGTCCGCCGCGTACTTGCGGGTCAGCCGCTTGAGGTCGCCCTGGCGCGCCAGCACCTTCTCCAGCAGCGCCGGGTCGGCGTCCAGGGTCTCGACGTAGGAACCCAGCTCGGCCCCGACGTCGGCCAGCAGCACCGACGCCTCCTCGAGCCGCGGCGCCAGCTCGCGCAGCACGCCGTCTTCGGACGTCGAGAGCCGGCGCAGCGCTTCGGAGACCAGGCCCATCGCGCTCGGGACGTCCGGATCGCCGTCCAGCGAGCCCGACAGCGCGACGTGCGCCTCGGTCGCGGCCGCACGCAGCTCGTCGGCCGCCGCGAGCCGCTTGATCTGCGCGGTGAGGTCGACGTCCTCGCCCGGTTCCGGCGCGACAGCGTCGATCTCGGTCAGCCCGTGCTTGAGCAGGTCGGCCTGCTGGGCCATCTCCCGCGAACGCGTCGAGCGCTCGGTCAGCTCGGCGATCACCGCCAGCCACTCGGACCGGACCTCGCGGTACACGCTCAGCGGCTTCCCCACCGCGTCGCCCGCGAACCGGTCGATGACATCGCGCTGCTCGCTCGGGCGCAGCAGTCGCAGCTGGTCGTTCTGGCCGTGCACCGCGATCAGCTGTTCGGACAGCTCCGCGAGCACGCCGACCGGCACCGACCGGCCGCCCAGGTGCGCGCGCGAGCGCCCGTCGACCGCGACGGCCCGCAGCGCGATGACGCTGCCGTCCTCGTCGACGTCGGCACCCGACTCGGTGACGATCCGTTCGGCGCCTTCGACACCGGAATAGGTGAACCGTCCTTCCACGAACGCCTTGAGCATCCCCGTCCGGACCTTGGACACCTCGGCTCGGCCCCCGGACAGCAGATGCAGCCCGGTGACGACCATGGTCTTTCCCGCACCCGTCTCACCGGTGACAACGGTGAAGCCCGCGTGCAGTTCCAGCAGGGCGTCCTCGATCACTCCGAGGCCCTGGATGCGCATCTCGGCCAGCACGCCGCCTACGGTAGCGGCCCCCACCGACACTCTGCGCGCGCGGGACCCCGGCGAGTCGCCGATATGTTCGAATGAATCGCCCAGCGGTTGGCTACTCGCAGGGGCGCGCGTGCCGCTCTCGCCAGCTCTTCACCGGCAGCGAGAACTTCTGCACCAGCCGATCGGTGAACGGGCCGTCCCACAGCCGGACCAGCCGGACCGGCGTCTTGCCGCACGTCACGCGCACGCGGGCGCCCGGCGGCAGGTCGATGGACCGGCCGCCGTCGCAGGTCAGGACGGCGGACGAGCCGTCGGGGTCGATCCCGACGGTGATCACCGAGTTCCGCGAGACGACCAGCGGCCGCGCGAACATCGCGTGCGCGTTGCTCGGCACCACCAGCAGCGCCTGGACGTCCGGCCAGATGATCGGGCCGCCCGCCGAGAACGCGTACGCGGTCGAACCGGTCGGTGTGGCGCAGAGCACACCGTCGCAGCCGAAGGCGGACACCGGCCGCCCGTCGACCTCGATGAGCGCGTCGAGGACCCGCTCACGCGTGCTCTTCTCGACGCTGGCCTCGTTGAGCGCCCAGGTACGGGCGACTTCTTCGCCGTCGTGTGTGACGGTGACGTCGATCGTCATCCGCTCTTCGACCTGGTAGTCGCCGTCGACGACGCGCTGCACAGTGTCGGCCAGCGCGTCCGAATCGGCCTCGGCCAGGAAGCCGACGCGCCCGAGGTTCACGCCGAGCACCGGCACCCCGGCCGGCCGGGCCAGCTCGGCCGCGCGCAGCAGCGTGCCGTCGCCGCCGAGGACGAACACCAGCTCGACGCCGTCGGCGGGGTTTTCGTCCGGGTCCACGACGGTGCACGTCGACCCGACGCCGTGCTCGTCCGGGTTGATGAGCGCGCAGACGTCTTCCTCGATCACCCGGATCCGGATGCCGGCCTTGGCGAAGCGCGCCGAGACCTCGCGCGCGGCCTCGGCCGTCGCTTCGCGATCGGGGTGCACCATGAGGAGAACTTCACGGTCGGTGGTCATGCGGGCCCTTCCTCGACGGCGGTTCGGACGAGCCGCTCGGCCTCAGACCTGTCTACCGGGTCCACAGTGGACCCGGCCACGTTCTCTTTGCTCAGCCACACGAAGTACTCGACGTTCCCGGACGGCCCCGGCAGCGGGCTCGCCGTGACGCCACGCAGCGCGAGCCCCAGTTTCGCGGCCTCGTCGATGACGGTGAGCACCGATTCGGCGCGCAGCTCCGGGTCGCGGACGACCCCGCCGCTGCCCAGCCGGTCCTTGCCCACTTCGAACTGCGGTTTCACCATCGGCACCAGGTCGGCGCCGTCGCGCGCGCACGCGGCGAGCGCGGGCAGCACGAGCTTGAGGGAGATGAACGAGAGGTCCCCGACGACGAGGTCGACCTGGCCGCCGAGGTCGTCGGGAGAGAGGTTGCGAACATTGGTGCGATCCATGACCACTACACGTTCGTCGGTGCGGATCCGCCAGTCGAGCAGGCCGCGGCCCACGTCGGCGGCGATCACGGTCGCGGCGCCGTTGCGCAGCAGGACGTCGGTGAAGCCGCCGGTGGACGCACCGGCGTCGAGGCAGCGCTTGCCCTCGACGCTCAGGTCCGTGAAGGCTTCCAGGGCGCCCAGCAGCTTGTGCGCGCCGCGGGAGGCCCAGCCGGGGTCGTCTTCGTCGCGGACGACGATCGGCGCGTCGGACTCCACGCCGGTGGCGGGCTTGCCGGCCACCATGCCGCGCACGGTGACCTTGCCGCCGAGGATCAGCGCCGAAGCCTGCTCGCGCGACCGGGCGAGGCCGCGCCGAACCAGTTCCGCGTCGAGGCGCGCCCGCTTGGGCACCGGGTCAGACCTTGTCGATGCTGGAGAGGGCGACCGTCAGCTCGGTGTGCACGGCGTCGAAGCGCTCGACGTGCTCCGCGAGCGGCAACGCGTCGAGGTCGTCCAGGCCGGCGACGGCTTCGTCGATGCCGGCCCGCGGGTCGGTCTGCTGCGAGAACGTCCCCGGCGGCGGGCCCGGGACGGGGTACGGGTGATCCTGCACGTCACGAACGGTATCAGTCAGGCGAACTTCGCCTTGGCGCGCTCGCCGAGTTCGGTGACGCCGGTCTCCCAGGCCGTGTGGCAGAGCGCGCGGAGCAGGTCCAGGTCGTCGCCGTCGCCCGTTGCTTCGAGCACGCCGTTCTCCGTGGTGACGGACCAGCCCGGGCGCGGCCCGATCCTGAGGTCGTCGGCCTTGGCTTCGAGCGCCGTCAGGTCCTGGGCCAGGTAGGTGGCGCGCTCGGCCGGGACGGCCTCGATCAGCTGCTTCGGCGTCGCGACGCCCGAGAGGACGACGAGCGAGTCGATGCCCGCGGCGACCGCGCCGGCGATGTCGGTGTCCAGCCGGTCACCGACGACGAGTGGACGCTCCGCACCGGCCGACTTCGCCGCGGTCTCGAAGAGCAGCGGCTGCGGCTTCCCGGCGACGAGCGGCTCGACGTCGGTGGCGGTCCGCAGCGCGGCGACCATCGAACCGTTACCGGGCAGCAGCCCGCGCTCGCTGGGCAGGGTGGCGTCGACGTTGCAGGCCACCCAGAGCGCGCCCGCGCGGATGGCCAGGCAGGCTTCGGCCAGCGCGGCCCACGTGTTGTCGGGCGAGTGGCCCTGGACGACCGCCCGGACGTCGTCGCCGTTCTCCCGGACCGGCTTCAGCCCGGCCCCGGCGACCTCCGCGGCGAGCGACTCCGTGCCGACGACGAGAACCTCGGCGCCGGCCTCGAGCCGTTCCTTCAGCAGCTGCACGCCCGCTTGGGCGCTGGTGTGCACCTCATCAGTGTCAGCGGGCATGCCGAGGCCGGTCAGGTGGTCGACGACCTCGCCAGGGGCCTTGGACGCGTTGTTCGTCACGAACCGGACGGGGGTGCCGTGCTCACGCGCGGCCCGCACCGTCTCCGGGGCGCCCGGGATCACCCGGGTGCCGTGGTAGACGGTGCCGTCGAGGTCGAACAGGACCGCGTCGTAGGCCGCGAGCAGGGCGTCACTCATCCGTGTCTTCGGTGTCCTTCTGCTCGGTGTTCTCGGTGTTCTTGTCAGCGTTGTTCTCGTTGGCCAGGTCGGCGGCGCGCTCGGAGGCGTCGGTCTCGTCCTCCGCGTCGGCGTCGGCGGCGTTGAGGAACCAGCGGACGGCCTCTTCCTTGCGCCCGGCGGCCGCGAGGTTGTCGGCGTAGGCGTAGAAGAGCCGCGCGCTCCACGGGTCGCGCTTCTCGGCCTTGAGGTCGTCGCCCTGCAGCGAGACGACGGCGGCGTCGAGCTGCCCGAGGTCCCGCCGCGCGCCGGCCGCGACGATGGCCAGCTCGACCTGGACGGCCTTGCTCAGGCTGGTCTTGTCGGCCTCTTTCGCCAGGTCGAGGGCGCGCTCGGGCCGGCCCAGCGCGCGTTCGGCGTCGGCGATGATGGCGATGTGGTCGTCGCTGCGGGTCATCCGCCGGACGGCCCGCAGCTCCGAGAGGGCTTCCGACCAGTTGCCGGCGTGGTAGGCGACCAGGCCGAGCGCCTCCCGCACGATCGGCACGCGCGAGGCCTTGGCCTTGGCGTACTTGGCGTGCTCGAGAGCGGCCTCGGGGTCGCTGTCGATCAGCCCGCCGGCGGCGACGAGGTGCTTCCCGACGGTCTCGGCGAGGCCCTTCGGCAAGGTCCGCAGCTCACGGCGGGCTTCCTCGTCGAGGTCGGAAAACTCGATGTCCTCGGGCAGCTCCGGCGCTTCGAGGAGCTCCTTGGCGAGGGCCTCGTCGTCGAGCGGGGCCCCGACCCGGGGCCGCGGTTCCCGCCGGCCTGCGGGACGGTCGTCGCGCTTGAAGCCACCACCGCGGGGGCCGCGATCGTCGTCGCGCCGCTGGTAGCCACCGCGGTCTTCGCCGCGGGGGCCGGCCGGACGGCGGTCGTTGTCGCGGCGCTGGTAGCTGCCGCCGCCGGTGGTGCTGCTGCCGCGGTCATTGCGGTCATTGCTGCGGTCGCCACGGTCGCCGCGCGAGTCGTCGGAGCGGTAGCCGCCGGTGCGGGCACCGCGGTCATCGTCCCGCCGGTCACTTCCCCGGCTGCGGTCGCCCGAGCCGTACCCACCGGTCTTGCCGCCACGGTCCTCGTCGCGCTTCTGGTAGTTGCCACGCGAATCGTCGCGCTTCTGGTAACTGCCGCGGGAGTCGTCACGACGGTCGCTGCCGCCGTAGCCACCGGGCTTGCCGCCACGGTCGTCGTCACGGCGCTGGTAGCTGCCGCGCGAATCGTCACGGCGGTCGCTGCCGCCGCGGTTGCGGTCGTCCGAGCGGAAACCGCCGGACTTGGCACCGCGGTCATCGGATCGGTAGCCACCGGGCTTGCCGCCACGGTCGTCATCGCGGCGCTGGTAGCTGCCACGCGAATCGTCACGACGGTCGCTGCCACCGCGGTTGCGGTCATCGGACCGGAACCCGCCCGAACGGCGGTCGTCGCTGCCGCCGCGGCCACGGTCGTCGGACCGGAAGCCGCCGGACTTGCCACCGCGGTCGTCCGAACGGTAACCACCGGACTTGCCGCCACGGTCATCCGAACGGAAACCGCCAGTCTTGCCACCGCGATCGTCCGAACGGAAACCGCCGGGCTTGCTGCCGCGGTCGTCGTCGCGCTTCTGGTAGCTGCCGCGGGAGTCGCCCTGGCGGCGGTCGTCCGAGCGGAAACCACCCGAACGGGGGCCGCGGTCGTCGTCGCGGCGGGTCGAGCCGCTGCGTTCTTCCCAGCGCGGCTTGCGGTCGCCGTACGACGCCTTGCCCTGGGGCCGGCTGCCGCCGGGGCGTCCGCCCCGGTCGTCGGAACCACGGCCCGAGCGCTCGCTCCGGTCGCCGCCCCGGTCCTCGAAGCGGCCGCCCGAACGGCTGCTGCCGCGGTCTTCTAACCGGCCGCCGCCCGACCGGGCCGGGCCGCCGGAGAACTTGCCGCCACCAGTGGGCCGGCCGGCTCGGTCACCCGAGTCGCGGTAGCCGCCGCGGCGGTCGTCGCGGTCGCCGGTGCGGCCGCTGTCACGGCCCTGACCTGCGTATCCTCCGCGCTGGTCGCGGTCGCGGGGACCGTCGCCGCCGCGGAACGGCTTGCCGCCGCCACGGACTCCTTGGTCGTCCCGGCGTGGCCGGCCTTGGTGCGTGTTGTCGCGGCCACCGCGGTCCTGCCGCGCACCGCGCCGGTCTCCCCGGGGTGCGTCCGGCCGGCCCCGGGAGCCTTCGTCCCGGCGTGCCGACCGGCCGGACCCATCATCGCTTGAGTCTCGTCGACCGAACTCGGACACCTGGCCTCCTGCCGTGGAAAAAATCTTGTTCTGGACATACGCGTACGGCCCGCTAGGGCAGCCAACTGGCTATCCTAACGGGCCGTACGGAAGGTAAGTTCGGCGGTGTCCTACTCTCCCACAACCCTTCGGTTGCAGTACCATCGGCGCTATCAGGCTTAGCTTCCGGGTTCGGAATGGGACCGGGCGTTTCCCTGACGCTAAAACCACCGAAACACTACGAAACAACACACCCCCCAACCAACAGGGGAATCATGTGGTGTTTCAGAACCGTAGAGTGGATGCGTAACACCTTCGTAGACAAGTCCTCGGCCTATTAGTACCAGTCAACTCGACAACACATTACTGTGCTTCCATTTCTGGCCTATCAACCCAATGGTCTATTGGGAGCCTTAACCCACAAAGGGTGGGATACCTCATCTTGGAACAGGCTTCCCGCTTAGATGCCTTCAGCGGTTATCCCTTCCGAACGTGGCCAACCAGCCATGCCCCTGGCGGAACAACTGGCACACCAGAGGTTCGTCCGTCCCGGTCCTCTCGTACTAGGGACAGCCTTCCTCAAGTATCCTACGCGCGCGGCGGATAGGGACCGAACTGTCTCACGACGTTCTAAACCCAGCTCGCGTGCCGCTTTAATGGGCGAACAGCCCAACCCTTGGGACCTACTCCGGCCCCAGGATGCGACGAGCCGACATCGAGGTGCCAAACCATGCCGTCGATATGGACTCTTGGGCAAGATCAGCCTGTTATCCCCGGGGTACCTTTTATCCGTTGAGCGACACCCCTTCCACCAGGAGGTGCCGGATCACTAGTCCCGACTTTCGTCCCTGCTCGACATGTCTGTCTCACAGTCAAGCTCCCTTGTGCACTTGCACTCAACACCTGATTGCCAACCAGGCTGAGGGAACCTTTGGGCGCCTCCGTTACTCTTTAGGAGGCAACCGCCCCAGTTAAACTACCCATCAGGCACTGTCCCTGAACCAGATCATGGCCCGAGGTTCAGATTCCCAATTCGACCAGAGTGGTATTTCAACAACGACTCCACAGTAACTAGCGTCACCGCTTCACAGTCTCCCACCTATCCTACACAAGCCGAACCGAAAACCAATACCAAACTATAGTAAAGGTCCCGGGGTCTTTCCGTCCTGCCGCGCGTAACGAGCATCTTTACTCGTAGTGCAATTTCGCCGGGCCTGTGGTTGAGACAGCCGGAAAGTCGTTACGCCATTCGTGCAGGTCGGAACTTACCCGACAAGGAATTTCGCTACCTTAGGATGGTTATAGTTACCACCGCCGTTTACTGGCGCTTAAATTCTCAGCTTCGCCCCGAAAGGCTAACCGGTCCTCTTAACGTTCCAGCACCGGGCAGGCGTCAGTCCATATACATCGTCTTGCGACTTCGCATGGACCTGTGTTTTTAGTAAACAGTCGCTTTCCGCTGGTCTCTGCGGCCACCCACCCCTAGTCCGTAAAGGACTTCAGAGTGTTTGGCCCCCCTTCTCCCGAAGTTACGGGGGCATTTTGCCGAGTTCCTTAACCACAGTTCACCCGATCGCCTTGGTATTCTCTACCTGACCACCTGTGTTGGTTTGGGGTACGGGCCGTGCATGCACTCACTAGAGGCTTTTCTCGGCAGCATAGGATCACTCTACTTCGCCTCAAACGGCTACGCATCACGTCTCAGCCTCATGGAACACGGATTTGCCTATGTTCCGGCCTACACGCTTACACCAGTACTACCACTCACTGGCGGAGCTACCTTCCTGCGTCACCCCATCGCTTGACTACTACGAAATCAGGTCCCACGCTCCACACACAAACCTCCATCCGAAGACTTCAGCTCATGGCTTTGGGTGGTTAGTATCAAACGCCTCGTCATGGGCGCACATGCTCGGGTACGGGAATATCAACCCGTTGTCCATCGACTACGCCTGTCGGCCTCGCCTTAGGTCCCGACTTACCCTGGGCGGATTAGCCTGGCCCAGGAACCCTTGGTCATCCGGCGGCAGAGTTTCTCACTCTGCATTCGCTACTCATGCCTGCATTCTCACTCCCACACCCTCCACGACTGGCTTCCGCCGCCGCTTCCCTGGATGCAGGACGCTCCCCTACCCATCCACACCACTAGACAAGAGTCTCAAGGACTCAAGCCGATGTATTGTATGAATGACACAGCTTCGGCGGTGTGCTTAAGCCCCGCTACATTGTCGGCGCAGGACCACTTGACCAGTGAGCTATTACGCACTCTTTCAAGGGTGGCTGCTTCTAAGCCAACCTCCTGGTTGTCTGGGCAATCCCACATCCTTTCCCACTGAGCACACACTTAGGGGCCTTAGCTGGTGTTCTGGGCTGTTTCCCTCTCGACGACGAAGCTTATCCCCCGCCGTCTCACTGCCACGCTCTCACACTACGGTATTCGGAGTTTGGTTGATTTCGGTAACCCGGTAAGGCCCCTAGACCATCCAGTAGCTCTACCCCCGCAGTGAAACACGTGACGCTGCACCTAAATGCATTTCGGGGAGAACCAGCTATCACGGAGTTTGATTGGCCTTTCACCCCTACCCACAGCTCATCCCCTCAGTTTTCAACCTAAGTGGGTTCGGGCCTCCACGACGTCTTACCGTCGCTTCACCCTGGCCATGGGTAGATCACTCCGCTTCGGGTCTAGACCACGCGACTACATTCGCCCTATTCAGACTCGCTTTCGCTACGGCTACCCCACACGGGTTAACCTCGCCACGCAGCACTAACTCGCAGGCTCATTCTTCAAAAGGCACGCCATCACCCAACAAGTGAGCTCTGACGGCTTGTAGGCACACGGTTTCAGGTACTCTTTCACTCCCCTCCCGGGGTACTTTTCATCTTTCCCTCACGGTACTCGTCCGCTATCGGTCTTCAGGAAGTATTTAGGCTTACCGGGTGGTCCCGGCAGATTCACAGCAAATTCCACGAGCTCGCTGCTACTCGGGAACACCAAACAAACAACCAACAACATGTTTTCGCGTACGGGGCTCTCACCCACTCCGGCCGTCCATCCCAAGACGTTCCACTAACATGCGCGATCATTCCGAGGACTGTCAGATCCTCGACGCTGGGTCCCACAACACCGCATATACAACGCCTGACAGCTTGACATATACACGGTTTAGCCTCTTCCGCTTTCGCTCGCCACTACTCACGGAATCACTTTTGTTTTCTCTTCCTACGGGTACTGAGATGTTTCACTTCCCCGCGTTCCCTCCACACACCCTATATATTCAGGTGCGGGTAACACCACATCACTGGTGCTGGGTTTCCCCATTCGGAAATCCTCGGATCACAGCTCGGTTGACAGCTCCCCGAGGCTTATCGCAGCCTCCTACGTCCTTCATCGGCTCCTGAAGCCAAGACATCCACCATGTGCCCTTAACAACTTGACCACAAAGATGCTCGCATCCACTCTACAGTTCTCAAACACCACACCAGAAACAACCAACGTTCCAGGGCTGTGTAAGCCCCTGAGGCGTGTTGCCTCAGGACCCAACAGTGTGCTTCGCGAACAATCACCCTCCCAGGCGCCGGCTCCCCGTTCCACGACCATCCGAAGACGATCAGTACTAGGCGAGGCATTGCCAACCAAGAATGACCATAACCAGTAGTTCCACAATTCCTTGAGCAACCATCGCAGAGATGCATTCGACCTCTAGGTGATGGCCACTCCACCACGGTAGTTCCGGGTATCCCGGCCGAGTGGATGTGTTGTGCTCCTTAGAAAGGAGGTGATCCAGCCGCACCTTCCGGTACGGCTACCTTGTTACGACTTCGTCCCAATCGCCAGTCCCACCTTCGACCACTCCCTCCCTTGCGGGTTGGGCCATGGGCTTCGGGTGTTACCGACTTTCATGACGTGACGGGCGGTGTGTACAAGGCCCGGGAACGTATTCACCGCAGCGTTGCTGATCTGCGATTACTAGCGACTCCGACTTCACGCAGTCGAGTTGCAGACTGCGATCCGAACTGAGACCGGCTTTAAGGGATTCGCTCCACCTCGCGGTATCGCAGCCCTCTGTACCAGCCATTGTAGCATGTGTGAAGCCCTGGACATAAGGGGCATGATGACTTGACGTCATCCCCACCTTCCTCCGAGTTGACCCCGGCAGTCTCCCACGAGTCCCCGCCATAACGCGCTGGCAACGTAGGATAAGGGTTGCGCTCGTTGCGGGACTTAACCCAACATCTCACGACACGAGCTGACGACAGCCATGCACCACCTGTACACCAACCACAAGGGAAGCCCCATCTCTGGGGATGTCTGGCGCATGTCAAGCCCAGGTAAGGTTCTTCGCGTTGCATCGAATTAATCCACATGCTCCGCCGCTTGTGCGGGCCCCCGTCAATTCCTTTGAGTTTTAGCCTTGCGGCCGTACTCCCCAGGCGGGGCGCTTAATGCGTTAGCTACGGCACGGACAACGTGGATGTCGCCCACACCTAGCGCCCAACGTTTACAGCGTGGACTACCAGGGTATCTAATCCTGTTCGCTCCCCACGCTTTCGCTCCTCAGCGTCAGTATCGGCCCAGAGACCCGCCTTCGCCACCGGTGTTCCTCCTGATATCTGCGCATTTCACCGCTACACCAGGAATTCCAGTCTCCCCTACCGAACTCAAGTCTGCCCGTATCGACCGCACGCTCCACGTTAAGCGTGGAGATTTCACGGCCGACGCGACAAACCGCCTACGAGCTCTTTACGCCCAATAAATCCGGACAACGCTCGCACCCTACGTATTACCGCGGCTGCTGGCACGTAGTTAGCCGGTGCTTCTTATCCAGGTACCGTCACTTGCGCTTCGTCCCTGGCGAAAGAGGTTTACAACCCGAAGGCCGTCATCCCTCACGCGGCGTCGCTGCATCAGGCTTTCGCCCATTGTGCAATATTCCCCACTGCTGCCTCCCGTAGGAGTCTGGGCCGTGTCTCAGTCCCAGTGTGGCCGGTCACCCTCTCAGGCCGGCTACCCGTCGTCGCCTTGGTAGGCCATTACCCCACCAACAAGCTGATAGGCCGCGGGTTCATCCTGCACCGCCGGAACTTTCAACCACCCACCATGCGGTAGGAGGTGATATCCGGTATTAGACCTCGTTTCCAAGGCTTATCCCAGAGTGCAGGGCAGATTACCCACGTGTTACTCACCCGTTCGCCACTCATCCCCACCCGAAAGTGGTTCAGCGTTCGACTTGCATGTGTTAAGCACGCCGCCAGCGTTCGTCCTGAGCCAGGATCAAACTCTCCAACAATGAACAGTTTAATCGAGGCAATTTAATGCTCTCAAAGGAACCTCATACGAGGTTCAATACATAAGCTCTACTGGCTTAGTTCACTAGCACACTGTTGAGTTCTCAAGCAACACACCCCGAGTCGCACCGCCGTCAAGCGGCCTTACCCGAAGCGAGTATTCCTAGCAGTTTGTGTGGGACACCCACTCAATCGCTTCGAGCGAGAGCTTGGTTCGTGTCCCGGCGGCCACCCGGTTTCCCTGGCGACTTGGAGAACTTTACACCCCGTGAGGGGGCCCGAAACAGGGGGGTACCTTAACCGCGTTCCCGCAGGTCAGGCCCCTGTTTCGGGCCACCGGAGCCGGTCAGCCGCCGAGGGCGACGCCGGCGACGTTGCGGCGGCCCCGGCGGACCACCAGCCACTTGCCGTGCAGCGCGTCCTCGAGGGACGGCTTCCACTCCTCGTCGGCCACCTTCACGTTGTTCACGTACGCGCCGCCCTCCTTGACCGTCCGGCGCGCCGCACCCTTGCTGTCCACCAGTCCCCCGGCGAGCAGCAGGTCGACGATCGTCGCCTCACCGGACGGGTCGACCTTGCCGTTCGGCACCTCGGCCATCGCCGCGTCCAGGGTGCGTTCGTCCAGCTCGCCGAGCTCGCCGCGGCCGAACAGCGCCTGGCTCGCGTTGATGACCTGCCGGGTCTGCTCCTCGCCGTGGACGAGGATCGTGAACTCCTCCGCCAGCCGCTTCTGCGCGGCCCGCAGGTGGGGGCGCTGCTCGGTGTCCTCGGCCAGCGAGGCGATCTCCTCCTGGCTCAGGAACGTGAACATCCGCAGGTAGCGGATGACGTCGGCGTCGCCCACGTTCACGAAGTACTGGTACCAGGCGTACGGCGAGGTCATCTCCGGGTCGAGCCAGAGGTTCCCGCCCCCGGTGGACTTGCCGAACTTGCGCCCCTCGGCGTCGGTGACCAGCGGCGCGGTCAGCGCGTGCGCGCCCGCCCCGTCGGTCCGGCGGATCAGGTCGACCCCGCCGACGAGGTTGCCCCACTGGTCGGAGCCGCCGACCTGCAGCTTGCAGCCGTACTTGCGGTGCAGCTGCAGGTAGTCCTGCGACTGCAGCAGCAGGTAGCTGAACTCGGTGTAGGACATGCCGTCGCCCTCGAGCCGGCGCTTGACCGTCTCCCGGTTGAGCATGACGTTGATCGAGAAGTGCTTCCCGACGTCGCGCAGGAACTCCAGCGCGGTCTGCTGCCCGGTCCAGTTCAGGTTGTTCTCGACGATCGCGCCGGTCGGCGAGTCGTCGAAGTCGACGAACCGTTCGAGCTGGCCGCGGATGCGCCCGGCCCACTCGGCGACGACGTCGAGCGTGTTCAGCGTGCGCTCGCCGGTGTCGCGCGGGTCGCCGATCATCCCGGTCGCGCCGCCGGCCAGCACGATCGGCCGGTGGCCGGCGCGCTGGAAGCGCTTGAGCATGAGCAGCGGGACCAGGTTGCCGGCGTGCAGGCTGGGTGCGGTGGGGTCGAAGCCGCAATAGAGCGTCACGGGACCCTGGTCGAGCTCGCGCCGGAGGGCGTCGATGTCGGTGGACTGCGCGATGAGGCCGCGCCAGGACAGCTCGTCGAGGATGTGTTCGCTCACGCCTGTAGATCCTCCCGCACCAGGTCAACCGACTAAACGGCGGGTCGGACCCGGCGCTTCCCGCCGCGGCGGTAGGTGGACACGGCCGGCGACGCGCCGTCCCAGAAGCGCCACGGCGTGTCCATCGCCATCGCGACGCCGACCCGGGGACCGACGCGGATCCGCTCGGCGGGCACCCGCTCGCCGACGCGCAGCCGCACCGGGGACGCCGGGTCGGTCAGGTCGACGCCGTTCTGCGCGCGGTCGACGCGCAGCACCGACGTCAGGATGGCCGGGCCCTTCGCGAGTTCGCCGGTCCCCCGCGCGTTCGGACGCCGCGCGCGGACGACGTCGAGGCCTTCGACGACCTCACCCGCGCGGAGCAGGACCGCGCCGGGCATGTCCTCGTGGGTACCGACGACGTTCGCGCAGAAGTGCATCCCGTAGACGAAGTACACGTACAGGTGGCCCGCGGGCCCCCACATGACGGCGTTGCGCGGGGTGCGGCCGCGGTAGCAGTGCGACGCCGGGTCGTCCTCGCCGCGATAGGCCTCGACTTCCACGAGCCGGACGCCGACCGTGCCGTCGGGGCCGGTGGCCTCCAGGACCGAGCCGAGCAGCAGGTGCGCCAGGTCGACGGGGTCGAGCGCCAGCTCCTCACGGGTGAACAACCGGCCTGCGTCGCTCAAGCGCGCTCCTCCCTCGGCATGCCGATCACCCTAACCCTTGAGCGATCGCTCAAAGTTCTCTACAGTCGATTTGAGCAGTCGCTCAAACTCTGAGGGGAGCCGAGAGATGCGACCGAAGGCGCTCTACGTCGAGACCGTGATCCGCACGGACCTGGACACGCTGTGGCGGCACACGCAAGACCCCGCCCTGCACCGCCGCTGGGACCTCCGCTTCGCCGACATCAGCACGGTCGCCGGGCACGACGGTCACTTCCGCTACGCCTCGCGGTTCCTCGGGGTCACCGTCACCGGCGTGGGGGTGAGCGCGGCGTCGCGCACCTGGCCGGACGGCTCGCGCACGTCGGTGCTCCGGTTCGCCTCCGCCGACCCGTTGTCGCTGATCAGCGCGGGTGCCGGGTTCTGGCGCTACACGCCGGTCGGCGACGGCGTCCGCTTCGTCACCGGCTTCGACTACGGCACCCGCTGGGGGCGCTTCGGGCAGCGGGCCGACCGGGTGTTCCGCCCGCTCTTCGGCTGGATGACCGCGTGGTCGTTCGACCGGCTGCGGCTCTGGCTGGAGACCGGGACGCCACCGGAGGACCAGCTCCTGACCGCGCCCTCGGCCGCCCGCTGCGGCCGGACCCGCCCGCGCGCCGAGGTCGTGGCGCGATGACCGGCGTCTTCGAGCGCGCGTTCGGCGCCGACTTCGCATTCCTGCACCCTCGCATGCGAGAACGGCTCGCCCTCTCGGCCGGGCGTGGCATGATCGGCCACGGCGTGATGGACCGGATTTGGCGCGGCCCCGCCTTCACCCTGCCGTTCCTGTGGCTCGGGTCGTCGCGGCACATCCTGTTCCCCGACTGCGGCCGGAACGTGCCGTTCACCATCGAGAACTACCCGTACGTGGACCGGCACGGCCGCGAGACGGTGTCCTTCGTGCGCACCTTCGAATTCCCGAGACGGCGAAGGCGCTTCGACGCGCAGATGGTGTTCAGCCCCGGGCGCGGGCTCGTCGACTACCTGGGAACGCACCAGCACCTGGCGGTGGACCTCGCGGTGTCGGCTCGGCCGGACGGCGGCTTCCGGATCCGCACCGGCGAGTTCCGGCTCCAGGAGGGGCCGGTCCGCGCCGGCCTACCGCGGATCCTCACCGGCTCCGCGCGGGTCGAAGAGTGGTTCGACGAGGCGAGCGGGCAGTTCCGGATCGAGGTCGCGGTGGTCAACCCGCGCTTCGGGCCGGTGTTCGGCTACGAAGGCGCCTTCGCCGCGCGGTTCGTCGACGTCGGCGGCGGGGTGAGCGGGGCGGTCAAGCCACTCCGTGAGAAGGTCATGGACTGATGGGCACCGGCCGGAACTCCAGCTCGCGGGACACGAAGCAGAAGCTCGTGGACGGCGTGCTCGAGATCATCCGGCACCAGGGCATCACCGCGGTCTCCGCGCGGTCGGTCGCCACGGCGGCCGGCGCGAACCAGGCGCTGATCTTCTACCACTTCGGCAGCGTCGAGGAGCTCATCGCGCAGGCGTGCATCCTCGCGACCGAAGCCCGGGTCTCGCTCTACCGGGAGCGCTTCGCCGCCGTGAACTCGGTCGGCGACCTACTGGAGCTGGGCCGCGAGATCCGGGTCGCCGAACGCGCGGAGGGCAACCTCGCCGTGCTGGCCCAGACGCTGGCCGGGGCGCAGGGCAGCGAGCGGCTCTCCCAGGCGACCCGCGAGGGTTTGGAGAAGTGGATCACCGAGGTCCGGACGGCCCTCGAGCGCGTGCTCGCCGGGTCGCCGCTGGCCGAGCTGGCGGACCCCGCCGGGCTGGCTCACGCCGTGTCGTCGGGGTTCCTCGGGCTGTCGCTGTTCGAGACCGTCGACCCCGAGGGCGCCGAGCAGGCCGTGACCGCGCTGGAGCAGCTGGCCGTGCTCGTCGACGTCCTGGACGGGCTCGGCCCGGTGGCCACGCGGGCCGTCCGGGCCAAGCTCCGCAAATCCCTCAGTTGAGCCACTGACGCGCGGCGGTGACGCGCTCTTCGAGCCGCGCGCGCTGTTCGGCCACCCGCTCGGGCGCCGTGCCACCGCGGGCGTCGCGGGACTTCACCGAGCCTTCGACGGTCAGCACGGCCCGCACCTCCGGGGTGAGCGCCGGGTTGATCTTCTCGAACTCCTCGTCGGTCAGCTCGTCCAGGCCGACGCCGCGGGACTCGGCGACGCGGACGCTTTCGCCCGCCGCCTCGTGCGCGACGCGGAACGGGACGCCTTGGCGCACCAGCCATTCCGCGATGTCCGTGGCCAGCGTGAAGCCGGCCGGGGCCAGCTCGGCGAGCCGATCGGTGTGGAACGTCAGCGTGGCGAGCATCCCGGCGATCGCCGGGAACAGGAGCTCCAGCTGCTCGACCGAGTCGAACACCGGCTCCTTGTCCTCCTGCAGGTCGCGGTTGTAGGCCAGCGGCTGCGCCTTGAGCGTGGCCAGCAGCCCGGTGAGGTTGCCGATCAGCCGGCCGGCCTTGCCGCGGGTCAGCTCCGCGACGTCCGGGTTCTTCTTCTGCGGCATGATCGAGCTGCCGGTCGCCCAAGCGTCGTCGAGCGTGACGTAGCCGAACTCGGCGGTGTTCCAGATGATCACCTCTTCGGCGATCCGGGACAGGTTCACCGCGAGCATCGCGACGGCGAAGGCGAACTCGGCGACGAAGTCGCGCGAAGCGGTGCCGTCGATGGAGTTCTCGACGCTCGTCGCGAAGCCCAGCTCTTCGGCGACGGCCTCGGGGTCGAGGCCCAGCGACGAGCCGGCCAGCGCGCCCGAGCCGTACGGCGATTCGGCCGTGCGCGCGTCCCAGTCCTGCAGCCGCGAGACGTCGCGCAGCAGCGCCTGGCCGTGGGCCAGCAGGTGGTGCGCGAGCAGCACGGGCTGGGCGTGCTGCAGGTGGGTGCGGCCGGGCAGGATCGCGTCCGGGTGCCGCTTCGCCTGCGACACCAGCGCGTCGACGACTTCGAGCGTGCCGGCGACGACCCGGCGGGACGCGTCGCGCAGCCACATCCGGAACAGCGTGGCCACCTGGTCGTTGCGCGAGCGGCCGGCGCGCAGCTTGCCGCCGAGCTCGGTGCCCGCGCGTTCGAGAAGGCCGCGTTCGAGGGCCGTGTGCACGTCCTCGTCGGCGATCGTCGGGGTGAACTCCCCCGCCGCGACGTCCTGGGCAAGGGTGTCCAGCGCGGCCAGCATGCCGGCGAGCTCGTCGTCGGTGAGCAGGCCCGCCTTGCGCAGCACGCGGGCGTGCGCGCGGGACCCGGCGATGTCGTAGGGCGCCAGGCGCCAGTCGAAGTGCGTCGACGCGCTCAGCGCGGCCATGGCTTCCGCCGGACCGCTGGCGAACCGGCCGCCCCACAGCTGCACCGGCTGCTCGTTCCCGCTCACTGTTCTCGCTTCTCCTCGGTGTTCGTGTGTTCAGGCGACCGTGATCCGGCCGTCGTACAGGACCAGGCGGACAATGGCATATCCGCGGCAGGCCCGCCGTTCGAGCGCGGCGCGGGTTTCGCGGCGGCCGATTCTCTGTGCTTCACCGCGTGCGCTCAGCATCCGGTGTGCTTCGGCGACGGAGACGGTCTCGCCGTCGATCGCGACCGGCACCCCGCCGTCGTAGGTCACGACGACCTCGTCCGGCGCGAGGAATTCGCCCTCGGCCGGGAAGATATCGCCGATCGTGATCATGGTGGTCCTTCGTCCGCCGATCGCTGGGCGAGGGCGGCGAAGCGCTCGGCGAGCCCCTTGCCTGTCAACGGTTCGCGCGCGATCACGGCGACGGTGTCGTCGCCCGCGATCGAGCCGACGACCTCCTCCAGCGCGGCCCGGTCGATGGCGCTGGCCAGGAACTGCGCCGCGCCCGGCGGGGTCCGCAGCACCATCAGGTTGCCCGACGAGTCGGCCGAGACCATCAGCTCCGCGAGCAGCCGGGAGAGCCGCGACGTGCCGCCCTGCACCCCGCGGACGGGGCTGCCGTCCTCCGGGATGACGTAGACCGGCGCGCCCGAGTCCGGCCCGCGCAGCTTGACCGCGCCCAGCTCGTCGAGGTCGCGCGACAGCGTGGCCTGGGTGACCTCGATGCCCTCGGCGGCCAGCAGCTTGGCCAGCTCGGTCTGGCTGCGGATGGTCATGGTGGACACCAGCTCGGTGATCCGCGCCTGCCGCCCCACCCGGCTGCTGGTCATCGCCGGCTCTCCTCGAAGAGCCAGACCAGCAACGCCTTCTGCGCGTGGAGCCGGTTCTCCGCCTCGTCCCACACCGCGCTGGCCGGGCCGTCGATCACCTCGTCGGTGATCTCCCAGCCGCGGTGCGCGGGCAGGCAGTGCAGGACGATCGCGTCGTCGGCGGCCTTCTTCAGCAGCTCGGTGTTGACCTGCAGCGCGCGGAACGGGCCGA
The DNA here is from genome assembly GCF_902497555.1 of Amycolatopsis camponoti. Lineage (NCBI taxonomy): Bacteria > Bacillati > Actinomycetota > Actinomycetes > Pseudonocardiales > Pseudonocardiaceae > Amycolatopsis > Amycolatopsis camponoti. The sequence continues at coordinate 2,164,760 of NZ_CABVGP010000002.1, read as the reverse complement.
CCCGGTCGAGGCCGTCGTTCTCCTGGCCCATCGACGTCCACGTGTCGGTGACCAGCACGTCGGCGCCGGCGACCGCCGCGTACGGGTCGGTGAAGACCGTGGCCGTGCCGCCGGTCTCCTCGCCGCGCTGCTTGGCGTCGAGCATGACCTGCTGGTCGGGCTGGAACCCGAGCGGCGAGACCACGCGGACGTGCATCCCGGCGGTGACGCCGGCGAGCAGCAGCGAGTGCGCCATGTTGTTGGCGCCGTCACCGAGGTAGACGAGGGTGAGGCCCTCGAGCTTCCCCTTGCGCTCCCGGATGGTCATCAGGTCGGTGAGCGCCTGGCACGGGTGGAACTCGTCGGTCAGCGCGTTGACGACCGGGATCGACGCCGCCGTCGCCATCGCCTCGATGCGCTTCTGCGCGAAGGTCCGCCACACGATCCCGTCCACGTACCGCGACAGCACCCGCGACGTGTCCTCGATGGTCTCTTCGCGGCCGAGCTGCATCGAGCGGCCGTCGACGATCACCGGGTGGCCGCCGAGCTGGCTGATGCCGACCTCGAACGAGAACCGCGTGCGGGTCGAGTTCTTCTCGAAGATCGCCGTGATCGACTTGCCGGCGAGGGTCTTGTTCCCCAGCGGGTCGGCCTTCAGCGCGTCGGCGAGGTCGAGGATGGCCTTCTGCTCGGCGGGACTGACGTCGTCGTCGCGGAGGAAGTGGCGGAGCATCAGTCGGCGTCCTTCGTGGTGGAGTCGAGCGCGTTCGGGAGTGCGGCCAGGAAGCCCTGGGCCTGGTCGCCGTCGAGGACGAGCGGCGGGGCGAGCCGGACGGTGTCCGGCGCGACCGGGTTGACGAGGTAGCCCGCGTCCTGCACGGCCTTGGCGACCGCGCCCGAGACGGGCTTGCGCAGGGCGATGCCGAGCAGCAGCCCGCTGCCGCGCACGCCGGCGACGAGCGGGTGGCCGAGCGCCTCGACGCCCGCCGCGATGTCCTTGCCCAGCGCCGAGACGTGGTCGAGGAGGCCCTCCGCGGCGATCGTCTTGATCACGGCGAGCCCGGCCGCGCAGCACACGGGGTTGCCGCCGAAGGTGGTGCCGTGCTGGCCGGGCTTGAGCAGGTCGCCCGCCGCGCCGACGCCGATCACCGCGCCCAGCGGCAGCCCGCCGCCGAGGCCCTTGGCCAGCGTGATCACGTCCGGGACGACGCCGGCCTGCTGGAAGCCGAACCAGGTGCCGAGGCGGCCGAGGCCGGTCTGCACCTCGTCGAGCACCAGCAGCGTGCCGGTGGCCTTGGTGATCTCGCGGGCGGCCTGCAGGTAGCCGTCCGGCGCCGGGATGACGCCCGCCTCCCCGAGCACCGGCTCCAGGAAGACGGCCGCGGTCTCGGTGTCGACGGCCGCCTTCAGCGCCTCGACGTCCCCGAACGGCACGTGCTCCACCCCGGGCACCAGCGGCTTGAAGGGGTCGCGCTTGCCGGGCTGGCCGGTCAGCGTCAGCGAGCCCATGGTCCGGCCGTGAAACGCCCCCTCGGCGGCGACCACCTTGGTGCGCCCGGTCAGCCGGCTGATCTTGAGCGCGGCTTCGTTGGCCTCGGCGCCGGAGTTGACGAACAGCACCTTGCCGTGGCCGGTGAGCCCGGCGACGTCGAGCAGCGACTCGGCCAGCTCCACGGCCACCGGGTTGACGTACAGGTTCGAGGTGTGGCCGAGCTCCTTGATCTGCGCGGTGACGGCCTCGACGACCGCCGGGTGCGCGTGGCCGAGCGCGTTGACCGCGATGCCGCCGACGAGGTCGACGTACTCCTTGCCGTCGGCGTCCCACACCTTCGCGCCCTCGCCGCGGACGAGCGTCAGCGCCGGGGTGCCGTAGTTGTCCATGAGCGCGGACTGCCAGTGCTGCTGGCCGTCCACATTGGACTTGAGGTCGGTCACGGGAGCTCCGTTTCGGGGAAGACCATGGTGCCGATGCCGCGCGAGGTGAAGACCTCCAGCAGTACCGAGTGGGCGAGGCGGCCGTCGATCACGTGCGCTCGTCGCACGCCGCCGCGGATGGCGCGCACGCACGCCTCCATCTTCGGGATCATGCCGCTGGCCAGGGTGGGCAGCATCGGCTCGAGGCGGTCGACGCGGATGCGGTCGATCAGCGACGACCGGTCGGGCCAGTTCGCGTACAGGCCTTCGACGTCGGTGAGCACGACGAGCTTTTCCGCGCCCAGCGCGGCCGCGAGCGCACCCGCGGCGGTGTCGGCGTTCACGTTGTGCACGACACCGTCGACATCCGGCGCGACCGTGGAGACCACCGGGATGCGCCCGGCGTTGACGATGTCGAGCACCGCGTCCGGGTTGACCTCGGCGACCTCGCCGACGAGCCCGATGTCGACTTGTTCACCGTCCACAGTGGCCTGCTTGCGCTCGGCGGTGAACAGCCGGGCGTCCTCGCCGGAGATGCCGACCGCGTATGGTCCGTGGGCGTTGATCAACCCGACCAGCTCGCGGCTGACCTGCCCGGTGAGCACCATCCGGACGATGTCCATCGTCTCCGGCGTGGTGACGCGCAGGCCGCCCTTGAACTCGCCTTCGACCCCGAGGCGCTTGAGCATCGCGGTGATCTGCGGGCCGCCGCCGTGCACGACCACCGGACGCAGGCCGGCGAGCCGGAGGAACACCATGTCCTCGGCGAAGGCGGCCTTCAGCCCGTCGTCGATCATGGCGTTGCCGCCGTACTTGATCACCACCGTCGCGCCGTGGAACCGTTGCAGCCACGGCAGCGCCTCGATGAGCACGCCGGCCTTTTCGGCCGCCGTCGCGAGTCTTTCGTCCGCGGAAATCAGTGCCTCCTGGGTCATGAGGAGTACGCGCTGTTCTCTTCGACGTAGCCGTGCGAAAGATCCGTGGTGTAGATGGTGGCCGCTTCGGTGCCGACCCCGAGGTCGACGACGATCTCGATGGCGCGGGCGGTGAGGTCGGCCTCCGACCGGTCTGCGGCGGGCATCCCCTGCGCGAACAGGGTGACGCCGTTGATCGCGATCGACACGGTCTCCGGGTCGATCCGGGCCGGGACCCGGCCCAGCGCCATCGCGATCCGGCCCCAGTTCGGGTCGGACCCGAACAGTGCCGTCTTGACCAGGTTGTCCTCGGCGATCGTGCGGGCGACCGCGATCGCGTCGGTTTCGGACTCGGCGCCCTGGACGGTGACGTTGACGTCCTTCGTGGCGCCTTCCGAGTCGGCGCGCAACTGGAGGACGAGGTCGAGGCTGACCTTGGTGAGCAGCTCGGTGAGCTCGGCTTCGGTCGGTTCGACCCCGCTCGCGCCGGACGCCAGCACCAGGACGGTGTCGTTCGTGGACGTGCCGCCGTCGACGTCGAGGCGGTCGAAGGTCACGTGGGTGGCCGCGCGCAGGGCACGGTCGAGGGCCTCCTTGCCCACCACGGCGTCGGTGGTCAGCACCGAGAGCATGGTGGCGAGGTTCGGCGCGAGCATGCCCGCGCCCTTCGCGAAGCCGCCGACGCTCCAGCCGCCGTCGTGTTTCGCGAACGCCTGCTTCGGCTTGGAGTCGGTGGTCATCACGCCCGTGGCGGCGTTCAGGCTCGCTTCGGCGCTCGCGTCGAGCGCCTTGAACGCGGTGTCCACTCCGGACAGGACCGCGTCCATCGGCAGCCGTTCCCCGATCAGGCCGGTGGAGCAGACGGCGACCTCGATCGCACCCGCCTGCAGCACTTCGGCCACCTTCTCGGCGGTGGCGTGGGTGTCCTGGAAGCCGCCGGGGCCGGTGGCCGCGTTGGCGCCGCCCGAGTTGAGGACGACCGCCTTGAGCCGCTGCTGCTTGAGCACCTCCTGCGACCACAGCACCGGCGCGGCCTTGATGACGTTGCGGGTGAACACGCCGGCCGCGACGTCGAGCGGGCCGTCGTTGACGACCAGCGTGAAGTCGAGCGCGCCGGACGCCTTGATCCCGGCGGCGACGCCGGCGGCGCGGAAGCCCTGGGGCCCGGTGACGGTCACGGTGCGACTCCTACGGTGGAAAGGCCGGTGGCCTCGGGGAGGCCGAGGGCCAGGTTCATCGACTGGACGGCACCGCCGGCGGTGCCCTTGGTGAGGTTGTCGATCGCGGCGACGACGACCAGGCGCCGGGCGTCGGCGTCGACCGTGACCTGCAGCTGGACGTTGTTCGAGCCGAGCGTCGCCGACGTCGTGGGCCAGGCGCCCGCGGGCAGCAGCTGGACGAACGGCTCCGCGTCGTAGGCCTTCTCGTACGCCGCGCGGGCGGCGGCCTCGTCGACGTCGCCCTTCAGCGGGGCGCTCGCCGTGGTGAGGATGCCGCGGGGCATCGGCGCGAGCACCGGGGTGAAGGACACGCTGACCTTCTCCCCCGCGACGGCCGAGAGGTTCTGCGCGAATTCGGGGGTGTGGCGGTGGGCGCCGCCGACGCCGTACGCGCTCGCCGAGCCCATCACCTCCGAGCCGAGTAGGTTCGGCTTGAGGCTCTTGCCGGCGCCGGAAGTACCGGTGACCGCGACGACCGTGACGTCCGGCTCGATCAGGCCGGCGGCGAACGCGGGCGCGAGGGCCAGCGAACCACCGGTCGGGAAGCAACCGGGCACGGCGACCCGCTTGGTCCCGATGAGCTTCTCGCGGGCGCCGGGCAGTTCGGGCAGGCCGTAGGGCCACTGACCGGCGTGGTCGCCGCCGTACCAGCGCTGCCAGTCGGCCGGGTCGGCCAGGCGGTGGTCGGCGCCGAGGTCGACCACCAAGACGTCCGGGCCGAGCTGCGCCGCGATCTCCGCGGAGTGCCCGTGGGGCAGCGCGAGGAACACGACATCGTGCCCGGCGAGGGTCTCCGGCGTCGTCTCGGCGAGGACCCGGTCGGCCAGGGGAACGAGGTGGGGCTGGTGGACGCCGAGCTTCGTGCCCGCGCTGCTGGCGGCCGTGAGCGCGCCGATCTCGACCTCGGGATGGGCGAGGAGCAGGCGCAGCAGTTCGCCGCCCGCGTACCCGCTGGCTCCGGCCACCGCGATGTTCACCGTCATACGCATGATTATGCACGCCCCTGCAAGGCTAAACAAACAGGATTACCGGGAAGTGGCCCCCGCCACCTTGGGATGCTGGGCGGATGACGGACACCCCGGCGCGGCTGCTCGGCCTGCTCTCGCTGCTCCAGACACCGCGGGAGTGGCCGGGTAGCGAACTGGCCGGCCGGCTCGGCGTCAGCCCGCGCACGATCCGCCGCGACGTCGAGCGGCTGCGCGAGCTCGGCTACCCGGTGGAGGCCAGCCGCGGCGTCGCGGGTGGCTACCGGCTGGTCGCCGGCACCGCGATGCCACCCCTCGTGCTCGACGACGACGAAGCCGTCGCGATCGCGGTGGTGCTGCGGACCGCCGCGGGGCAGACCGTCGCCGGGATCGAGGAGGCGTCCGTGCGGGCGCTGGCCAAGCTGGAGCAGGTCCTGCCGGCACGGCTGCGCCGCCGCGTGGGCACGATCGGCGCGGCGACGGTCGCCGTGCCGGCCGTGGGGCCCGCCGTCGACCCGGCGCAGCTGACGGTGTTCGCCGGCGCGATCACCAACCGCGAGACGGTCCGCTTCCGCTACCGCGCGAACGACGGGGCCGAGACGCGGCGCCGGGCCGAACCGCTCCGGCTGGTCGCCACCGGACGCCGCTGGTACCTGGTGGCCTACGACCTCGACCGCGCGGACTGGCGCATCTTCCGCGCCGACCGGGTCCGCGACGCCCAGGCGACCGGCGGCCGCGTCGCACCACGGAAGCCGCCCGCGACGGACCTGGCCGCCTACGTCGTCGAACGGCTCTACGACCTGGTGCCGACGTACGCCGCGGTCGCCGTCCTGGCGGAACCGGCGGCGCAGGTCGCGCCCCGGCTCGGTGCCGCGGCCGGCGAGCTGACCGACCTCGGCGACGGCCGCTGCCGGTGGCGGAGCCACGGGGACACCTTGGACTGGCTGGCGTTCCGGTTGCTGGGGCTCGGGTGCGCGTTCACCGTCGAGGAGCCACCCGAGCTGGTCGCCCATCTCGGGGTGCTCGCCGACCGGGCCGCCGCGGCGGCGGGTTCCGGCGCGCGGGGTTGATCGCCGGTACGGCACTGCTCCTCTTTCCTCGGGTACCGGACCGGCGACTCCCCCGGCCACGGTCACGACCGCACGTTCGGGCCACCCGACAAGGTCGAAACCCATCAGCACTCCTCCGCTCGCAAGGAAAGGACGACGGCGGCGGTGGGCCCGTCCACTGTGGACCGGCCCACCGCGGCCGCTCAGCTCGGCTCCGCTCCGTCCAGGTCCGTGCGCCTGCTCGGCGGCACCGGGAGGTAGCAGCCCGGGTTCTCCGGGTCGCAGCCCACGCGGGGCAGCCGGGCGCGGATGCCGCCGGGGGTGCGCTCGAAGTACGACGCGATCTCCGCGACGCTCTCGCCCGCGATCCACCGGTTCTCCAGCTCCGCGTCCAGCTCCTCGTTCCACGGGCGGCCCTGCTGGGCAGGACGGCCCGCGGATCTTCGCCGCGGCCCCCGGCCCGCGCCGGTCGCCGACAGCAGGCCGTCCGCGACGAGGTCGGCCACCGTGGCCGCCACCGCGACGTCCAGGTCGAGGCTGCCCTCGGCGACCGGTTCGCCGCCGGGACCGCCGGCTTCCAGGGTGATCATCACCCGGGGAGTCGGTTCGGCGCGGTCGTCGTCCGTCCTGGTGGCGACCGCGATCTGGTAGGTGATTTCCTGTGCCCGGACCTCGGTCCGGCGCTCTTCGATGATCGACATGCCACGAAGCTAGCGCGTACCCCCGACAATTTTCGGCCACGCGCTGCTCACGGGCGACTTCGCTCCGAAACTGTCGGACCCCTCGCCTAACGTCTCCCCCGACCACACCACGTGACGGGGAGGCGACGATGAGGCACCAGGGGAAGAGCGCGAAGAGACAGCGCCGGAAAAGACACTGCCCCGGTCCGGGCGAACCGGACCGGGGCAGCGGACTGCGTCGATTTCGCTCAGAAGTGCAGCAGCTGGGCCAACGTGCTCTGCTTTTCCTGGGCGGCCTTCGCGGAGCTGTCCGACTTCTGCGCCGAGGCGCCGTCGGGCACCGGCGCCGGCACCGGGTCGCACTGGACGTCCGAGTGGTTGCCGGGCTGGCGCTTCGGCAGCTTGCCGGTGGCCAGGTAGTCGGCGATCTTGTCGTCCACACAGGACACCCCGGACAGCGAACCGGCGTGCGTCGTGCCGCCCGGCGCGCTGATCAGGCTCGAGTTCGGGTACCGCTTCCGGACCTCGAGGCTGCCGGCGTACGGCGTCGCCGCGTCCAGCTCCTCGCTGATCAGCAGCGCCCCGGCGACCTTGCGGCCGTCGATGTCCACCGGCTTGCCCGCCTTGGCCGGCCAGTACACGCACGGCGCGTTGAACCAGGCGTTGCCCCAGGTCTCGAACGGGGCCTTGAAGTAGGTCAGCCAGTTGTCGGCGCGCCACTTGTTCCAGTTCGTCGGCCACTGGACGTCGGTGCACTGCACGCCCAGGTACACGGCGAAGCCGTTGTCGGCGCCCGGCGGGTTCGAGTCGTCGTAGAGGTCCTTCAGCGTCTGCCAGTCACCCTTGTGGACGTACCCGTCGAAGGCCTTCGCCATGTCGACCCAGCCGAAGACGTAGTAGCCGGCCTGCAGGAAGATGTCGGTCCACTCGTCGCCGCCGATGACGCCGCCCGCCGGGTTCCTGGTGAGCTTGCGCTGTGTGTCGTACCAGAGCTTCTCGACGGCGGAGCCGGACTTGCCGAGGTGGTAGACGCTGTCGTAGGACGCCAGCCAGGCGAAGTACGTCTTGATGTTCTTGTCGAACGCGACGTCCTGGTCGAGGTTGGCCTGGTACCAGACCTTCCGCGGGTCGACGTTGCCGTCCAGGACCATCCGGCGGACGTTCTTCGGGTACATCGTGCTGTACACCTGGCCGAGGTAGGTGCCGTAGGAGAAGCCGTAGTAGTTGATCTGCTTCTCGCCCAGCGCCTTGCGCAGGCTGTCCATGTCCTGCGCGACGTCGGTCGTCTTGAGGTGGTCGAGGATCGCGCCGTTCTTCTTGCACGCCTCGGCGTAACCCCGGGAACGGTCGAGCCAGGTCTTCTCCAGCTTCGGAGTGGTCGGCACGTAGGCCGGCCGGTTGTAGCTGAAGTAGTTCCCGTCGCAGCTGACCGACGGCTTGCTGGACCCGACACCGCGGGGGTCGAAGCCGATCCAGTCGTAGTTGTCCCCCGCGTGGTTCGGCACGTACTTGCCGAGCACCGAGAGCCCGAGCCCGGAGCCGCCGGGACCGCCGGGGTTCACGAGCATGATCCCTTGCGACTGCGGCGTCTTGTGCTTGATCCGCGACACCGCGACGGAGACCTTCGCCCCACCCGGCTTCGCGTAGTCCATCGGCACGTCGAGGAAGCCGCATTCGGCGCCCGCGGCCTTCAGGTTCGCCGACGCACAGGGCCCCCAGGCGATCGGCGCGGGACTGAACTGCACCCCGGGGTCCGCCGAAGCGGCGGGCGCGGCGGCCATCAGCCCGGCCGCGAGCCCCGCGGCGGCGACAGCGGCAACGATTCTCTTCACAGTCGTCCTTTTCATCCGCATTGGACAGAGTTCGCCGGATTCCGGCGAAACTACCGGCAACCTTCGCCAATCTCGTCGACCGACGCGACTTCCGCCATCCGTCTTTCGTCGGGACCTGCGCCGGTCTTCACGCACCGGAACTGTCGGTGCCCGGCAGTACGCTCCGGACCGCCGGAGGGCGATGGGAGGACGCGTGAGCGTGGAGGAACAGCTGGTCAAGGCGATCCGCACCGGGCTGGCCGAGCTGGCCGACCCGGTGAAGGCGCCGGCGATGCAGGCGTACATGAAGTCGGCCATGCCGTTCCGCGGGGTGGCTTCACCCGAGCGAAACGTGCTTCTCAAGCGGGTACTGGCCGACCACATACTGCCCGATCGGGTGACATATACGGCGACCGTGCTGGAGTTGTGGCGGGCAGCGGAATTCCGCGAGGAGCGGTACGCGGCCATCGCGCTTTCCGGGCACCGGGCGTACCGGCGGTGGCAGGACCCGGAGCTGCTGCCGATGTACGAGGAGATGATCGTCAGCGGCGCGTGGTGGGACCACGTGGACGAGCTCGCCATCCGCCGGATCGGGCCGATCCTGCGCGCCGACCGGGCGAAGGTCACCCCGACCATGCTGAGCTGGTCGGCCGACCGCGACCTCTGGCGCCGCCGCACGGCGATCATCTGCCAGATCGGCGCCAAGGAGGAAACGGACACCGACCTGCTCACCCGCACGATCGAGCCGGCGATCGCCGAGCCGGAGTTCTTCCTGCGCAAGGGAATCGGGTGGGCGTTGCGCGACTACGCGAAGACGGCACCGGACTGGGTGCGGTCCTTCGTGGACGATCACCCCGGACTGTCGGGGCTGTCCCGGCGGGAGGCGCTCAAGCACATCGGCTGAGGTCCGGCCGCGACGGACATACCCGGACGGACGGCACGCGTACCCCGGCGGACGACACGCGTACCTGGAGGGACGACACGCGTACCCGGGCGGTCGGTTTGCGTACCCGGGCGGTGGGTCGCGTGCCGGAACAGCCAACTCGCGCCCCCGGGAAGCCGGGTCGCGTACCCGGGCGGCCGGGTCGCGTACCGGAACAGCCGACTCGCGTACCCGGACAGCCGAGACACGTACCCAGGCGGCCGGGTCGCGTACCTGGGCGGACGACACGCGTATCTGGGGAGTCGTGGCGCGTGTCGGGACCCTTCGCTGGCCGGAAGGCCGACGTGGGGCGGGCGGGTGAGTTGGGCGGAAACGGCGGGAGGGGCCGGTTTCCCGGCCCCTCCCGCGGTGGAACTTCCTCGTGCGCGCCGGTCAGGCGCGCAGTGTTGCCTCGAAGCGCTCGGCTGCCGCTGCCACTGCCGCGTCGCGGGCCTTGATGGCCTCGTCGACCGTCAGGGTGCGGTCCGCCGCGCGGAAGCGCAGCTTGTACGCCAGCGAACGCTTGCCCTCGCCCACCTGCTCGCCCGCGTACACGTCGAACAGGGTGATGTCCTCCAGCAGCTCGCCCGCACCTTCGCGCAGGACCGCCGCCAGGTCCGCCGACGGCACCTCCGCCGCCACGACCAGTGCCACGTCCAGCAGCACCGGCGGGTACCCCGACACGCTCGGCGCCGGGCGGGAGTCCGGGAGCGGGATCGCGTCCAGGTCCAGCTCCATCGCCACCGTCCGCGGTGGCAGGCCGAGGGCCTCGACCACCTTCGGGTGCAGCTCGCCCGCGTGGCCGACCGGCCAGTCGCCGACCTGGAGCCGGGCGCAGCGGCCCGGGTGCCACGGCGGGAGGTCCGCCGCCTGGACCGTCAGCTCGATGCCGGCGGCCTTCGCGACCGTCCGGGCGGCCTGCACCGCGTCGGCCCAGTTCGCCGGCTCGCCGGCACCCCACCAGCCCGCTCGGTGGCGCTGGCCGGCGAGCACCACGGCCACGTGCAGCGGCTGCGGCGGCACGGCCGCTTCGAGCAGCGCGAGCTCCTCGTCCGACGGCCGGCCGTCGACGCCGAGGTCCGGGACCTTCAGCGGGTTCGGCGCGGGCAGCACGACCTGGCCGATGTGGTAGAGCGAGACGTCCTTCATGCCCCGGGACACGTTGCGCTGCAGCGTGTCCAGCAGACCCGGCAACAGCGTCGTCGCCAGCCGGTTGCGGTCGGCCTCCAGCGGGTTGCGGACCACGACCGCGTTGCGGCGGACGTCGTCCGCCGGCAGGCCGAAGGCGTCCCACACCGCGTCGCTGATGAACGGGAACGGGCGCACCTCGACGTACCCGGCCTCGGCCAGCGCCCGGGACACACTCCGGACGCGCCGCTGGGCGTCGGTCAGACCTCGGCCGGCCGGAGCGGCGGGCAGCGTCGACGGGATGCTGTCGTAGCCCTCCAGCCGCAGCACCTCTTCGACGAGGTCGGCCGGCTGGCGCAGGTCGCCGCGCCAGCTCGGCGGGATCGCCGTGACCAGGCCGGTGCCGTCGTCGCCCGTGCTGACCGAGACCTTGCAGCCGATCTGGGACAGCCGCCGGACGGTCACGCCGCGCTGGTAGCTCACGCCCGCGACCTTGTCGGGCAGGTTGATCGGCATCATCACGGGCGGGTTCGGCTCGACCGAGCCCTCGTCGGTGCGGCCGGGCTGGATCGCCGCGTCGCCGTACTGGCGCAGCAGGCGCGCGGCCAGCTCGACGGCGGCCGCGCACAGCTGCGGGTCGGTGAACCGCTCGAACCGCTTCGCGGCCTCGGAGAACAGCTTGTGCCGGCGCGCGGTGCGGCTGATCGCGGCCGGGTTCCAATGCGCCGCCTCGAGCAGCACGTCGGTGCTCTCCGGCGTGATCTCGGTGCTCGCGCCGCCCATCGTGCCGGCGAGGGAGATGACGCCGGTGTCGTCGGCGATGATCACGTCGTCCGGGTCGAGCGTGCGCTCGACGTCGTCCAGCGTGGTCAGCTTCTCCCCCGGCTTCGCCCGGCGGACCACCAGGTCGCCCTGGATGGCCTTCGTCGCGAACGCGTGCAGCGGGTGCCCGAGCTCGAGCATCACGTAGTTGGTGACGTCGACGGCCAGGGAGATGGAGCGGATGCCGGCCAGCATCAGCCGCCGCCGCATCCACCACGGCGTCGGCGCGGTCGAGTCCAGGCCGGTGACGCGGCGCAGCACGAACCGCGGGCAGCCTTCCGGGTCTTCGACGTGGACCGGCCAGGCGTCGCCCTCGGCCGCCGGGACCTCCAGCAGCGCCGGGTCGCCGAAGGCCACGTCCAGCGCGTTCGACAGCTCGCGGGCGAGGCCGCGGATCGACAGCGCGTAGCCGCGGTCCGGCGTCGGGGTCAGCTCGATCACGGTGTCGTCGAGGCCGAGCAGCTCCGACGCGTCGTCACCCGGGCTCGCGGTGCCCGAGGGCAGCACGAGGATGCCGGTGTGGTCGTCGCCGAGGCCCAGCTCGCGGGCGGAGCAGATCATGCCGTCGCTGACCCGGCCGTACGTCTTGCGGGTCGCGATGGTGAAGTCGCCGGGCAGGACCGCGCCGGGCAGCGCGACGACGACCAGGTCGCCTTCGGCGAAGTTGCGGGCGCCGCAGACGATGCCGCGGGTCCGGATGCCGTGCGGGCCCTCGTCGAACTCGCCCGACTCGTCGTCCTCGTCCTCGTCTTCGTCGTCGGCCGGCTCTTCCGGCTCCTCGGCCTCTTCGCCGACGTCGACGCGGCAGAACCGGATCGGCTTCTTGAACTCGGTGAGCTCCTCGATCTCGGCCACCCGGCCGACGACCAGCGGGCCGGTCACCGGCCCGAGCTGCTTCAGGTCGTCGACCTCGATGCCGATCCGGACGAACGCGTCGGCCAGTTCCTGCGGCGTGACTTCCTCGCCGATGTCGAGGTGCTCGGTCAGCCAGCTGACGGGGACTCGCACTACGCCTCCGTTCCGAAGGGAAGGGTGAAGCGGACGTCGCCCTCCACCATGTCGCGCATGTCCGGGATCCCGTTGCGGAACTGCAGGGTGCGCTCGATGCCCATGCCGAAGGCGAAGCCCGAGTACACCTCGGGGTCGACGCCGCAGGCGCGCAGCACGTTCGGGTTGACCATGCCGCAGCCGCCCCACTCGACCCAGCCGGCGCCGCCCTTCTTCTCCTCGAACCAGACGTCCACCTCGGCGGACGGCTCGGTGAACGGGAAGAAGTGCGGACGCAGCCGCGTCTTCGAGCTCTCGCCGAACATCGCGCGGGCGAAGGCGTCCAGCGTGCCCTTGAGGTGCGCCATGGTGATGCCCTTGTCCACCGCGAGACCCTCGACCTGCGTGAACACCGGGGTGTGCGTCGAGTCGAGCTCGTCGGTGCGGTACGTGCGGCCCGGGCAGACGACGTACACCGGCAGGTCGCGGTGCAGCAGGGTGCGGGCCTGCACCGGCGAGGTGTGCGTGCGCAGCACCAGGCCGGAGTCCTCCTCGCCGACGTAGAACGTGTCCTGCAGCTGCCGGGCGGGGTGGTCCTTGCCGAAGTTCAGCGCGTCGAAGTTGAACCACTCGGCTTCGAGCTCCGGGCCCTCGGCGACCTCGTAGCCCATCGCCACGAACGCGTCGGCGACGCGCTCGGAGATGGTGCTGATCGGGTGCCGGGCACCGCGCGGGACGCGGTCCCACGGGAGCGTGACGTCGACGGCCTCCTCGCGCAGCACACGCTCGTCGCGCTCCACCTGGAGCTCGGCGCGGCGCTTGTCGAAGGCCGCCTGGACGGCCTGGCGGGCCTCGTTGACGCGCTTGCCCGCCTCGGCCTTCTCCGACTTGGGCAGGGCGCCGATCGCACGGCGGGCCAGGCCCACCGGGGACTGGTCGCCGAGGTGAGCCGGCTTGACCTCGGCCAGCGCTTCGAGCCCGGTCGCGGCGGCGAACGCGGCTTCGGCGGCCTTGACCGCTTCCTGCAGCGTCTCGGGGGCGAGCACCGCGCCCTGGGCTTCCTTCTCCGTGGCTCCGGACATAACTCCTCGGCGTCCGCTGGGACTGGTCGTGCGCGCACCGCCGGACACGCGGCGCGCGAGAGGTCAAAGGTGGGAAAAGTCTATGGGATCGGGTCCGCGCGCCCCCGGTCGCCCCGGGGCGCGCGGATGCGCGGTCAGCGCTCGCGGAACGCGTCGGCGAAGTCGACCGACGCAAATTCGCCGGGCACCACGCCGTCGGCGGCGTAGCGGTACAGCGCCGTCTGGTAGATACCGGACAAAGTCGTGGTGAAGACGGCGACGAGCAGGGTCCAGACGATCGCCAGCCCGACCGCGACGAACACGGTGGCCGTGCCGCCGAGCAGGAAGCCGGCGCCGAGGAACACGACGTACCCGGCCAGGGTGAGCAGGAAGCCGACCAGGCCGATGCCCGCGGTGCCCGCGACGTTCTCGCCCCAGGTGCGCCGGAACAGCTCGACCGAGCGCTTGACGCCGCCGCGGACGCCGGCGCCTTCGAGGACGACGACCGGCAGCACGAGGAACGTCGTGAGCCGCCAGGCCAGGCCGACCAGGCCGCTGACGATGCTGCCGAGGAAGCCGAGCCGCTCCTCGATCGTGCGCAGCACCAGGCTGACCGTCGCGGTGAGACCGGCCCAGCCGAGCAGCGCCGGCCAGCGCCGGGCCGCCGCGGCCAGGCCCGTGCCGACGCCCGGGACGCCGCCGTCGCCGCGCAGCGCGAGGTCGGCCTGGGAGATCAGGGCGGCGTTGAAGAAGATCGTGGTGAACGCCGAGACGAGGTAGAACGCCGCCAGCAGCACGTACGTGCCGACGCTGGGCCGGAAGTGCTCGCCCGCGAGGTCGACGGTGAAGAACGCCGGGGTGAGGAACGCCGCGGCGACCAGCAGCCCGGCGGTGCCGGCGAGCACCGGGAACCACGCCAGGCCCTTGTGGGCGCGCAGCACCTTCAGCGAAGCGGAGAACAACGCGAACGAACGAGCGAGCCTGCCCATGATTTCCCCCAGGTGACCACAATGGATACCGGGGCAGCCTAGCGGCCGGTCAGCGGCGTGCCGCCATCGCGCTCGTGTACACGCAGACGGCCGCCGCGGTGGCCAGGTTGAGGCTCTCGGCCTTGCCGTACAGCGGGATCCGGACGGCGAGGTCGGCGCGCTCGAGAACGTCGGCGGGCAGCCCGTGGGCCTCGTTGCCGAAGACCCACGCGGTCGGCTCGGTGAGATCCACCCGATCGAGTTCGGCGTCGGCATAACCGTGCGCGGCGAACGTGCGCAGACCCGCCGCCGAGCAGGCCGCCAGGGCGGCCGGGACGTCACGGACGCGCGCGATGGGGAGGTGGAACAGGCTGCCGGCGGCCGCGCGGACGCACTTGCCGTTGTGCGGGTCGACGGTGTCGCCCGCCAGGACCACGGCGTCGGCGCCCGCCGCGTCGGCGACGCGGATGACCGTGCCCGCGTTGCCGGGGTCGGCGACGTCGACCAGCACCACGACGAGCCGGGCGGCCGGCGTCACGGCCTCGTCGAGCGGCCGGGCGAGCAGCCCGCAGACGGCCACGATGCCTTGGGGTGTCACGGTTTCCGACAGCCCGTCGGCGGCGCGGTCGGTGATCGGCGAGACCGGGACGCCGGCCGCGCGGGCCGCATCGACCAGGTTCGCGTGCTGCTCCGCCGCGCGGGCGGTGACGAACAGTTCGTGCACCGTGCCGCCGGCCAGTGCGGCTTCGACGGCGTTGGCGCCTTCGGCCAGGAAACGGCCGGTCTTGTCGCGTTCCGCGCGCCGCGTCAGCTTGCGCGCAGCAACGACCCGGGGGGTCCGCTCGGTGAACGGATCCGCCCCGGGTCGGGGAAAGCTGCCGGTCAGGCCGACTTCGCTTCGGTGTTCACGTTGGCCTTGGCGAGCTCGGCCAGCGCGGCGAAAGCGGCGGCGTCGTTGACGGCGAGGTCCGCGAGGATCTTGCGGTCGACCTCGACACCCGCGGCCTTGATGCCCTGGATGAACCGGTTGTAGGTCACGCCGTTCGCGCGGGCGGCCGCGTTGATGCGGGTGATCCACAGCTGGCGGAAGTCACCCTTGCGGGCACGGCGGTCCCGGTAGGCGTAGTTGAGCGAGTGAAGCGTCTGCTCCTTGGCCTTGCGGTACAACCGCGAACGCTGGCCGCGGTAGCCGCTGGCCAGTTCGAGAGTTGCGCGACGCTTCTTCTGGGCGTTGACCGCCCGCTTGACGCGTGCCACGGGTCCATCCTGTCGATCTCGGGGGGCGAGGGGAAACGCCCCGGGTGGTTACAGCAAGTTTCGGGGGATCAGATGCCGAGCAGGCGCTTGACGCGGCCGGCCTCGGTCTTCGCCAGCTCGGTGGTGCCCTCGAGACGGCGGGTGAGGCGGTTCGACTTCTTCTCCATCAGGTGGCGGCGGCCGGCCTTCTGGCGGCGCAGCTTGCCCGTGCCCGTGACGCGGATCCGCTTGGACGTCCCGCTGTGGGTCTTCATCTTCGGCATTTCAGTCCTCTTCCGTGCGGCGGCTCACCGGAAAACTCCGGTGAGCCGCTGACTGTGCTGGTCGGCGCCTACGCCTCGGGGACCGGCTCGGGAGCCGTCTCTGCCTTGGCCTTCGGCTTCACGTTCTTGTGCGGGGCCAGCACCATGATCATGTTGCGACCGTCCTGCTTGGCCGACGACTCGACGAAGCCCAGCTCCGTGACGTCTTCGGCCAGCTTCTGCAGCAGCCGGTAGCCGAGCTCCGGCCGGGACTGCTCGCGACCGCGGAACATGATCGTGACCTTGACCTTGTTGCCCGCCGCCAGGAACCGCGACACGTGACCCTTCTTGGTCTCGTAGTCGTGCTGGTCGATCTTGGGACGCAGCTTCTGTTCCTTGATGACGGTCAGCTGCTGGTTGCGACGCGACTCGCGGGCCTTCTGCGCGCTCTCGTACTTGAACTTGCCGAAGTCCATGAGCTTGCACACCGGCGGGCGGGCCTGCGGCGCGACCTCGACGAGGTCGAGATCGTTCTCCTGCGCCAGGCGCAGCGCATCCTCGATCCGGACGATGCCGACCTGTTCACCGGCCGGTCCGACGAGACGGACCTCCGGCACCCGGATGCGGTCGTTGATGCGTGTCTCGGAGCTGATGGGGCCTCCTTGGTCCGAGGAATATTTCCTGTTCTTCGACCTGGTGCCCACATAGCGAAGGCCCCGACACCGTTCGGTGCGCGGGGCCCACTCTGTTTCCGATCGCACCCGGCCGCCAAGCCGGGCACTTCACCCTGGACTTGGCGTCCGGGCGAGACCGGACCCGGACACCTGTACGGTGACGCGGGTGGGAGCGGGGCTCCACTTGCCGCCCCCGATCGCTCGGGGGCTGGTCGCTCGTGGAAGGGTACCAGACGTGTCAGATCAACCCTCCGAACAGCCCCCCTATTCCCCCGACGACCGCCACCTGGAGGACATCCCCAGTGTGGAGGTGATCAGCCGCGCGGCCGTCATGCTGCTGTTGGCCGGGGCCGAGCGGCTCGGCCTCGCCGACCCGGACCCGGAGACCTCCCCGCACCGCGACCTCGACGAGGCGCGCCGGCTCATCACCGCACTGGCCGGGCTCGTGACCGCGTCCGCGGAGTACCTGGGCCTGCACGCCGGGCCACTGCGCGACGGTCTGCAGTCGCTCCAGAAGGCCTTCCGCGAGGCTTCGGCCGTGCCGGACGAGCCCGGCAAGGGCCCCGGCGAGAAGTACACCGGTCCCGTTTACTGACGTCCCGCTCGCCCGGCTCCTTGCCGGACGAGCTTCCCGCCATCTAACATGTTAGATGTGAGTCTCTCAAAGGTCACCCGCCCGCTCCTGCGGGACGAGGCGTACGACCGCATCCGGCAGGCGATCGTCGACGGCACGCTGCCGCCCGGCACTCCCCTGCGGGACGGCGACCTGGCCGAGCAGCTCGGCCTCTCGAAAGCACCCGTCCGGGAAGCGCTCCGGCGGCTGGCCGACGACGGGCTCGTCGACTCCAAGCCGCAGAGCTACACGCGCGTCTCCGACGTCATGTCCCGCGACGTCATCGACGCCCGGCAGATCGTGCGCGTGCTGCACGAGTTCGCCGTGCGGGAGGCAGCCCGGAGGTGCCGGCCGGCCGACGTCGCCGCCATGCGCGCGGCCAACGACCGGTTCGCGAAAGCCATCGAAACCGGAGACGTCAAATCCGCCGTCGAAGCCGACGACGCACTGCACGACGTCCCGGTCCGGCTGGCCGGCAACGCCGCCGTCGCCGCGACTCTCGACCGCTACACGCCGCTGCTGCGCCGGCTGGAGCACGCCCGCTTCAGCTCCGCGCTGGCCTGGAACTCGGTCGAGCGCCACACGAAGCTCATCGACGCGCTCGAAGCGCACGACACCGAAACCGCCGTCTCGGTGATCTCGACCATCTGGACCGACCTGCTGGAGGACCGATGACCCTCGCCGACTTCCCGCGCTACCCGCTGCTGTTCGGGCCGTCGCCGGTGCACCCCCTCGAACGCCTCACCGAGCACCTCGGCGGCGCGAAGGTCTGGGCCAAGCGCGAGGACGTGAACTCGGGCCTCGCGTTCGGCGGCAACAAGACCCGCAAGCTCGAATACCTGGTCGCTGATGCCCTCAAAGAAGGCGCCGACACGCTCGTCTCCATCGGCGGCGTCCAGTCCAACCACACCCGCCAGGTCGCGGCCGCCGCCGCCCGCGCCGGACTGAAGGCCGTGCTGGTGCAGGAAAGCTGGGTCGACTGGCACGACCCGCTCTACGACAAGGTCGGCAACATCCAGCTCTCGCGGATCCTCGGCGCGGACGTCCGGCTCGTCGACGCCGGCTTCGGCATCGGGTTCAAGCAGGCGTGGGAGGACGCCGTCGCCGAGATCGAGGCCGGGGGCGGAAAGCCGTACGCCATCCCCGCCGGTGCGTCGGACCACCGGCTCGGCGGGCTCGGGTTCGCGAACTGGATCGTCGAACTCGAAGCCCAGGAAGAAGAGCTCGGCGTCTTCTTCGACACCGTGATCGTCTGCTCGGTCACCGGCAGCACCCAGGGCGGCATGGTGGCGGGCACGGCGCTCGGGCGGCCCAGGAGGATCCTCGGCATCGACGCCTCCGCGAAGCCCGAGGAAACCCGCGAGCAGGTCACGCGGATCGCGCGCGGCACCGCCGAGCTGATCGGCGCCGGGGAGATCGCGGACGTCGAGCTGGACGACCGCTACCACGCCGGGATCTACGGCATCCCCGACAAGGCATGCGTGGACGCCATCGAGACGTGCGCCCGGCTGGAGGGCATGATCACCGACCCCGTGTACGAGGGCAAGTCCATGGCGGGGCTGATCGACCTGGTCGGCCGCGGGGAAATCGGCGAGGACTCGAACGTCCTCTACGCCCACCTCGGCGGGCAGCCCGCGCTCAACGGCTACACGAGCGTCCTCGGCTGAGCGCCCCGGGGCCCGCGGGCCCCGGGGCAAGGCCTCAGTCCAGCACGCAGAGCACGTCGATCTCGACGAGGAGCTCGCCCGGGAGGCCGACGTACACCGTCGTGCGGGCGGCGTGCGGCGCGTCGCCGATCAGCTCGTTGTAGACCTCGTTGAACGGCGCGAAGTGCGCCGTGTCGGTCAGGTACACCCGCACCATGATCGCGTCGGCGAGGCTCGAGCCCGCCTCCGCCAGCACGGCTTCGATGTTCTTGAACGTCTGCCGGGTCTGGCCCACGACGTCGTCGCCGACGATCTCGTTCGTGGCCGGGTCGAACCCGACCTGGCCGGCGACCTGCAGCAGGTTCCCCTTGCGGACGGCCTGCGAGAACTTCGCCGGCGGCTTCGGCGCGTTCTCGGTGGAAACTGCCGTCTTGCTCATCAGTGCCCCTTTCCGTTCTCCGTCCATCCACTGTGGACGGAAGCTTCCGTGGTCGCGGCGCGCAGATCAGGGACCAGCGCGAGCAGGCCTTCGTAGTCGAGCAGCACCTTCGGCACCGACATCGACGCGGCGGCCAGCACCTCGCCGTCCGCCCCGCGGACGGGCGCCGCGATGCAGTGGATGAAGTCCTCGTGCTCGGCGTTGTCGACGGAGTACCCGAGACGGCCCACCCGCTCCAGCTCGGCGAGGTACGCCTCGGGCGTGGTGATCGTGTTCGGCGTCAGCGCCGGGTACTTCATGGACCGCGCGATCTCCTCGCGGCGCGCTTCCGGCATCGCCGCGACCAGCACCTTCCCCACCGCCGTGCAGTGCAGCGGCGCCCGCTTGCCGACGCGCGAGTACATCCGCACCGAGTGGCGGCCCTCGTACTTGTCGATGTAGACGACTTCGCCGTCGTCGTAGCTGGCCAGGTGCACGGTGTGCCCGGTGCGCGCGTTGAGCGCGGCCAGCGCCGGCTGCGCGCTGCGGCGGACGTCGATCGAGTCGAGGGCCTGGTTGGCCAGGTCGAACATCGCGCTGCCCAGCCGGTAGTACCGGGTGCCCTCGCGGCGGACGAAGTGGTGCTGTTCGAGGGTGCGCAGCAGGCGCAGCACCGTCGACTTGTGCACGCCGATCTCCTCGGCGAGGTGGTCGAGCGTGCGCGCGTCCTTCGCGATCGAGTTCAGCAGCGTCAACGCGCGATCCAGGCTCTGACTCACGTGCGCACCAGCCCTTCCCCGGTCAGCCGGGCCGAACGCCACTCGTCGGGGTCCGCCCGCAGCAGGCTATCCACGACCGCGCGCGGCAGGGGCACCCCGACGTCGTCGTGGGTGAGCAGCGTGACGGCGGCCTGCAGGTGCCCCTGCCGCAGCCGTTCCAGCGGCGAGGCGCCCCGCAGCGTCGCGGCCAGGAAACCCGCGGCG
Organism: Amycolatopsis camponoti; assembly: GCF_902497555.1. Lineage (NCBI taxonomy): Bacteria > Bacillati > Actinomycetota > Actinomycetes > Pseudonocardiales > Pseudonocardiaceae > Amycolatopsis > Amycolatopsis camponoti. Next base: position 2,144,507 of record NZ_CABVGP010000002.1, on the reverse strand, counting down.
AACGCGTCCCCGGCACCGACCGGCTCGACGACGTCGACCTTCAGCGCCGGGGCGAACAGCGGCTCGCCCTCGACCAGCGTCGCGCCGCGTTCGCCGTGCTTGACGACGAGCGTGCGCGGCCCTGGCAGCAACGCGCGCAGCTCGGCCGGGGCGCCGGTCCCCCAGACGTGCTGGGCCTCGTCGTCGCCGGTCAGGACGATGTCGGCCTGCCCGGCCAGCTCCGCGAGCAGCCGCGGGTCGCGGCCGGCCCAGAGCGCGGGGCGCAGGTTGACGTCGAACGAGATCAGCCGGTCGCCGCGGGGCATGTCCAGCAGGGCGCGCACCAGCGCGAGGCAGCTCTCGGACAGGGCGGGCGTGATGCCGGACAGGTGCAGCACGCGGACGCCGTCGAGGTCCAGCCGGTCCAGCAGCGACGGGCCCATCCCGGACGCCGCGGAGCCGGCGCGGTAGTAGCGCACCGGGCTGCCGCCGGCGCCGCTTTCCTTGATGTAGAGCCCGGTCGGGCGCACCGGGTCGACGTAGCAGGCGCTGACGTCGACGCCCTTCGCGGCCACCTCCCGCAGCAGCGCCCGCCCGAAGGGGTCGTCACCGACCGCGCTCACCCAGCCGCTCGGCACGCCCAGGGCCGGGAGGTTGCAGGCGACGTTCGACTCGGCGCCGCCGATCGTCCGCGTCCACTGCTTGACCTCGTCCGGCGGGCCGGGTTCGGCGGGCACGAACAGCGCCATCGTCTCGCCGACACAGAGCACCTCGGGCCCGCTCGTCACTTTCCGTCTCCCCTGTCCGTCACCCCGTTGACCTGTGGCGACCCGGATGCTACACCTATGGCACTCAAAATGCGCAACAGTCGTTGCAACATACGCAACCGAGGTCGCCGCCGATGAACCCTTGCCTGATGAACCCCGCCGCGCTCGCCGCCCTTCGCGACGAGCGGATCGACTGGCGGTTCCGTTCGGCCGCCCCCGCCCTGACCGGGCTCACGCTCACCGAGGCCGCGGACGGGCGGCTGAACCTGTTCACCGACGGGTTCTTCGCGCCCTTCGTCGTCCTCGACGACGAAGCCCTCGAACACAACCTGCGGACGATGGCCGCCTGGTGCGCCGCCCGCGGCGTCGTGCTCGCCCCGCACGGCAAGACCACCATGGCCCCGCAACTGTTCGCCCGCCAGATCGAGCACGGCGCGTGGGGCATCACCTGCGCGAACGCCGGTCACCTCCGGGTCTACCGCGCGTTCGGCGTCTCCCGGATCCTGCTGGCCAACCAGTTCCTGGACCCGAGCGGTCTCCGCTGGCTGGCCGCCGAACTGGCCGCCGACCCGGACTTCGAGTTCGTCTGCTGGGTCGACTCGGTCCGCGGCGTCGAGCTGATGACCGAGGCGCTCGAAGGCACCGAGCGGCCGGTCGACGTCCTGCTCGAGCTGGGCGCCGACGGCGGCCGCACGGGAGTCCGCGACACCGCGACCGCGCTGGCCGTAGCCGAGGCGGTGCACGCCAGCCCGGCACTGCGGCTGCGCGGCACCGGCGGTTACGAAGGCGCGCTCTCGCACGACACCGACGAGGCCGCGCTCGCCAAGATCAGCTCCTATGTGGACGGTCTGCGCGACCTCGCCATCACGTTCGCGGACAAGGGGATGCTCGACGGGCAGATCATCGTCACCGCCGGCGGCAGCGCGTACTTCGACCAGGTCGCGAACGAGCTGACCAAGCCGTGGCCGGACGGTCTCGACGTGCTCCCGGTGCTGCGCAGCGGCGCGTACGTCACCCACGACGACGGCTTCTACCGCCAGATCTCCCCGCTCGGCGACCACCCGCGCATCGACGGCGTCGAGTCGTTCCGCCCGGCCCTGCGGGCCTGGGCGCAGGTGACGTCGAAGCCGTCGGACACCCTCGCGCTGCTGACCATCGGCAAGCGGGACGCGTCCTTCGACGAGGGCATGCCCGAGCCGCAGCTGCGCCGCACCCCGAACGGCCCCGCCGAACCCCTCGACGGGCACGTCGTCGCGAAGATGAACGACCAGCACGCGTTCCTCACGCTGCCCGCCGGGTCGCCGGTCGAGGTCGGCGACTGGATCGGGCTCGGCCTCTCGCACCCGTGCACGGTGTTCGACAAGTGGCCGCTGCTGCCGGTGACCGCGGCCGACGGCGAGACCGTCGTCGACCTCGTGCGGACGTGGTTCTGATGGACGTCGTCGTCAAGAACGCGCTGGTCGCCGACGGCACCGGCGACGCGCTGACCCGCCACGACGTCGGCATCACCGGCGACCGGATCGCGAGCGTCGCCGAAGCCGGCTCGCTGGACGGGCGCCGGAACATCGACGCCGGCGGGCTGGTGCTCGCGCCGGGGTTCATCGACATGCACTCGCACTCCGACCTGCAGCTGCTGGCCAACCCGGACCACCCGGCCAAGATCACCCAGGGCGTCACGACCGAGGTGCTCGGCCAGGACGGGCTGTCGTACGCGCCGGTCGACGACACCGTCCTGGCCGCGTTGCGGCAGCAGCTCGCCGGGTGGAACGACGACCCGGCCGGCTTCGACTGGAACTGGCGCTCGGTCGGCGAGTACCTCGACCGCCTCGATCGGGGTGTCGCCGTCAACGCCGCCTACCTGGTGCCGCAGGGCACGGTCCGGATGCTCGCCGTCGGCTTCGACGACCGCCCCGCCACCGACGCCGAGCTGAACCGGATGAAGGAGCTGGTCGCGACCGGACTCGCCGAGGGCGCCATGGGGATGTCGTCCGGGCTCACCTACACCCCGGGGATGTACGCGGAGACCGACGAACTGGTCGAGCTGTGCAAGGTCGTCGCGGAGGGCGGCGGCTTCTACAGCCCGCACCACCGCAGCTACGGGAAGGGCGCGCTGGAGGCCTTCGCCGAGATGATCGACGTCTCGCGCCGCTCCGGCTGCCCGCTGCACCTCGCGCACGCCACGATGAACTTCTCGGTGAACAAGGGAAAAGCGCCCGACCTGCTCAAGCTGCTGGACGACGCGCTCGACGACGGCTGTGACATCTCCCTCGACACCTACCCGTACCTGCCGGGCGCGACCTACCTCTCGGCGCTGTTGCCGAGCTGGGCCACCGAAGGCGGCCTCGAACCGACGCTCGCCCGCTTGTCCGATGTGGACGAACGCGAGCGGATCCGCGCCGCGATCGAGGAGTCCGGTTCGGACGGTGCGCACGGCGTCCCGATCGACTGGGACGCCATCGAGATCAACGGCGTCCGCAACGAGCACAACGCCCACCTCGTCGGGCACAGCGTCGCCGCGTCGGCGCGCACCGCCGGTACCGAACCGGCGAAGCTGTACTTCGACACGCTCCTCGACGAAAAGCTCGGCACGTCCTGCCTGATGCACGTCGGGCACGAGGAGAACGTCCAGGCGATCATGCGCCACCGCACGCACACCGGCGGCAGCGACGGGCTCCTCGTCGGCGCCCGGCCGCACCCGCGCGCGTGGGGCACCTTCCCCCGCTACCTGGCCCGGTACGTCCGCGAACTGGGCGTGCTGGACCTCGCCGACTGCGTCGCCCACCTCACCGGGCGGGCCGCGCGGCGGCTGCGGCTGACCGACCGCGGGCTCGTCCGCGCCGGGTACGCCGCCGACCTGGTGCTGTTCGACCCGGACGCGGTCGCCGACACCGCCACCTTCGACGACCCGCGGCAGCCCGCCGCGGGGATCACGCACGTGTTCGTCAACGGCGTCGCCGCGCTCGACGACGGCCGTCCCACCGGCGCCCTCGCCGGTACCTCCCTGCGCAACCCCCGGAGAGCCCGATGATCCACTGGCTGCAACACACCACGGGCGGGCTGCTGACGCTCGCCGCCGTCTCGATCGCCGTCCTGCTGCTGCTGATCGTCAAGCTCAAGATCGAGCCGTTCATCGCGCTGATCGTGGTCGGCCTGCTCACCGCGCTGGCCGCGGGCCTGCCGGTCGGGACGATCGTCGGGACCGCGCAGAAGTCGTCGGACTCCTTGCTGGAAAAGGGCTTCGGCAGCATCCTCGGGCACATCACGGCGATCATCGGGCTCGGCACGCTGCTCGGGTCGATCCTGGAACGCTCGGGGGGCGCGAAGGTGCTCACGGGCGCGCTGCTGCGCGGCTTCGGCGAGAAGCGGGCGCCGCTGGCCATGGGTGTCGCCGGGTTCATCTTCGGCATCCCGGTGTTCTTCGACATCGGCATCTTCGTGCTGGCGCCGCTGGTGTACGTCGCGGCGAAGCAGGGTAAGCGCTCGCTGGTGCTCTACGCGATGCCGCTGATCGCGGGCCTGTCGATCACGCACGCCTTCCTGCCGCCGCACCCCGGTCCGGTGGCCGCGGCCGGGCTGCTGCACGTGGAACTCGGCTGGATCATCCTGATGGGCCTGGCCTGTGGCATCCCCGCGTTCCTCGTCGGCGGCGTGCTGTACGCGACCTGGATCGGCAAGCGCATCGACGTCGGGGTGCCCGAAGAGATGATCGTCGCCGAAGAAGAAGGCGAAGAAGAGAAGGACGTGCCGTCGCTGGCGCTGGTCGGCTCGATCATCGCGGTGCCGCTCGTGCTGATCCTCGCCGGGACGTTCGGCAGCATCTGGCTGCCGAAGGGCTCCGCCCTCTCCGGTGTCGCCGCGTTCATCGGCACCCCCGCCGTCGCCCTCACCGTCGCCGTGCTGCTCGCGTCCTGGCTGCTCGGCCTGCGCCGCGGGTTCACCGGCAAGGACCTCAACGAGTTGGCCGCGAAGTCGTTGCGGCCGGTCGCGATGATCCTGCTCGTCGTCGGCGCGGGCGCGTTCTTCGGCGCGGTGCTCTCGGCCACCGGGATCGGCAAGGCCGTCGCCGACTCGCTGCACGACGCCGGCCTGCCGGTGCTGCTCGCGGCGTACGTCATCAGTTGCGGCATGCGCATCGCGCAGGGTTCGGCGACCGTCGCCATCGTGACCACGAGCGGGATCATCGCGCCGACCGTGGCGCAGCTCGGGTATTCCCAGGTGCAGCTGGCCTTGCTGGTCATGGCGATCTCCGCCGGGTCGATCATCGCGTCGCACGTCAACGATGGTGGTTTCTGGATCGTTTCGCGCTACTTCAACATGAGCGTGGTGCAGACGCTGAAGTCCTGGACGGCGCTGGAAACCGTGCTTTCCGTTTCCGGATTCGGGGTTTCGGCATTGCTCATGGCCGTGGTCTAGACCATACTGGAGGGAAGCCGCCGCCCGAACCGTTGGGAGACAATGACGATGACCGGACTTTCCCGTCGTACGTTCCTCGGCGCCGCCGCGGGGGCGAGTGCCGCGACCGTTCTCGGCGCGCAGCTCGCCTCCGCGGCCACCACCGCGAAGGGCTGCATCGCCGGAGGGACCGTGTACATCGGCAGCTACACCAGCGGGGCGGGCGGCCACGGCCTCGACGTCTCGAGCCGGTCGGGCGCCAAGCTGGGCCCGGTCCGCACGGTGCCGGGCATCACCGACACGTCGTGGTTCGACCGCGGCGCCGACGGCAAGACCCTCTACGTCACCAACGAAGGCGACCCGAACGGGTTCGTCTCGGCGTTGAACGTCGCCGACGCCGCGAACCCGAAGCTGCTCAACAAGGTTTCGTCCAAGGGCGGCGCGCCGACGCACCTGAGCGTGCATTCGAGCCAGAAGTACGTGCTGGCCGCGAACTACAGCTCGGGCAGCGTCGTCGTGCTGCCGATCCTGGCCGGCGGCAAGCTCGGCGCGGCCACCGACCTGGTGACGCACAAGGCCGACTCCGGGCAGGCGCACGCCCACCAGGTCGTCAACGACCCGACCGGGCGCTGGGTGCTGTCGGTCGACCTGGGCGCCGACTCCGTGTACGTCTACTCCCTCGATGTCGGCACGGGAAAGCTCGCGCTGCACCAGCAGCTGAAGCTCCCGGCCGGCGCCGGGCCGCGGCACCTCGCGTTCGACAAGACCGGGAAGTTCGCCTACATCCTGCAGGAGCTGCGCCCGGAGGTGACGGTCGCGAGCTGGGACGCGGCCGCCGGGACGCTGAAGGCGCTTTCCGTCGTCCCCGCCGTGCCGCCGGGCAGCACCGGCGACCTGTTCCCCGGCGAGATCACCCTGTCGAAGGACGGGAAGTTCGCCTACGCCACCGTCCGCGGCCCCAACACCCTGGCGACGTTCGCCGTCGCCGGTGACTCGCTGAAGCTGGTGTCCACTGTGTCCAGTGGCGGCAACTGGCCGCGGCACGTGGCCCTCGACCCCGGGGAGAACTGGTTCTACGTCTCGAACCAGCGCTCCGGCACCGTCACCTGGCTGCCGCGCGACCCGGCCACCGGCCTGCCCGGCGCGGTCGCCGGCAGCCTGGCCGTCCCCGACGTCAACTCCGTCTACTTCGCCTGAGTACCGGTCGTGAGTGCGTAACGGTGTTCTAACACCGTTACGCACTCACGACCCTGCCCACTGGAGGATCCCCATGAGACTGCGCCGCACGCTGCCCGTCGTCGCCGGGCTGGCCCTGCTGGCCGGCTGCGCGCCCACCCAGTCCGCGCCCGCCGGCTCCGGCGGGGACGAGAAGACCGGGACCGTCCGCGTCTGGCTGTTCGACGAGGCCAACCGCGCGCCGAAGGAGGCCGCGGTCAAGGACGCCATCACCGAGTTCAAGGCCGCGCACCAAGGGGTCGAGGTCGACGTCCAGTGGGTGCCGGTCGAAGGCCGCGCCGACAAGTTCTCCGGTGCCTTCACCGACCCGGCCAGCGCCCCGGACGCCGCCGAGTTCGGCAACACCGACGTCTCCAGCTACGCCGCCACCGGCGCGCTCGCCGACCTGACCGGCGACCTCGCGTCGTGGAGCGAGGGCAAGGACCTCATCCCGACCGTCGTCGACACGGCGAAGTCCGGCGGCAAGACCTACGGCCTGCCCTGGTACACCGGCATCCGCGCGTTGTACTACCGCACCGACGTCTTCACCGAGCTCGGCCTCAAGCCGCCCACGACGCTCTCGGAGCTGACCGAGGACGCCCGGAAGATCCGCGCCGCGAAGCCGGACCTCTACGGCATCTCCGTCGGCGGCAAGTACACCTACGCGATGCTCCCGTTCCTCTGGGCCAACGGCGGTGAGCTGGCGCAGGAGAGCGGCGGCAAGTGGACGTCCACGGTCACCGGCGAGCAGGCCAAGGCCGGCGTGACCCAGTACGCGAACCTGCTCAAGGACGACATCTGCCCGCCCGCGCAGTGCGCGAACCTGACCGGCACGCAGAGCGTCACGGCGTTCGCCGGCGGCAAGGCCGGCATGACCATCGGCGGCGACTTCAACCGCAAGGCCGTCGAGCAGGGCGCGGTCAAGGGCAAGTACGCCGTCGTCCCGATCCCGGGCACGGCCGCGGGCAGCGTCGCCCCCGCGTTCGCCGGCGGCAACCTGCTGGGTGTCTTCAACGCCTCCAAGCACCGCGGCCTGGCGCTCGAGTTCATCGAGCTGCTCGGCGGCGCGAAGTACCAGGAGAAGATGTACACGGCGATGGGGAACCTGCCGACGCTGAGCAGCGTGCAGCAGAAGCTCGCCGCCGACGACCCGTTCCTCAAGCCGTTCGTCGACACGCTCAAGGCGGGCACGAAGTTCGTCCCGGCGACGCCGGCGTGGTCGAAGATCGACAGCCAGAACGTGCTGCCGACGGCCGTCCAGCAGATCGCGACCGGCGGCAAGGACCCGTCGGCGGCGCTGACCGACGCGGCCGCGGCGATGAACAAGGCCTTCGGCTAGTGGTCGCTCAGGAAGTCCGTCCCGTCGCCGCGCCCCCGAAGGCGCGGCGACGGCGGCGGGGGGACGGCCGGGCCGCCGCCCTCTACCTCGCCCCGGCGGGCATCCTGCTCGCGGCGATGCTGGCCTACCCGATCTACCAGCTCGTCCTGATCTCGTTCTACGACTACGGCCAGCCGCAGGCCACGGGCAACGCGCCGCTGGTGTTCCTCGGCTTCGCGAACTACACCGACCTGCTGTCCCAAGTGCAGTTCTGGACCGTGCTCGGCAAGACGGTCGGGTTCGCCGCCGCCTGCGTCGTCGGCTCGCTCGTCGTCGGCACCGGGCTCGCCGTGCTGGCCAGCCGGGTGCGCTCACTCCCCCGGACGCTGCTGTTCCTCGCCGCGCTCGGCGCGTGGTCGACCCCGGCGATCGCGGGCTCCTACGTCTGGCTGTTCCTCTTCGACACCGACTTCGGCCTGGTCAACGAGGTGCTTTCGGGAATCGGCCTGCCGTTCGAGCACCACTCGTGGACCTTCGGCACGATCGGCGCGTTCGGGCTGGTCGCCGCCGAGGTGATCTGGTGCTCGTTCCCGTTCGTGCTGGTCACCATGTACGCCGGGATCAAGGGCGTCCCCGACGAGGTGCTCGAAGCCTCGTCGCTCGACGGCGCGTCGGTGTGGCGGACGACCTGGTCGATCGTGCTGCCGATGGTGCGGCCGCTGCTGATGATCGCGACCGTCCAGTCGATCATCTGGGACTTCAAGGTGTTCACCCAGATCTACGTGATGACCAACGGCGGCGGCGTCGCCGGCCGCAACCTGGTCCTCAACGTCTACGCCTACCAGCAGGCCTTCGCCGGGCAGGAGTACGGCCTCGGCTCGGCGATCGGAGTCGTCATGACGCTGTTGCTGCTGTCGGTCACCGGGCTGTACGTCCGGTCGCAACGCCGGAGCGCGGCATGGCTCTAGCTGTAAAGCGTCCTGGGCGCTTGATCGCCGAAGTGATCACCGTGGTCATCGCCGGGATCGTCGCGTTCCCGCTGTACTGGATGCTGCTCTCGGCGTTCAAGCCGCCGGGCGAGATCCAGTCGGCGAACCCGAAGCCGTGGACGTTCAGCCCGTCGTTCGACAGCTTCTCCCGCGTGCTCACGGTGTCCGGGTTCGGCCGGTTCTTCGTGAACAGCCTCGTGGTCGCGCTGGTCGTGGTGGTGCTTTCGCTGCTGCTGTCGTTCCTCTCGGCCGTGGCGCTGACGCGGTTCTCGTTCAAGGGCCGGACCGTGCTGCTGGTGATGATCCTGGTCGCGCAGATGGTGCCGGTGGAGGCGCTGACCATCCCGCTGTTCTTCCTGATGCGCCAGATCGGCGGCGTCGCGTCGGCGTTCGGGCTCAACGAGCTGGGCTCGCTGGTCCTGGTGCACCTGGCGTTCAGCCTGCCGTTCGCGATCTGGATGCTGCGCGGGTTCGTCGCGGCGGTTCCGGTGGAGCTCGAAGAGGCGGCGAAGCTGGACGGCGCGTCACGCATGCGGTTCACGTGGCAGATCCTGTTCCCGCTGGTCGCGCCCGGACTGGTCGCGGTCAGCGTGCTCGCGTTCATCCACGCCTGGAACGACTTCCTCTTCGCCAAGACGTTCATCATCTCCAAGACCGAGAACCAGACGCTGCCGCAGGCGATCCTGGTGTTCTTCAAGCCGGAGGACACCGACTGGGGCGCGGTCATGGCGTCCTCGACGCTGATGACGATCCCGGTCCTGGTGTTCTTCGTCCTCGTGCAACGACGGCTGGTGTCCGGGATGGCCGGCGCCGTGAAGGGCTGACATGTCTTTCGACACCTTGCTCCCCCGCCCGGTTTCGGTGACGCCCGCCGCGGGTTCGTGCCCGTGGCCGTCCACAGTAGACGTCAGGTCGGCGTCTTTGCCGGCGGAGGGCTACCGGCTGGAGATTTCGCCGTCCGGGGTCGTGCTCCACTGCGGTGATCTCGCCGGAGAGGTTTACGGGCGGCAGACGTTGCGGCAGCTCGCGGGGCCCTCGGCGTTTCGCGTCGCCGGGTTCTCGCCGTCGTCGCTGCCGTGCGGGGTCGTGGAGGACCACCCGCGCTTCGGCTGGCGCGGGTGCCTGCTCGACGTCGCCCGGCACTTCCGGACCAAGGCCGAGGTGCTGCGGTTCGTCGACCTGCTGGCGGCGCACAAGCTGAACGTGCTCAACCTGCACCTGACCGACGACCAGGGCTGGCGCTTCGAGGTTCCCGAGTTCCCCCGGCTGACGTCCGTCGGCGGCTGGCGGCCGTCGTCGATGGTGGGCAGCGGGGGTGCGCAGGACGGCCGTCCGCACGGCGGCTTCTACACCGGCGACGACCTGCGGGAAATCGTGGCGTACGCGGCCGCGCGGGCCATCACCGTGGTGCCGGAGATCGACATCCCCGGCCACGCCCGGGCGGCGCTGGCGGCCTACCCGTCGCTGGGGACCCTCGACTCCTACGAAGTCTGGACCGGTTGGGGCATCAGCACTTCCCTGCTCGACCCGTCGGCGTCCACTTTGGACTTCTTCCGCCGCGTGTTCGACCACCTGCTGGAGATCTTCCCGTCGCCGGTGATCGCGCTGGGCGGCGACGAGACGCCGGGCGCGACCGACGAGCACCGCGAGTTCGTCCGCCTGCTGGCCGAGCACCTCGTCGCGCGCGGCCGGACGCCGATGGGCTGGGACGAGGTCCTCGACATCCCGGACCTGCCCCCGATGGTGATCGGCTCGTGGCAGAACGAGGCGGCCGGCGTCCGCGCCGCTTCGGACGGACACGACGTCGTGATGTGCCCGGAACAGCACATCTACCTGGACCACCGGCAGTCCCCGGAGCCGGACGAGCCGATCCCGGTCGGGATGGTGCACACCCTCGAGGACGTCTACGCGTACGAGCCGGCGCTGACCGGCCCGCGGCTGCGCGGGGTGCAGGCCCAGGTGTGGAGCGAGCACCTCGACAGCGTGCGTCGCGTGGACTACATGGCCTTCCCGCGGCTGTCGGCGTTCGCCGAGGTGGCGTGGAGCAGCGGGACCCGGGACTACGCCGAGTTCCTGCCGCGCCTGCGGGACCACCACCTGCCGCGACTGGACGCGCTCGGCGTCGAGTACCGGCCGCTCGACGGACCGCACCCGTGGCAGACCCGGCCCGGGGTGCCGGGCCGGCCCCGCTGATCACGGCAGGAGCGTCACCACGAACGACCGCGTCGGGCCCACGTTGCCCGCCGCGTCGATCGAGCGGTACTCGACGCGGTGGCGGCCGTAACCCGGGGTGCGGTCGCTGAACGGGGACACCGTGAGCCCGCCCGAACCGAGGTTGCCGTACGCCAGGCCGTCGATCTCCGTGCCGCGCGGCGTGAACAGGTACGGCGCGTTCGGGTCCGTCGGCCAGCCGTAGTACTTGTGCCAGCCGTCGCCGTCGACGCGGAACTCGGGCATGCCGTCGGACGCCGTCAGCCGCATGGTGAACGAGCCGTGGAAGACGTTGTCCTCGGCGGGCGGCAGCTCGGCGGTCGTCGTCGGTCCCGCCGCGTCGACCGTCCAGGTGAGCGTGGTGCCGCCGGTGGTCGCGGTCAGCCGGTGCGTCCCATGCGACTCGTCGAGGGCGAAGTCGGGTCCGCTCCCGGCCGGCTTCCCGTCGAGAGTCCAGCGGACCGGCGGAATCGCCCCGGTCGGCTCGCCGGTTTCGACGTAGACGACGTCCTTGCCGCCGACGGGCTGGACGGTGGGGGTCGATCCCTCGACGGCCGGGCCGGTCGCGGGCGGGGTGACGACCGCGGTGTCGACGGTCCACGTGCGGGTCGCCGTCGGCCGGACGGCCGGGTCGCGCACGAACGGCGTCGGGTCGGTCACCTTCGCCGTCAGCGTGTGCTTGCCCGGCTTGACGTGCGCTTGCCGCAGGTCAAGGGCGTCGCGGCCGGGCAGCGCCTTGCCGTCGAGGGTCCAGGTGACGTCGAGGCGGTGGCCGACCGGGTGCATCGTCCGCACCCACACGACGCGGTCGGCACCGATCGTCCCGGCCGGGGTACCGCCGCTGATGAGCGGCACCTTCGCGGAGATCCGTTGCGTCATCCGTTCGCGGCCGACCTGGTCGAAGGCGTAGCCGAGGGTCTTCATCATCGAATGCTTGCTCGGCCGCCACACGCCGGTCTGCGTGTAGAGGCCGCCTTCGAACCGGTCGATCGTGCCGCCGGACTCGCTGGGCTCGCCCAGCCAGCGGTACCACTTCGCGTGCTGGTCACGCATCTGCCGCGTCGTCAGCAGCGTGTGGTGGATCGAGTCCGGCTCGCCGCCTTCGTAGGCGCCGCCCGGGACGTTGCGGGCGTAGTAGTCGTACTCGTCGTCGAGGCCGCCGAGCGAATGACCCAGCTCGTGCGGGGAGATCAGGGCGGACAGCGCGTTCCCGCCGGACGCCGTCGCGTAGGTGCCGCCCGCGCCGCCGTAGGTGCCGCTGTTGGCGAGGGCGAGGATCTGCCGGTTGGCCCGGGTGGTGCCGGGCACGAGATCGGCGTACCGCTGGGCCGCGTCGTCGTCGACGGTCAGCAGCCGCTGGACGCTCCCGGCGTTGCAGCCACCCCAGAAGCCCATGTTCAGCGGGGTGTCCTTCGTCGGCGCGTCGAGCGAGGGGTCACAGTCCACACCGGACTCGGGCGACGCGATCGACACGGCGTAGACGTTGAAGTAGCTGCGGTAGGACTTGAACGGCTCGAGCGACCAGAGGGTGCTGACGTGCCGCTGGACGTCGGCGAAGAACTTCGGCTGTTCGGCGGCGGTGTAGCCGTCCCCGAGGACGACGAGGGTGAACCGCTGGGCGACGGGCCCGGTGACTTGGACGGCCGTGACACTCGCGGCAGGCTCGGCGGCCTGTGCGGGAGTGGCGAGCCCGATGGTGATCAGCAGTGCGGCGACGAACCCGGCCCACTTCGACATGGTCCCGGTCTACCGCACGGCATTCACCGCCGGAACCCGCCGGAAGTCGGAGGCGCGAAGTATAGGGCGTTATACGCGAGTGAGTCGGTACCAGACCTCGGGCCGGCCGACTTGGCCGTAGTGGGGCTCGCGGTGCGCCATCCCGTTGTCCGCCAAGTACTCCAGGTACCGCCTCGCCGTCACCCGCGACGCGCCGATCGCCGAAGCCGCCGCTCCCGCGGACAGGCCCTCCGCCGCTCCGGACAGCGCGTCCGTGATCGCCTCCAGGGTCTGGACGCTCATCCCCTTCGGCAGCGGGGGTTGCTCCGTCGTGCGCAACGCTCCCAAGGCCCGGTCGATCTCGGCCTGGCCGGTGACCTCACCAGACGCGTCGCGGAACTCGCGGTAGCGCTCCAGCTTTTCGCGCAGCGTGGCGAACGTGAACGGCTTCAGCAGGTACTGCACCACCCCCACCGACACCGCCGCCTTCACCAGGCCGAGGTCGCGGGCCGACGTCACCGCGATGACGTCGATCGGGAGGCCGGCCGCGCGCAACGAGCGGCACACCGCCAGGCCGTGCGTGTCGGGCAGGTAGAAGTCCAGCAGCACCAGGTCGACCGGTTCGCGTTCGCAGAACCGCAGCGCGTCGCCGCCGGAATGGACGACGCCGGCCACCGAAAACCCGGCCAGCCGCTCGACGTAGACGCGGTGCGCCTCGGCGGCCACCGGCTCGTCCTCCACCACCAGCACCCGGATCACCGGTCACCCTCCTGCCGCGGCAGGCGCACGGTGAACACCGCGCCGCCGTCCCGTCCGACGTCCACCGTGCCGCCGTAGCGGCGCAGCACCTGGCCCACCAGCGCCAGGCCGAGCCCGTGGCCGTCCCCGGCCTTCGTCGACCAGCCGCGGCGGAACACGTCCGCGTCCTCGGGGACGCCGGGGCCGGTGTCGGCGACGCGCAGCAGCAGCTCCTCGGGACCGGAGCGCGCGGTGACGACCACCGCGGGCTTGCCGGTGCCGCGCACGGCCGCGTCGATGCCGTTGTCGATCAGGTTGCCGAGGATGGTCACCAGGTCGCGGGCGGGGATGCCGAGCGAGACGTCGTCGATCACCGTGTCCGGCGTGATCGTCAGCTCGACCCCGCGCTCGCTCGCCTCGGCGGCCTTGCCCAGCAGCAGCGCGGCGAGCACCGGCTCGGCGACGGCGCCGACGACGCGGTCGGTCAGCTCCTGGGCGAGCGCCAGTTCGGCCGTCGCGAACTCGACGGCCTGCTCCGGCCGGCCGATCTCCACCAGGGAAACCACGGTGTGCAGCCGGTTCGCCGCCTCGTGCGCCTGCGACCGCAGCGCCTCGGCGAGACCGCGGGCGGTCGTCAGCTCGCCGGTCAGCGTCTGCAGTTCCGTGTGGTCGCGCAGGACGACGACGGTGCCCTGCGAGCGGCCGCCCATGCGGACCGCGGTCGTGCTGACCAGGAGCACGCGGGCGTCGGTCAGGTGCAGCTCCTCGGCGCGGTTCTCCGCCGACGTGAACGCCCGCGCAAGCTCCTCCGGCAGGCCCAGCGACGCCAGCTCGCGCCCGACCGGGTCGGCGTCCAGGCCGAGGAGCGTGCGCGCGCCGTCGTTGCACAGGCCGATGCGCCCGTCCCGGCCGACGAGCAGCACGCCTTCGCGGACCGAGTGCAGCACGGCTTCGTGGTACTCGAAGAGGTTGCTCAGCTCGTCCGGCGCGACCCCGCGGGTCTGGCGCCGCAGCCGGGCGCTGATCAGCCAGCCGCCCAGCGCGCCGACCAGCAGCACCGCGCCGGCGACGCCGAACAGCGGCCAGAGCCGTTCGCGCAGCTCGGCCGAGATCGCCGCGACGGTGATCCCGACGGCGACCAGCGCGACCACCCGGTGCCCCGGCCCGAACACCGGGACGACCGTGCGCACCGACGGGCCGAGCGAGCCGGTGTAGGTCTCGGTGAGCTCCTGACCGCGCTGCGCCTGCTCGATCGTCCCGATGTAGTGCTGCCCGATCAGCGCCGGGTTCGGGTGGGTGTAGCGGATCCCGGCCGGGCTCATGATCGTGATGAAGTCGACGCCGGTGTCGGCCTGCACGCGGATCGCGAACGGCTGCAGCGTCGCGCTCGGGTTCGCGGTCGCCGCGGCCGAGGCGACGGTCGGCGCGTCGGCCACCGCCGAGGCGATCGCGCGGACCTGGTCGCGCGCGTTCTCGTCCACCGCCCGCGACGCGTCGAGGTAGGCGAACGTGATCCCGGCGCCGGCGAGCACGCAGAGCACCACCAGCTGCAGCACGAGCAGCTGGCGCGCCAGGCTCCAGCGGGACGACGTCGGGAACACCTCCTCATACCAGCACACCGGAAGGCGGGTGTCCGAACGGGACGGTGCTCGAACTGGACGGTGCTCGAACAGAACGGTGCTCGATCATCGCGCGAACTCAATGAACACAAGTGAGCCGGGTCACCCGAGTGCGCCTACAGTGTGCCGCAACCTGGAACACCCCTGAGCTGGAGGCAACGGTGCCGACCCCACCGACCACGGAGGAGACCCCGCGCAAGCGGGACAAGACCCACTACCTGTACCTGGCCGTGATCGTCGCGGTCGCGCTCGGGATCCTGGTGGGCTTCCTCTTCCCGGGCTTCGCCAAGGGCCTCAAGCCCCTCGGCGACGGCTTCGTCAACCTGATCAAGATGATGATCACGCCGATCATCTTCTGCACGATCGTCATCGGCGTCGGCTCGGTCGCGAAGGCGGCCAAGGTCGGCAAAGTCGGTCTGATGGCGTTGTTCTACTTCATCATCATGTCGACCTTCGCCCTGGCGATCGGCCTGGTCGTCGGCAACATCCTGCACCCGGGCACCGGCCTGCACCTCAACCCGGCCGACGTGAAGAGCGTCCAGAAGTCCGCCGGCGGCGCCGAAGGCCCGGTCGACTTCCTGCTCGGCATCATCCCGAAGACGCTCGTCTCCGCCTTCACCGAAGGCGAGGTCCTGCAGACCCTGCTGGTCGCGCTGCTCGTCGGGTTCGCGCTGCAGAAGCTGGGCGCGAAGGGCACGCCGATCCTGCGCGGCATCGAGCACATCCAGCGCCTGGTGTTCCGCATCCTCGCCATGATCATGTGGGCGGCCCCGATCGGCGCGTTCGGCGCCATCGCGGCGGTGGTCGGCGCGACCGGCTGGGCCGCGCTCAAGAGCCTCGCGGTGATCATGATCGGGTTCTACGCGACGTGCCTGGTGTTCGTGTTCGTGATCCTCGGGATCGTGCTGTGGCTCGGCGCCCGCGTCTACATCTGGCACCTGCTGCGCTACCTCGGCCGCGAGTTCCTGCTGATCCTGTCGACGTCGTCGTCGGAGTCGGCGCTGCCGCGGCTGATCGCGAAGATGGAGCACGTCGGCGTCAGCAAGTCGGTCGTCGGCATCACGGTCCCGACCGGGTACTCGTTCAACCTGGACGGCACGGCGATCTACCTGACCATGGCGACGCTGTTCATCGCCGCCGCGCAGGACGAACCGCTGTCCCTCGGGTCGCAGATCGGCCTGCTGGTCTTCATGATCATCGCGTCGAAGGGCGCCGCGGGCGTCAGCGGCTCGGGCATCGCGACGCTGGCGAGCGGACTCCAGTCGCACCGGCCGGAGCTCGTCAACGGCGTCGGCTTCATCCTCGGCATCGACCGCTTCATGTCGGAGGCCCGCGCGCTGACGAACTTCGCGGGCAACGCCGTCGCGACCGTCCTCATCGGGAACTGGACGAAGGAGTTCGACCGCGAGAAGGCGCAGCGCGTCTTCGCCGGGCAGGAACCGTTCGACGAGGCCACGATGCTCGACGAGCACAGTCACGCGGCCGGGACCGATGACATGGACGACACCGTCAAGGAACCCGCCAGGTAACCCCACCCGTTCGTGCTCACGCCCCCGCTGAGCACGAGCCGCCGCGGGCCGCGGTGCGAGTTCCCCGACTTCGCACCGCGGCCCGTTTCCACGTCCGCGTCAGCAGGCGGCGTGACCGTCGTAGACGACGCGCGCGGCGGCGATGTCCTCCCGGTGCTGCTCCGCCCACCCGAGCAGGCCGCTCAGCGACTGGTAAAGCTCCTTCGCCATCGCCGTGGCTTCATACTCCACGCGCGGCGGGACCGTCGGGTAGATCGTGCGCTCCAGCAGGCCGTCGCGCTCGAGGTTGCGCAGGGTCAGCGTCAGCATCCGGCGGCTGATCCCGTTGACCGCGCGTTCCAGCTCGGTGAAGCGCACCGGACCGCGGATCGCCTCCAGGAGGATGCCGATCGCCCACTTCCCGCTGATCCGGTTGATGACCTCCAGCACGGTGCAGACGTCGAGTTTCTCCGGATCGATCTCGGTGACCTGGACAGGTACACCGATGTTCCCCTGGGACATGGAAGTGCCTCCTTACGCGGACCCCCATGGTCACACATGATGGGCACTGTTACAAGAAGTGCCCTGGCAACGACCAGGGGGAACGCTCAACTGGAGGGGCCCAGAAATGGCCGAGAACCACCCCATCCGCTCCCGCGGCCTCGCACTGGCGGTGCTGTGCGCCGCCTCGCTGATGGTCGTGCTGGACAGCAGCATCGTCGCGGTGGCACTGCCCGCGATCCAGGCCGACCTCGGCTTCACGCCCGCCGGTCTCGCCTGGGTCGTCACGGCGTACCTGGTCGCCTTCGGCGGCCTGCTCCTGATCTCCGGCCGGCTCGGTGACCTGCTCGGCCGCCGCCGCGTCTTCCTCGGCGGGCTCGGCCTCTTCACCCTCGCTTCCCTGGTCGCCGGCCTGGCCACGGACGCGGGCGTGCTCGTCGTCTCGCGGTTCGCGCAGGGCGTCGGCGGCGCGCTGGCCTCGGCCGTCGTGCTCGGGATGATCGTCACGATGTACCCCGAGCCGCGGGCCCGGGCCCGCGCGATCGGCGTCTACAGCTTCACGCAGGCCGCGGGCGCGTCGATCGGGCTCATCGCCGGCGGCGCGCTGACGCAGGCGCTCAGCTGGCACTGGACGTTCTACGTCAACCTGCCGATCGGCGTGGTCGCACTGGTGCTGGCGGTCCGCGTGGTCGAAGCCGACCGCGGCCCGGGCCTGCGGGCCGGCCTCGACGTGCTCGGCGCGGTGCTCGTGACCGCGGCGGTGATGCTCGGCGTGTACGGGATTTCGTCCTCCGCCTGGGGTGTGCTCGCCGCGGCGGCCGTGCTGCTGGCCGTTTTCGTGGTGCGGCAAGCGAAAGCGCGCACGCCACTGCTCCCGCTGCGGCTGTTCCGGATCCGCGCGGTCACCGGCGCGAACGTGGTGATGGTGCTGATGGTCGCCGGGATGCTGGGCTTCCAGTTCGTCACGGCGTTGTACCTGCAGCAGGTGCTGGGCCTCGACGCGCTGTGGACCGGCGTCGCGTTCCTGCCGGTGCCGCTGGTGATCGCGGTGGCGTCACTGGGTTTCGCGGACAAGCTCGCGACGCGGTTCGGGCCGCGGACGGTGCTGCTGTCCGGCCTGGGCCTGGTGATCGCGGGCTTGCTGCTGCTGACGCGGGTGTCCGGCGGCTACTTCACCGGCGTCCTGCCCCCGCTGCTGCTGATGGGTCTCGGCGCGGGCGCGGCGATCCCGGCGCTGATGGGGCTGGCGATGTCCGACGTGGCCCCTGAGGACGCCGGCGTGGCGTCCGGCCTGATCAACACGACCCAGCAGGTGGGTGCGGCGATGGGGACGGCGATCCTGGCTTCGGTGGCGGCTTCCCGCACGGCGAGCCTGGGATCGCTGGACCACCGCGAAGCCTTGGCGTCCGGCTTCCGGCTGGCGTACGGAGTCAGCGCGGGCTTCCTGATCGCCGCGGTGGCGCTGGGCGCCCTGGTCCTGTCCCGCCGCCCCCGCCCGGCCGCCACGCCCTCCCCGGAGGTCTGCGCAGCCGGCCAGGCGTGATCCGAAGGTCGACACGCGTGATCAGAGAGTCGACACGCGTGATCAGGGGGTCGACACGGCTTCCCCGACCGTGTCGACTCCGCAATCACGCGTGTCGACCCTCAATCACGCGTGTTGGCGCTTCGATCACGCCAGGTAGGTGCGAAGGCCACGGTGACCCCGCCGCATCATCAGCGCGTGGTTCGCGCGGAAGAGCGGCCGGGCCACCGCGTCGAGCCGCCGCAGCAGCTCCTTGCGAGCCTGGACGTCCTGGGTGATCTGCAGGAGCGTGCCCGCGCCCGCCGCGCGGACCGCTCCGGCCAGCACCCCGTCCAGGTCGCCGCTCAACCGGACCCGCAGCAGTCCCGCCCGCTCGTCCTGGTGCTCGCGATGCATCCGCACCACCAAGCGGAACGGGAGCCGGGACCGGCAGATCAGCTCGGCGGTGTCGTCGTCCACCCGGCGGACCGTGCGGACGTCCGACCACCACCGCGGGTAGCCGGCGAGGTCGGTGACCGCGCCGAACACCCGATCGGGCGCGGTACCGGGCAGCAGCCACGTGCTGCTGAACCGGTAGCGCGCGCCCGTCACGGCGTCACACCTGGGCCGAGACCAGCTTCCGGCCGTCCACCGTGACGATGTCGACCGACTTCACGTCGTCGGGCGCCACCAAAGCGGAGCCGTCGAGCGAGAAGCCCGAACTCTCCCACTTCTCGGACACCTTCCAGCTGCCGGCGGTGACCGCCTGGCCTTCCTTCGTGACGACCTGAAGGAGGCACTGTTCCCCGGCCTTGACGCCCTTCACGGCGACGTTCACCCGGACCCAGCCCTGGAAGGGGCTCACCGACGCGGCCAGCTGCACACCGGTCGTCGGATCACGCCCTTCGACGCTCTTCGTGCCGGGCACATCGGTCGGCGGCGCGGGGATCGCGAGGGGCTCGCTCCCCCCACCCGTCTGCCGGCCGACCAGGATTCCGCCGCCGAGCGCGGCCACGACCAGCACGGCCGCCGCGACCAGGGCCAGGCCCCGACGTGACGTCGAGCGCACCGGCGCCGTCTTCTCCTCGTCGCGCACCCGCCGCAGGGTCTTCTGCAGCAGCAGGTCCCCGCCTTCGGGCGGCCCGTCGAGGAACGCCTCGGGCGGTACCTCGTCGAGTGACTCGCGCAGAGCCACGAGCTCGTTCAGGTCGAACCGGCACTGCGCGCAGGTCTGCAGGTGCCGCCGCTCGAAGTCGGCCGCCTCCCCGGGATCGAGCGCGCCGAGGGCGTACGCGCCGAGCTGCGTGTGACTCTCGTCGACCGAGTTCATCGCGCCACCTCCGTTCCGCTCGAAATCATCGCTGCTCTCAGTGCTCTCAGTGCGTAGTACGACCTTGATTTCACGGTACCCGGTGCGACGCCCAGTGTTCTCGCCGCTTCGGCCACCGTCCGTCCCCGGTAGTAGATCTCCACCAGGACCTCTCGGTGCTCGTTCGATAGGCCGTCCATCGCGCCGAGCACCGTCATCGAGTCGACCACGCCCTGGGCGTGATCGCGCTCGACGGCCGGCGTCGGCACGCCTTCGGCCGGTTCGGCCACCTCTTGGGGCCGCGCCGCCCGGGCGCGGGCCCGGTCGGTGACCAGGTTGCGCGCGACGGTCAGCAACCAGCCGCGCACCGAGCCCTTCCCGTCGTTCTGCAGGTCGTCCGCGTGTTTCCACGCTCTTACCAGCGTCTCCTGGACCACGTCCTCGGCTGCCGCCCGATCACCGGTCAGCCTCGTCGCGTAGGCCAGCAGGCTTCGCCCGTGCTCGGCATAAAGCTGCCGGATCAGGTCTTCACCTTTGGCCTTCTTAGGCCGCCTGCCTCCTATGGCCACCCTCGTCCTCCCGACGGTGTTCTGAGTCGTCGAGGACAGTAGTGCAACCCTCAGCTCCACCGGCGGTGCGTGCGCCGAGCGCAGCGCGACCATGGTGTTCATCGGCTGCCCGTCCTTCCTCGTCCTGCCCGGAATCCGTCGGTGATCAGTAGCCGGAGCCACCGGCCGCGGGCTGCGCCGCGGTGATCTTGCTGCCGTCCGGGGCGACGGCGAACCAGGTGCCGTTGGCGCCCTGGCCGTTCATCTGCCCCGGGGCCTTGTCGCCCGAGAACTCGTAGAGCGCCCAGCCGTTGAGCGTGAGCTGCTTGCTGCCGTCCGGCCGCGCCAGCGTGCCGACCTGGCTGTCCTGGATGCCCTCGAGCATCGTGGCGCCCTCCCCGGCCAGCGCCGGCGGCCAGGTCGCGGCGCACTGGGCGTCGCAGTGGGACATCGGCGGCGTCGCCATGTCCTTGTCGAACCGGTAGAGCGTCTTGCCCGCGGCGTCGGTGACGACCGTGCCGACCCCCGCGACCTGCGTGGCGGCCAGCATCACGTGCCCGGGCTGCCCGTGGTCCGGGTTCCCGGCCCCCGCGGAGGCCATGTCACCGCAGGCCGACAACGGGGCGACGACGGCGATCGCGGCGGCGCACAAACTGGCCGTCCGGATACGGTTCATGACGTTCTCTCCTCGGTGAGGGCGGCACCGCCGTCCGGCGGACCTCGACACCTGAGACACGGACGCGTGCACGAAACGGTTCAGCGGGGTTTCGGGCGGTTCGGTGCCGGTCCGGGGCCGGATTGGTGCGTTCCGGTGATCGGCACGACCTTGTCGCCGTACGGGCGGGGTTCCTAAGCTGATCACGTTCGCCGCCGCCCCCGCTTCACCTCGGGAGCCGCCGTGTCCGTGAAACCCCTCTTCTGCGTGGCGCTGCTGGCCGCGGGCTGTTCCACCCCGGCGCCGCCGCCGTCGTTCACCGCGTCGCTGACGTCACCGACCGACGTGGTGTTGACGTGGCCGGACGACGGGGCGGGCCACCGCGTCGAGTACGCGAACGACCCCGCCGGGCCGTGGACGACACTGCGGTTCCTGCCCGCCCACACAACGAGCTACCACCACCCGGACCTGATCCCGGAGACGCCGTTCTACTACCGGGAGCAGCCGTTCACCGGCCCGGTGTCGACCGAGCTGCACGAGGTGACCTCCGGCGACACGGTGACGTTCACGTGGGCCGACCGCACGAGCGACGAAGCCGGGTACCTCCTGGAGATCCGGCGGCCGGGCGCGCCGGACTTCGACCCGGTCGAGGTGACCGACCCGGACGCGACGACGTGCGCCCTGTCCGTCCTCCCGGGTGAGGAGGGCTCGGCCTACCGGCTCCGGACACTGCACTACGGCCCGCTCTCCCCGGTGGTCCACCAGACCACCGGGAAGGAGCGGTGAGCCGCTACTCGGCGGTGAGGACGGTGCGCAGGAACTCGCCCGTGTAGCTCTCCTCGACGCTCGCGATGTGCTCCGGCGTGCCCTCGGCGACGATCGTGCCGCCGCCGTTGCCGCCCTCGGGACCCATGTCGATGATCCAGTCGGACGTCTTGATCACGTCGAGGTTGTGCTCGATGACGATCACCGAGTTGCCCTTGTCGACCAGCCCGTTGATCACGCCGATCAGCTTGTTGATGTCCTCGAAGTGCAGGCCGGTGGTCGGCTCGTCGAGGATGTAGACCGTCTTGCCGGTCGAGCGCTTCTGCAGCTCGCTGGCCAGCTTGACGCGCTGCGCCTCGCCACCGGAGAGCGTCGGCGCGGGCTGGCCGAGCCGGACGTAGCCGAGGCCGACGTCCACCAGCGTCTGCAGGTGGCGGTGGATGGCCTTGATCGGCTCGAAGAACTCCGCCGCCTCCTCGATGGGCATGTCGAGCACGTCCGAGACGGTCTTGCCCTTGTAGTGCACCTCGAGGGTTTCCCGGTTGTACCGCGCGCCCTTGCAGACCTCGCAGGGGACGTAGACGTCCGGCAGGAAGTTCATCTCGATCTTGATCGTGCCGTCGCCGGCGCACGCCTCGCAGCGGCCGCCCTTGACGTTGAACGAGAACCGGCCCTGCTGGTAGCCGCGGACCTTCGCCTCGGTCGTCGCCGCGAACAGCTTCCGCACGTGGTCCCAGACGCCGGTGTAGGTCGCCGGGTTGGACCGCGGGGTCCGCCCGATCGGCGACTGGTCGACGCGCACCAGCTTGTCGACGTTGCCCAGGCCGTTGACCCGGGTGTGGCGGCCCGGCACCTGGCGGGCGCCGTTGAGCTTGTTCGCCAGCACCGTCGCGAGGATGTCGTTCACCAGCGTGGACTTGCCCGAGCCCGAGACGCCGGTGACCGAGACCAGGCAGCCGAGCGGGAACGAGACGTCCAGCCCGCGCAGGTTGTGCTCGCGCGCGCCGACCACGGTCAGCTGCCGCTTCTTGTCGATCGGCCGCCGGATCGCCGGGATCTCGATCTTCCGCCGCCCGGACAGGTACTGCCCGGTCAGCGACTCCTTGCTCTTGAGCAGCTTCTTGTACGGTCCACTGTGGACGATGTGGCCGCCGTGCTCGCCCGCGCCCGGACCGATGTCGACCACCCAGTCGCTCGAGCGGATCGTGTCTTCGTCGTGCTCGACGACGATCAGCGTGTTGCCCAGGTTCCGCAGCCGGGTCAGCGTCTCGATCAGCCGGTGGTTGTCGCGCTGGTGCAGGCCGATCGACGGCTCGTCCAGGACGTAGAGCACGCCGACCAGACCGGACCCGATCTGCGTCGCGAGCCGGATCCGCTGCGCTTCACCACCCGAAAGAGTGGCCGACGCGCGGTCGAGCGAGAGGTACGTCAGGCCGACGTCGAGCAGGAAGCGCAGGCGGGCCTGGATCTCCTTGAGCACCGCGCCGGCGATCATTGACTCGCGCTGCCCGAGCTCCAGCTCGTCGAGGAACTGCGACGCCTCCGCGATGGACAGCGCGCAGACCTCGGCGATCGACATGTCACCGCGGGTCTTGTGCGCCAGCGTGACGGCGAGGATCTCCGGCTTGAGCCGGGTGCCCTGGCAGGCCGGGCACGGCACCTCGCGCATGTAGCCCTCGTACCGCTCGCGCATGTACTCGGACTCGGTCTGCTCCTGCCGCCGCTCGAGGAACGGGATGACGCCCTCGAAGGCCGCGTAGTACGACCGCTGGCGGCCATAGCGGTTCTTGTAGCGGACGTGGACCTGTTCGTCGACACCGTGCAAGACGGCCTTCTGTGCCCGCGCCGGCAGCCGGCGCCACGGCGTGTCCATCCGGAAGCCGATGGTCTCCGACAGCGACTCCAGCAGCCGGATGAAGTAGTCCGCGCTCTGCCCGCCCGACCACGGCGCGATCGCGCCCTCGGCCAGCGACAGCTCGTCGTCCGGGACCACCAGCTCCGGGTCGACCTCCTTGCGGATGCCGATACCGGTGCACACGGGGCAGGCGCCGTAGGGCGAGTTGAAGGAGAACGAGCGGGGCTCGAGGTCTTCGATGGCCAGGGGGTGGCCGTTGGGGCAGGCCAGGTTCTCGGAGAAGCCGCGGATCCGGTTCGGGTCGTTCTCGGGCAGGTCGACGAACTCCAGCTCGACCAGGCCGTCGGCCAGCCGCAGCGCCGTCTCGACCGAGTCGGTGAGCCGCTGACGCGAAGACGACTTCACGCTCAGGCGGTCGATGACCACGCCGATCTGGTGCTTTTCCTGCTTCTTCAGCTTCGGCGGGTCGGTGAGCGGGTACACCGTGCCGTCGACGACCACGCGCGCGTAGCCCTGCTGCTGCAGGTTCTCGAACAGGTCGACGTACTCGCCCTTGCGCCCGCGCACGACCGGCGCGAGCACCTGGAAGCGGACGCCTTCGTCCATCTCCAGCACCTGGTCGACGATCTGCTGCGGGGTCTGCTTGCTGATCGGCTCGCCGCACTTGGGGCAGTGCGCCTTGCCGGCGCGGGCGTAGAGCAGGCGCAGGTAGTCGTAGACCTCGGTGATCGTGCCCACGGTCGAGCGCGGGTTGCGTGAGGTGGACTTCTGGTCGATCGACACCGCGGGCGAAAGGCCCTCGATGAAGTCGACGTCCGGCTTGTCCATCTGCCCGAGGAACTGGCGGGCGTACGCCGAGAGCGACTCGACGTAGCGCCGCTGCCCTTCGGCGAAGATGGTGTCGAAGGCGAGGCTCGACTTCCCGGACCCGGACAGACCGGTGAAAACGATCAGGCTGTCGCGGGGCAGGTCGAGATCCACGCCGCGGAGGTTGTGCTCGCGGGCACCGCGAACAACGAGGCGATCAGCCACGCCAGGGTCCCTTCAGTGTCATTCTCAGCTGCGGTTGCCGGCCCGGAGAGGAGGCTGCACGGGCGGCCTCTCCATGCTACGAGCCACCACCGACAGAAACTGGTTCTGCGTCTTTGACCTGCGGTTCTTCCGGCTTCCGGCGGGTGGTGAGCCACCGGTGGACCGGCCGTTCGACCCCCGCGGTGACCGCCCACCCCGCCAGCACGGCGGCGCCGACGACCACGGGGAGCCGCAGCCAGCCGGGCAGGCCGGCGTCGAGCAGGGCGCGGGCCAGGACGTAACCCAGCTCCTGGTGCACCAGGTAAAGACCATACGAGATGCCCGCGAGCCAGGTGACGGCCGGGGCGATCCTCGCCAGTCCGGGGAACCGCCAGTCGGGGCCGCGGGCGGCCAGGCAGACCAGCAGCAGGAGCACGGCGAACCCGATCGTGGACGGCCAGCGCAGGGCGTCCTGCGGCAGCGCGACGTGGAACGGGAAGACCTGCAGGTCCTGCGCGGCGACGGCGGCGACCACGAACAGCGCGGCGTGCCACGTCTTGAGCCGGCGTTGAGACCAGAGCCACAGCGCGACGCCGATGGCGAAGACGTGCAGCCGGTGCAGACCCAGGCCGTAGTAGAACGTCTCGACGACCGGGCTCGCCGTCCCCGGCGCGAAGACGACGAAGCGCAGCGCGAGCGGGACGAGGATCAGGGCCCAGAGCAGGGCGACGGTCAGCCGGTGGGTGCGCCACGACCGCGGCCACAGGAGGGCGGCGCCGGTGAAGGCCAGCAGCTGCACCGGCAGCGTCCAGTAGGAGCCGTCGAGGTAGTAGAACGTCTCCGACCGGATGCCCCACTCCTGCACCATGCCGAGGTTGGCGACCAGGTCGAGCCCGGTCGGGATGTACCACGGCGACGGGTTCGACGGCAGCCCCTGCGGCACGCCGAAGAGGAACCCGGTGACGCCGGACGGGTAGGGCAGGCCACTGAAGGAGATGGCAGCCCACCGCGTCACGACGTAGGTCACCAGGACGGCGACGAAGTAGGCGGGCACGAGGCGCGCGACGCGGTTCCACAGCCACCGGCGCGGATTGCCCTTGCGGAGGCTCGCGCAAACGAAGAAGGCGGAGATCACCAGCAGGATCGCGGCGCCGAACTGCGCTGTCACCCTTACGGGGTACCCCGTCAACTCCGGGTGCAGGAGCGCACCCTGGTGGGTGACGTGCCCGAGGATCACCGCGAAGACGGCGACGACGCGGAGGAGGTCCCAGCTGATCCGGCGCGGCGTCGGGGAGGTGGGCACGGTCGTCCTGAGGTCGGCTGGGCTGGGGGTCGCCGTGAGCCTACGTGGCGGGGCGGCCGCGCGCTTGTGCGGGTGGAACCGGTTGGAGCGAAACGACTACCGTGTGCCAGGTGAACATCGTGGAGACCTACACGGGGCACGTCGACCCGGGCGGCGACGCCTCCCGGCGCACCCTGGACGCGCTGACCATCACCAAGCTGTCCGTCGGCCCGATGGACAACAACGCGTACCTGCTGGTGTGCCGGGCGGACAACGAGGCCCTGCTCATCGACGCGGCGAACGACCCGGACCGCATCTCGGACCTGATCGGCCACGGCCCCGACCGCCCGGCGTTGAAGACGGTCGTCACCACCCACCAGCACCAGGACCACTGGCAGGCACTGGGCGCGGTGGCGGGGGCCAACGGAGCCAACACGGCGGCGCACCCTCTGGACGCTTCGCCGTTGCCGGTGCCGCCGGACTTCCTGGTCGAGCACGGAGACACGCTGTCGGTGGGGCAGGTCACTCTTTCGGTGATCCATTTGAGGGGGCACACACCGGGGTCGATCGCTTTGCTGTACCGCGATCCGTCGGGGCACCCGCACCTGTTCACCGGGGACTCGCTGTTCCCGGGCGGTATCGGGCGGACCACGTCGCCGGAGGACTTCTCGTCGTTGCTGGACGACGTGTCGTCGCGGATCTTCGACGAGCTGCCGGACGAGACGTGGTTCTACCCGGGCCACGGGGATGACTCGACGTTGGGCGCGGAGCGTCCGAAGCTCGGCGAATGGCGCGAACGCGGCTGGTGAATTTCCTCCGATCGGGGCTGCCTGTGCTCCTTCAGGCGGCCCCGTTTGCTTTTTGCGCGCCGTCGCTGCCCGCTTCCCTTGACCGGCCCCGGAATCCGGCCGCGCCGTAACAGGACGCCCGAGAACACCGACCGTGTCCTGGACCGAAGCCGAACCCGCGAAACGGGCCAGCCGACCAAGGAGTGACTCATGTCCGATTGCCGCAAGTGCCACCGGCCGCTGCACGACTGCTCCGCCTGCAACGGCGGACGGACCCGCAGCCTGCTGGGCGACAAGCTGACGTGCAGCAAGTGCTCGTCCACGGGCCTCGTGTGCAACGAACACGGCGGCCACTGGAAGTAGCGGCGCGAACGCGGTCGGTGACACCTGCTCCAACCAGGTGGTGCTGGCCGCGATCGCTTCCTCGCGCGGTTCCCCGTCGAGCAGAGTCTTCCCATGAGCGGGCTGTACGACGGGGAATTCGCCGGGTTCAAGATCGCTTCGTCGGAGGAGATCGACACCGCCCTCCGCGAGGCGGTCGTCGCCGTCGACGCGAACGTCCTCCTCGATCTCTACCGGTTCCGGCCCCAGACGTCACAGGACCTCATCAACACCCTGAAGAGCCTGGACGAGCGGCTCGTCGTGCCGCATCAGGCCCTTCGCGAGTTCTGGCGACACCGGCAACGTTCCCAAGGCAGTCCTCGCGGTGCGACCAAGGCGGCCACGGACGCCCTCGCCAAGTCGGGCCGGGCCATCTGCGACGCCTTGACCGTGTGGGCGAAGGCGGTCGGCGTAGTCGACGACGAGCTGTCCGAGCTCGCCTCGCGAGTCGACGGCTTCGTCGGCACGCTCAAGGACGAACTCCAGCAGGTGCTCCAGGACGCGGATGCCGAGCGGAGTGGCGACCGGATCCTGGAACAGCTCGAAGAGCTTCTCGCCGGACGGATCACACCGCGATTGGACGCCGACGAGTGGACCGAGTGCGTCGCGGAGGCCAACCGCCGCATCGAGAACGAGGAACCGCCCGGCTACAAAGACGCGGGCAAGCAGGACAACGACACGCCGGAAGGCGGCGCCGGCGACTACCTCGTCTGGTACCAAGCCACCCGGTACGCGAAGGACAAGAGCAAAGACCTTCTCCTCGTCACCCGCGACGAGAAGGAAGACTGGTGGTGGCGCCAGCAGTCCGACTTCGTCGGCCCGCGGCCCGAGCTGGCCCTGGAGTTCCACGAACTGACCGGCCGACGGCTGTTCCTGCTACGCCCGGCGGACCTGCTCGCGCGGGCGGCCGTCCTGGAGGTCGAGGTCGACCGGGCTTCGCCGGTCGACGCCGGAAGGGTCGCCGAGGCCGGTGAAGAAGAGCCGGCCGATCCCTGGACCTTGCCGGCGCTGTCGGCGCTTCTGGAGCAGCTCGACCGGGAAGCTCCGGTGCAAGCCGCCGCGCTCCGCCTCGCGACTCCCGGCAGCGACGGGCGGGTGAGCCGGGAGAAGGTCTACGAGCTGGGCGAGTACGCGGACGACCGGATGCTGCGCGGCTTCACCCGGCCCTTCCGCCGCCTGACGGCGGCGCTGCAAGGGGACGGCACGGTTCCGGCCCGCGTCGCGCCGGTCTTCGTCGCCCGCTACCCCGACGGGGTGAAGGCTTCGTACTTCAGCGTTCCGGCCGAAGTCCCGGCGCTGCTCGAGGAACTCGCGGCCACGGCACCGGACCCCGGCGAGAAGCCGACCCCCGACACGTCCGGAGCAGCCGGGTAACGATAAGGGACTCCGGCGCAACTCCCGGACGAACCGGACGTCTCCTGAGAACCCAGCGCTGGGACTTCCACCGGTTCACCCAGGAGGTCCACCATGTCCAGACCCGTCAGACGCGCCCTTCTCGCCATCACCCTGCTGCTCGCGGCGAGCGTGGCCGCCGCCGCGCCAGCTCAGGCCGTCAACAGCGTTCCCACCCTCACCACCATCCGGACCGGGAACAACCCCACCTTCGACCGGGTCGTGCTCGACCTCGGCCCCGGCGGCACCCCCACCGTCAGCTACCAGCTCGTCGACGAGCTCACCGCCGACCCCACCGGGGACATCGTGTGGCTCACCGGGCAGTACTTCGTCAACGTCGCCGTGTCGCACGCCGCCGCGCACGACGATGCCGGGAACCCCACCTACACCGGGCCGCAGAAGTTCCGGACGCGGAACCTCTCGAACGTCATGGCCGTCGCCGTCACCGGGGACTTCGAAGCGGAGCTGACCATCGGGCTCGGCGTGCGGTCGCGGACCGCGGTGAACGTCTTCACGCTCACCGGGCCCAACCGCGTCGTCATCGACGTGGCCCACTAGGGGACAGCGGGGGAGTCACCCACGCTCGTACGGGATCTTCTCCCCCGCCTCCACCGCGAACGGCAGGTGGTTGCCCGCCGGCGGCAGGGGGCACGTCGCGAAGTCCGTGAACGCGCACGGCAGGTTCACCGCCCGGTTGAAGTCCAGGGTCACCGTCCCGTCCGGGGCGGGCGCGCCGACCGGCAGCGAGCGGTTCGCCGCGTACGTCGTGACGCCGCTCGTCTCGTCCGTGAACAGGATGCTGAACCCCCCGTCCTTGCCGTTGAACGCGGTCAGCGTGTGCGGCGCTCCCCCGACGGAGAAGTGGACCAGGCCCGGCGCCGTGTAGACGTGGCTGAGGCCCTCCACCACCGCACCGACCGTCGTGGGCCGCGGCTCGTCGAACGGCTCGAAACGGCCCGTGACCACCCAGGACGGCGACGGCTCGTACGCCGGGACGCCGTGGAACTCGCGCAGGACCTCGGCCTTCGGGTCGTGCACGCGGATCAGGTACCCCGAACGGCGGGCGACCTCGATCTCGACGTCGCCGGCCAGCACGCGCGTGCCCGCACCGCTGTTGACCAGCTCGAACCGGCGGGTCTCCGTGATCGGCGAACCCTCGTGCGCGAGGGCCGCTCCGGCCGGGTCGACGTACGCCGCCTCGGCGTCCTGCCACCAGCGGCCCGGGATGCCCGGGTACTCACGCGGGGCGTCGGTCAGCCAGTCGAGCGACACCAGCGCCAGCCAGCCGTGGGGTGCCGCGAGGTCCTCCTCGCGGTGGGTCTTCCAGTCCTGCCACTCGCTCGTGAACGTGCTCATCGCGGGCCCTTCTCCTCGGCTACGACGGTGCCAACCCGTCGGGAGAGCCGGTATTCCGCGTCCCAGTATCCGGACCGGTCGACACCCACGCGATTTCGCGCTCGCCGCCGGCGGGGACGACGACGCGCCGGAACCCCGGGACGTCGTCGATCGCCGCGTGGAACCGGTCGGAGACGATCAGCAGCTGATCGCGCCCGGGCTCCGCGCCCATCGCCGTCTTCAGCACCTCCGACTCGCACAGCCAGACCGCCAGCGCGATCGCGGCGCCACCGAAGTTCGGCGGCCGCAGCACGACGTCGCCGTGGTCGGCGGCCAGCCTCAGCCGCAGCCTGCCGAACTCGTTGAGGTGGCGGTTGCGCCGCCGCAGCGCCGCGTCCAGCTCGCCGGCGAACCCGGTCGCGACCCACCGCAGCGGCACGCTCGGCGGGATGACCAGCGTCGCGTTGTCCCCTTCCGGCCTGCGGTACCAGGTCGGCGTGCGGTACGGCACCGGGACGCGGTCGAACACCTCGTCCAGCACCCCGTCGAGAGTGGCGCCGAGGTGCACCGCGCGGGCGGTGCCGCCGCGGCTGGGGGCGACGATCCCGATCCGGACGACCGTCGCGGCCACCGGGACGGTGCGCATGGGCTCAGTCCTCCCGGGGGTCGAAGGACCACTGCAGGCCGTAGCTCAGCCCCTGGTGCAGGTCGTGGAACTCCAGCGCCACCTCGCCGACCCGGTTGACCGTCAACGCGTCACCGGAGTCGACGCCGTCGTCCACGACCCGGCCCGGGACGCCGTTGAGCCGCCACACGCGCGGCGGCGGGTTCGCGCGGTCGAACCGGACCCGCACCGCGAACTCTTCGCAGCGGCGCAGGGGCGTCATGACGTAGTACGGCCGCAGCGACGTGCGCCGCGGCGCGAAGCGGATCCCGTACTCGTGCCGCTGACCGAGCCGCAACGGGCTGGGCAGCCGCATGACGAACTGCGCGTGGCTCACCGAAACCTGGCGCGCTTCGACGATCTCGCCGCCGAACAGGACTTCGGCGGAGATGTCCGGCACCGGGTCGCTGCCCGGCTCGGCCGGGACGCTGAACGAGAGCACGAGCTCGTCGAGCTCGTCGACCTCCGCGACGATCCGGCGCTCCTCCTGCAGGTCCGGCGGGTCGCGGTCGAGCCGGAGCACCGCCTTCGTCGACTCGGCGTACCAGCCGGCCAGCGGGTGCCGGTCGCGGTCCGGCGGGGGCGCGCCGAGCAGCTCGTCGAGCCGGCGGAACGCGAGGTCGATCCGCCGGCGCGCGGTGCGCGGGTCGCGGTCCAGGACGCTGGCCAGCCACGAGATCCGCCGGTCCAGGAACTCCCCCGCGGCCTCCTCGTGCAGGCCCAGCGCGGCGAGCGCGGCCAGCCGCAGGTCGGCCGGGAGCCGGCCGCACAGCTCGGTGAGCCGCAGGACGAGCTTCTGCCGGGCGGCGGAGGGCTGGTCGGCCTCGGTGATCCCGCACGCCTCGCGCAGGCAGGGACCGATCCGCTGGTGCAGGTCGGCCGCGTCGAGCCCGCGACCGCGGCGCAGTTCGTTCAGCTCGCGCACGAACGGGAAGGAGTTGTCCGGCCGCATCCCACCCCCTTCCGGAGCCGCGGTGAAAATGACAGCCAACATTACCAAGAACGTTCCGCGTGGGGCGTGACAGATCGCGGACACCGGAATTCACGGAAATACCCGGCCGGCCGGCCCCCCACGAGCCGGCCGACCGGGACGTGCGCGGATCAGTTCGCGCCGAAGATCAGCGCCCAGATCGAGTGGCTCTCCATCACACACACCTCCTCATCGCTGCACCCAAGCCGAGGCGGAGAACGGGGCGGAGCCGTGTGACGCCGGCGCGGCCGGCTCCGTCGCGTTTCCGGTGGCCGCCAGGAAACCCGCGACAGCACCGACCACGAACGCGGCGAAGACCGATTTCACCAGGGTCAAGATCTTGCAGTAGACGTTCACGGCAAAGCACTCCCCGACCTCGCTCGAAACGGAAATCCGGCCGGTCGGCATCCGATTTCTTTTTCCGGCCGGAACCCAGGATCGCGCCGGGGCGGGGTTCGCTCAGAGGTCCGCTGTCACGGGCGGTGTGTGCCGTTTGGCTCAGAACGGGCGAAGGCGCGCAGCACGCGCAGCTCGCGGATGAGGATCCGGCCGCGGCCGGTCTCGACGATCCCCCGCTCCCGCAGCATGCGCAACGCCCGCGCGACGGTACGCCGGGCCGCGCCGATCTGCGCGCCGATGTCCTCCTGCGAGCCCTCGACGATCACGCCCTCGGGGACGCGCCGGCCGCGCTCCTCGGCCAGCCGGACCAGGACCACCGCGACGCGACGGCTGACGTCGAAGGCCGCGGCGTCGACCCGGGCCGACTCGGCGCTGCGGAGCCGGGCGGCGACGGTCTTGATCGTCGCGATGGCGATCTCGGGCCGGGTGTGCAGGACGTCGACGAACTCCGCGCCGGTCAGCTGGAAGACGACGCAGGGTTCGATCGCGCGCACCGACGCCGAGCGCGGCCGCCCGGTGACGGCGGCGAGGTCGCCGAGCACCTCGCCGGGGCCGCGCAGGCCGAAGAGGACCTCGCGGCCGTCCTCGACGATCGTGGAGACGCGCACCCAGCCGGACACCAGCACGTGGACGTGGTCGGACGGGTCGCCCTCCATGAGGACGACGTCGTTCGCGCGGAACCGGCGGCGGGTGCCCCGGGCGAGCAGGTAGTCGCGATCGACGTCGGCGAGATAGGCCAGGAGCGCTCCCTCGGCCGTGTCGTCGTGCCCGCTCATGGCTCCCCTCCGGATCTCCACCGTACTGTGCCGTTCGTTACCAATCCGACCACAGTCACGGCCGGATGGCTGTCGTGGCAAGGGCACGTACCGCTCGAGGGCCGGCCTACTTCTGGCCGGATCGGTAACCGGGCGTGGCGGGCCGGGGCGAGGGCCGGGACCGATAGGGTCACCGCGTGGACGTGGAGATCTTCACCGACGGCGCGTGCAGCGGGAACCCGGGACCAGGCGGCTGGGGCGCGGTCCTCCGCTACGGGCGGCACGAGCGTGAGCTCTACGGCGGCGAAGCCACGCCGACGACGAACAACCGGATGGAGCTGACGGCGCCGATCCGGGCGCTGGAGAGCCTGACCCGGCCATCGCAAGTCCGCGTGTTCACGGACAGCACGTACGTGCGCAACGGGATCATGCAGTGGCTGCCCCGCTGGAAGAGCAACGGCTGGCAGACGGCGGCGCGCCAGCCGGTGAAGAACGCGGACCTGTGGCAGCGCCTGGACGCGGCGGCGAGTCTCCACGAGGTCGAATGGCTGTGGGTCAAGGGCCACGCGGGACACCCGGAGAACGAGCGCGCCGACCGGCTCGCGGTGCGGGGAGCCCAGGAAGCGCGGGAGACCGGGAAGCCGGTCAACGCCGAATAGTCCTCAGTAGACGGTCGCGGCCGTCGTGGGATGATTTCTCCATGCCTCCCGCCTCGTGCCCGTGCGGCCTCGCCGAGTCCTACCCCGCCTGCTGCGGCCGGTTCCACGACGGCGACCTCGCGGCGCCGACAGCCGAGCTGCTGATGCGTTCGCGGTACAGCGCGTTCGCCGTCGGGGACACGGCTTACCTGCTGCGCACCTGGCACCCGGACACGCGCCCGCGCCGGCTGAGCCTCGATCCCGGCCAGGAGTGGACGCGGCTGGAGATCCTCGCCCGCACGGGCGGCGGCCTGCTGCACGCCGAAGGGACGGTCGAGTTCCGGGCGCACTACCGCCACCACGGCCGGGACGGGTTCCTGGAGGAGAACAGCCGCTTCCGCCGTGATGACGGCCAGTGGGTCTACCTCGACGCGGAAGCCTGATGGGCACCGCACTCGTCGGCGTGGCCGGGGCACTGCTCGGCGTGCTCGTCGGCGGTTTCCTCCAGCTGCTGCAGGCATCGCGCGCCCGCCGGTGGCAGCGGGACGACGCGCTCGGCAAGCTGAAGCAAGCCGCCTACGCCGAATACCTGCGCTCGATCAGCGCGAGCTACGGCCAGGCGATGGCCGGAGAGCGCAGCCGCACCGAGGACGCGCGGTTGCACGCCGCCACGGCCGAGATCGAAGTGCTGGCGGGCCGGGAGGTGGCCGGGCCCGCCCGGGACCTCGCGACCACGGTGATCGAGACGCACTCGAAGATCGCGTCCGGCGAGGGTGTCGAGGGGACCGCCGTGACCGCCGTCGACCGGCAGCGGCTCGAGGTGGTCGCACTCTTCAAAGCCGATCTCGGAATCACGGCGCAGCAAGCCCTGCGGCGCTGATCGGTGTCCCGCTGAGCGAGGCACTTCCCCAGCGGATCCGGGAGGACGGCTCACTGCCGCTCCTGCTGGCCGTGCACACCGCGGCGGTGCAGCCGGCGGCCCGGGTCCGACCGAAACGCCCCTGTTCTCCCGGTGACCGGACCGCTACGATCGTCCGCAATTGTTAGGAAAGTTCCCTAACGATGGTCCGCTCGACCCCCACGCCGCCGCGGTGCCTAGGAGGCGCGCTAGTGAGCTATCGGCAGAGAAGATCCCGGACCCTCGTGGTGGCGGCGGTGCTCGCCGTCGCCGTGAGCGGGGCGACCGTCCCGGCGGCGACCGGCCAGGAGCAGGCCAGAGCGGTGGTCACCGCCGCGGCGCCGGCCACCGCCGTCCCCGGCTTCCTCATCCAGACGTCGGCGCAGGTCAGCGACGACTCGGCGGTGTCGAAGCCGGGCTTCGACACCGCCGGCTGGTACCCCGTCGGCCCCCGGTCGACCGTCTACGCCGGCCTGCTGGCCAACGGCAAGTACGCCGACCCGTTCTACTCGACCAACATGAAGAACGTGCCGACCGCGGACTTCAAGGTCCCGTGGTGGTACCGCACCGACCTCACCGTCACCGACACCACCCAGCGCACCTACCTCGACTTCAGCGGCGTCCTCTCGAAGGCCGACGTCTGGGTCAACGGGACGCGGATCGCGGACAAGACGCAGGTCACCGGCGCCTACACGCGCCACGACCTGGACATCACCGCGCAGGTGAAGGCCGGGACGAACAGCATCGCGTTCAAGGTCTACCCGAACGACCCGAACAAGGACCTGTCGATGGGCTGGATCGACTGGGCGCAGACCCCGCCGGACCAGAACATGGGCATCGTGCGCGACGTCCTCGTGCGGCGCAGCGGCCCGGTGGCGCTGCGCGGCGGCCACGTCGTCACGAAGCTGACCGGCCTCGGCCACGCCGACCTCACGGTGAAGGCCGACGTCCGCAACGACTCGGCGAACGCGGTGAGCACGACGGTGTCCGGCACGGTCGCCGGCAAGGCGATCAGCCAGACGGTGAGCCTGGCGGCCAAGGAGAAGAAGACCGTCACGTTCCCGGTGACCGGGATCGACAACCCGCAGGTCTGGTGGCCGGCCGGGATGGGCGGGCAGCCGCTCTACGACCTCGACCTGACCGCGAGCGCCGGCGGCACGGCGTCCGACTCCGCACACGAGAGCTTCGGCGTGCGTCAGGTGACGGCGAACAAGAACTCCAGCGGCGGCCGGTCGTACACGATCAACGGGCGCCCGCTGCTGATCAAGGGCGGCGGCTACTCGCCGGACCTGTTCCTGCGCTGGAACGAGCAGTACGCGGCGGACAAGCTGGCCTACGTCAAGGACCTCGGGCTCAACACCGTGCGCCTGGAGGGGCACATCGAGCCGGACGAGTTCTTCGACCTCGCCGACCGGATGGGCGTGCTCACGCTGCCCGGCTGGGAGTGCTGCGACAAGTGGGAGGGCCAGGTCAACGGCGACGAGAAGGGTGACCCGTGGACGGCCGCGGACTACCCGGTCGCGAAGGCGTCGATGACCGCGGAGGCCGAGCGCCTGCGCGACCACCCGAGCGTCATCTCGTTCCTGATCGGAAGCGACTTCGCGCCCGACGCGACGATCGAGAAGAACTACCTCGACGCGCTCACGGCCGCGGACTGGCCCACCCCGGTGGTCCCGGCCGCGTCGGCGAAGTCGTCGCCGCAGCTCGGCTCGTCCGGCATGAAGATGAACGGGCCGTACGACTACGTCCCGCCGAACTACTGGTACGACAAGGCGCACACCGACCTCGGCGGCGCCTGGAGCTTCAACTCCGAGACCAGCGCCGGGCCGGACATCCCGACGATGGACACGCTCAAGCGGATGATGTCCTCGAGCGAGCTGGACACGCTGTGGAAGAGCCCGTCGACCGCGCAGTACCACCGGTCGTCGTCCTCGACGTTCGCCAACCTGAAGCTGTTCGGCGACGCGCTCACCGGCCGCTACGGCAAGCCGGCGAGCCTGGACGACTTCGTCCGCAAGGCGCAGCTGGCGCAGTACGAGAACGTGCGCGCCGAGTTCGAGTCGCACTCGCGCAACTTCAGCGACAGCTCGAACCCGGCCACCGGGATCATCTACTGGATGCTCAACAGCGGCT
The DNA here is from genome assembly GCF_902497555.1 of Amycolatopsis camponoti. NCBI lineage: Bacteria > Bacillati > Actinomycetota > Actinomycetes > Pseudonocardiales > Pseudonocardiaceae > Amycolatopsis > Amycolatopsis camponoti. The sequence goes on along the minus strand of NZ_CABVGP010000002.1, from coordinate 2,108,275 downwards.
GGACGTCGCTGCACTGGCAGCTGTTCGACGCCTACCTCGACCAGAACGGCTCGTACTTCGGGGCGAAGAAGGCGAACGAGCCGCTGCACATCCAGTACTCGTACGACACCAAGTCGGTCGTGGTGGTGAACCACAACCACGACGCGGCGTCGAACCTCACCGCGTCCGTGAAGCTGTACAACCTGGACGGCACGGAGAAGTTCAACCAGTCGAAGGCCGTGTCCGTGGGCGGTGACGGCGCGAAGACGACCGCGCTGACCATCGGTTCGGTGAGCGGCCTGTCGACGACGTACCTGGCGAAGCTGGTCCTGAGCGACTCGGCGGGCAAGGAGGTCAGCCGCAACGTCTACTGGCTGTCCACCAAGGCCGACACGCTCGACTGGGGCAACAGCGACTGGTACTACACGCCGCAGTCGGCCTACGCGGACCTGTCCGGGCTGAACGGCCTGGCCCAGGTCAGCCTGGGGTCGACCGCGACGTCGACCACCAACGGCGACGGCACCACGACCACCAAGGTGACGCTGACGAACGGGTCGGCGAACAAGGTGCCGGCGTTCTTCGTCGACGCGCACGTGGTCGGCGCAGCGGGCGCGCCGGTGCTGCCGGTGCGGTGGACCGACAACCAGGTCACCCTCTGGCCCGGCGAGTCGACGACGCTGACGGCGACGTACCGGACCGCGGACCTCAAGGGCGCCAAGGCGTCCGTGCGGATCGCGGGCTGGAACACCGGGACGAAGACGATCCCGGCCGACGGCACCACCGGCCCGGGCCCGGGTGACCCGGTGGACTACCAGGCCGAGAACGCCACGATCACCAACGGCGTCGCGGAGTCGAACCACGCCGGGTTCACCGGCACCGGGTTCGTCAACTACGACAACGCGACGGGCAGCGCGGTGGAGTTCTCGGTCAACGCGGCGGCCGCCGGCCCGGCGAACGTCGTCCTGCGGTTCGCCAACGGCACCACGGTGAACCGGCCGATGGACCTCACGGTGAACGGCACCAAGGTGGCGTCCGCGGTGGCGTTCGGCGGCACGGGCAACTGGGACACCTGGCAGACGGTCACCATCCCGGTGACGCTGACCGCCGGGACGAACAAGATCAAGGCGACCGCGACGACCGCCAACGGCGGCCCGAACCTCGACAAGATCACCGTCTAGCGCTGTTCGATGAGGGGCACCTTCACGGCTGTGAAGGTGCCCCTCATGCCATCCAGAGCAGGCGCTGCTCGCGGTCCGGGTCCGAGACCGTCGTGGAGACGTCGTCGAAGAGGCGCGTGACGCGGTCTTCCCGCGTGTAGCGAGGCCAGCCCGGGTCGCCGGTCGCGATGAAGCGGACCCAGGCGCCGAACATCTCGGTCGCCATCGCCTGCATGCGCTCGGCCGGGAACGTCCGGCCGGCGAAGAGGAACCGCCAGTTGCGGTTGCGGATGTCGTCGAACGTCAGCGGCAGGTCCAGTCCGTGCGGCGCGCCGAGCCCCTTACCCCGCGGCGCGATCCGCCAGTCCAGCCGGTACATCCACGCGTCCGGCTGCTTCTCGGCGAAGCGGATCGCCGGGATCCACCAGTCCCCCGCGGTCAACGCGCGGTTGCGGATCTGGTCCTCCGGCCAGTCGAGCAGTTCGCCGTACGCCGCGACGGCTTTCTCGACCTCGGCGGCGTCCAGCATCGTCGAGCCGACGCCCAGGAGCTTCGCGCCGCCCGACTGCAGCCAGCTGAACAGGTCCTCTTCGTCGGCCGTCGTCCCGATGAGCAGCGGGACCTCGCGGACGGCGTCCAGCGGGCGTTGCGGCAGCAGCTCGTCCCCGACGACCACGCGGTAGGTCACCTTCGTGCCGGAGACCGCCGAAACCCGTTGCTGCGCCTGAAGAATCTCCTTCACCGGCAGCGTCGCGAGGTCTTCCGGCGAGGCGGCCAGCTCGGCGAGAACCGCCGAAGCGATCGCCTCGCCTTCGGCCGGGGTGTGCACGACCGAGCCGACGCCGGTCCCGCTCTGGACGATCGCCTGGCGCACCAGACCGCGCGTCGCGGGCACGGCCAGCAGCGTCCCGACGGTGCGGCCGCCGTTGGACTGCCCGGCGAGCGTCACGCGGTCCGGATCGCCCCCGAACGCGCCGATGTCGTCCCGCACCCACTCCAGCGCCGCGACCTGGTCGCGCAGGGACAGGTTGGAGTCGGCGACGCCGGGCAGGTGCAGCATCCCGAGCACCCCGAGCCGGTAGGCGACGGTCACGACGACGACGCCTCGCCGCGCGTACGCGGACGCGTCGAACTGGTGGGGCGCGCCCATCACGCCGCCCCCGCCGTGGATCCAGACGAGCACCGGGTACGAGCCGGGCGACGCCGGCGCGTAGACGTTCAGGTACAGGCAGTCCTCGTCCCCGGTGAAGCCGCGCCCGGTCAGCTCGGGCTGCGGCGCGCGCGGCGCCCACCCGGTGGCGTCCCGGACACCCGGCCACGGCGGCACCGGCCGGGGCGCGCGGAACCGCAGCTCCCCCACCGGCGGCTCGGCGTAGGGCACGCCGAGGAACGTCCGCACCCCGTCCCCTTCGGACCCGCGCAGGGCGCCGGCCGCGATCTCCACCGTCGTCACGAACCCAGCCTAGGAGCTTGCGCTGGAGCGCGCTCCAGCGTGTTGACTGGGCCACACACACTGGGAGGGAACCATGAGCGCGTCCGAAAACAAGCAGCTGCTGAGAACCGCCTTCGACGCCTGGGGCACCGGCGACATCCGGCCGCTGATCGCCGCCATGGCCGACGACGTCACGTGGACGGTCGGCGGCCACACCAGCTGGTCCGGCAGCTTCCGCGGCAAGGACTCCGTCCGCCGCGACCTGCTGGCGCCGCTCGGCGAGCAGTTCGACGGCACCTACACCAGCACCGCGAGCCGGTTCGTCGCCGAGGACGACGTCGTCGTGGTCGAGACGCGGGGCAGCGTCGCCACGAAGGCCGGGGCGCGCTACGACAACCAGTACTGCTTCGTCGTCCGGCTCGAAGGCGGCCGGATCCGCGAGATCACCGAGTACCTGGACACCCAGCTGGTCGCCGAAGTGCTCCCCGACCTGGCCAGGTGACACCCGGGGCGGCCGACGGGTAATGATTACCCCGTGCACATAGCGGCAGAGATAGTGGCGCTGGTCGTGACCGTCCTCGTCGTCAGCGCGGTGGCGCGGCGGCTGGACTGGTCCGCCCCGCTGTGCCTGATCGCCGTCGGCGTCGTGGCGTCGTACGTCCCCGGCGTGCCCGAGTACCACCTCGACCCCGAGGTCGTGCTGCTCGGCCTGCTCCCGCCGCTGCTGTACTCGGCGGCCATCCAGACGTCGCTGGTCGACTTCCGGAAGAACCGCGGGGCGATCGGGCTGATGTCGGTCGGGCTCGTCGTGTTCACCACCTTCGGCGTCGGGCTGGTCGCCTGGGCGGTGATCCCCGGGCTCCCGCTGGCCGGCGGCATCGCGCTCGGCGCGATCGTGGCCCCGCCGGACGCGGTCGCGGCCAGCGTCGTCGCCCGCCGGGTCGGCATGCCCCGCAAGCTGATCCGGCTGCTGGAGGGCGAGAGCCTGTTCAACGACGCGGCCGCGCTGGTCGCCCTCCGCACGGCCATCGCCGCGCTGGCCGGGTCGGTCAGCCTGTGGCAGGTCGGCGCCGACTTCTTCCGCGCGGCCATCGGCGGCGCCGTCGTCGGGCTCGTCGTCGGGTTCGCGGCCGCGTTCGTCCGCGCCCGGCTGAACGAGCCGGTGCTCGACACCGCGCTGTCGTTCGCCGTGCCCTTCATCGCCTACATCCCGGCCGAGGCGATCCACGGCTCCGGCGTGCTCGCGGTGGTCATCGCCGGGCTCATCCTCGGGCACAAGGCACCGCAGATCCTCTCCGGCTCGACGCGCCTGGCGTCGCGGCTGAACTGGCAGACCATCGCGTTCCTGCTGGAGAACATGGTCTTCCTGCTGATCGGCCTGCAGCTGCGCCGGATCCTCTCCGAGGTCGGCGAAAGCGGGCTGTCGCTGGCGATGCTCGTCTGGATCTGCGTCGCCGTGCTGGGCGCGACCATCGTCACCCGGGTGCTGTGGATGGCCGGGATCGGCACCGTGAAACGGCTGGAGCGGCGCCTGCTGCCGGCGAAACCGCGGGCGAAGATCTGGCCGTGGCGCTACTCGGCCGTCATCGCCTGGGCGGGCATGCGCGGCGTGGTCACGCTCGCCGCGGCGTTCGTGCTCCCCGCGGACACCCCGCAGCGGGCGGTGCTGGTGCTCGCGGCGTTCGTCGTCGTGGCCGGCACCCTGGCCGTGCAGGGCATGACGCTGCCGCCGCTGATCCGGAAGCTGCGCCTGCCGCGGCCGGACCCGGCGGAGGACGCGCTGCAGGAGGCGGCCGTCCTGCACGACATGACCCGCGCGGCGCTGACCCGGCTCGAAGAGATCCGGCAGCCCGACGACCCGCCGGAGATCATCCAGCGCCTGCGCGACCGGCTCCAGCACCGCACCGACTCGGCGTGGGAACAGCTCGGCCGGCAGAGCGCGCTGACCGAGACGCCGAGCGACGCCTACCGCCGCCTGCGGCTGGACCTGCTCGACGTCGAGCGCCGCCAGTTCCTGAAGGCCCGCGACAGCGGCAGCGCCGACGACGAAGTCCTGCGCAAGGTCCTGGAGCGGCTCGACATCGAAGAGTCCATGCTGGACCGGGACGAAGAGGAGCCCGAGGTCGAAGGCCGCGAGCTGCGCACCCCGGCCGCGACGGCCGGTTCGTGCAAGCACTTGGCCCACGAGTGGGTCGAAAAGGAGCCGAGCTCGCCGGACGCGTGCGCCGCCTGCATCGCCGAAGGCACGACCTGGGTGCACCTGCGGATGTGTCTCAAGTGCGGCAACGTCGCCTGCTGCGACTCTTCGCCGCGCCGGCACGCCACGCAGCACTTCCACGAAAGCCGCCATCCGGTGATGCGCAGCTTCGAGCCCGGGGAGACGTGGCGATGGTGTTTCGTGGACAAGCAACTCGGATAATGTCGGGGCCATGAGCACGCCCGAGCAGGAGATCGAGTACCGCCAGCACCGCTTCAGCCCACCGCCGGGCGCGACCGAGATCTTCCTGGTCCGGCACGGCGAGTCCGCGCCGGCGCGCGGGGACAACCCCTTCACGCTGGTCGAAGGCCAGGCCGACCCGGAGCTCGCGCCGGACGGCCGCGACCACGCCCGGCGCGTCGGCGACCGGCTGGCCGGCGAGCGGATCGACGCGATCTATGTGACGACGTTGCGCCGCACGGCGGAGACCGCCGCGCCGCTGGCCGAGAAGCTCGGGCTGACCCCGGTCGTCGAACCGGACCTGCGCGAGATCCACCTGGGCGACTGGGAGAACGGCCTCTTCCGGAAGTACACGGCCGAAGGCCACCCGATCGTCGAGCGGCTGTGGACCGAGCAGCGCTGGGACGTGATCCCGGGCGCGGAGTCCGACGAGCGGTTCGGCGCCCGGCTGCGCGGCGCGCTGACGCGGATCGCCGCCGCCCACCCGGACCAGCGTGTCGCCGTGTTCACCCACGGCGGCGTGATCGGCGAGGTGTTCGCGCAGGCCAGCCGGTCGGTCGAGCGGTTCGCGTTCCTCGGCGCCGACAACGGGTCCGTTTCGCACCTGGTGCTGCACGGCGACAACTGGATCGTCCGGCGCTTCAACGACACTTCGCACCTGGCTACGCCGCTCGGCTGAGCTTCCCGGCCGCGACGAACTGGACGGTCACCAGGATCGAGACGGCTTCCGCGGCGAGCAGCCCGATGAGGACCAGTACCTGCGTCAGGCCCGCCTGGATCGGCCCGGCGCCGCCCAGCAGCACGCCGACGTAGGCGCCCGGCAGCGTCACCAGTCCGACCGTGCGGGTCTGGTCCAGCGCCGGGATCAGCGCGTGCCCGGCGCTCGGACGGCAGATTTCGAGAGCGGCCGGGCGCGGCAGGAATCCCAGGGCGAGCGCGGCTTCGTACTCTCCGTGACGGGCGTTCAGCTCGTCGAGCGCCCGGCGCGCGGCCTGGGACGTCGCGGTCATCGCGCCGCCGATGACGATGCCGGCGATCGGCACGACCGCGATCGGTTCGAGCGGGACGACCCCGGCGCCCAGCACCAGCGCGAGCACCGGCACGACGCCGGCCGCGATCGCGAGTGCCGTCCACGGGAGGTTCGCCCAGGTCCCGGCGCGGCGCGCCGACGTCACCGCGGCGATGCCGAACATGAGCAGCACGAACAGGCCGGTGAGCGGGGCCGACCGCAGCACGGCGGTGATCACCAGCGAGACGAGGGCCAGCTGCGCGACCGCCCGGACGGCCGCGATGACCACGTCCCGTCCGCGGCCGAGGCCGCCGGCCTGGACGACCGCGGTGGCGGCGACGGCGAGCAGGACCAGCACCGCCACGAGGGCGGGCCCGAAGGTGATCGCGGCGTTGTTCACGCCGACGATCCTGCTCTCAGACGGCGCAGCTGAACTGGCGGCCCGGCTCGGTGACGCTCTTCTCGGCGACGACGACCCCGTCGACGACGATCCGGCAGCGCAGCTCGCCGGGCCCGGGGTTGCGGGCGGCGATGCTGTAGAACTCGGTGCGCCCGGCCGGCCCGACTCGGGTGAACTCCACCGACCACGGCGTCGTCACCTCGACGCGCTGGGTCAGCGCGGCACCCGCGGCGGCGTAGGTGACGTCCTGGGCGCCGTGCGCGCCGAGCAGCTCGTAGACGACGGAGTGGCTCGCGGTGGCGACCGCGGCCGGCACGACCGGCGCGGCCACCGGCGCGGGCTGGGCCGGTCCGCGCGCGGACCGGGGCACGACGAACGCCGTCACCGCGACGGCGGCGGCGAGCACGCCCAGGACGACCACGACGCTGCCGGCCGACCTGGCGCGGCCAGGGCAGTCACGGCGGGGCGGGATCGCGGTGGGAACACCCATGAAGAGGTCTTCTCTCGTCGCGCGCGCTTCCGTCGAGCGCGTCGCCTATATCTCGCCGTGACCTCACGGCGCGTTAGCCCCTGATACGCGAGATGTCCAACTTTCACCCAATCGGGGGCCCGCGGTTTTGTCGTACCCGGGGTGCATCATCGGGGTGTGTACGAGGAGACGGCGCCACCCGGTCCGCTGGCGGGCGTGGCCCGCTGCGTGTGGCGGTCGGCTTCGGCGGCGCCGAAGCGGATCGTCCCCGACGGCTGCCTCGACCTGGTCGTCGGCGACGGCGAGGTGTTCATCGCGGGCCCGGACACGGCGGCGTGGTCGTCGGTGACCCGGCCGGGCGCTGAGCTGCGCGGAGTGCGGTTCACGCCGGGCCGGGCCCCGGCGGTCCTGGGCGTGGCGGCCGACGAGCTACGCGACCGCCGGGTGCCACTCGACGAGTTGTGGGGGCACGCCGGAGAGCTGCTGACGGAGCGGTTGCTGTCGGGCGACGTGACGCCGGCGCAAGCGGTTGCGTCGAGGCTGGCGGAGGTGCCACCGGCGGATCAAGCGGTGGCGGCGCTGATCGCGAGGCTGGACGCGGGGGCGGCGCGAGTGTCGGAGGCGGCGGCGATGGTGACGGCTGCCGGGACTCTCGCAGCGCCGGAGCGGCCTGAAGCCGAAGCCGCGACGCTCGCCCGGGGTGCCGATCCGGACCGGATCGCCGCCGCGATCGCCCGCGGAGGCTTGAATCCGGAGCAAGTCGCCGCCCTACTCGCCCGAGGCACCGACCCAGCCCAAGTCGCCGCCGCACGTCTCGAAGAGCCCGTCGCGGTGAGCGAACGGCGGCTGCGGCGGCGTTTCGTCCAAGCCGTCGGGTACGGGCCCGCCACCTACCTCCGCGTCGCCCGCTTCCAGCGGGCCGTCGCCCTCGCTTCGCGCGCCTCCGGGCTGGCCGCGCTGGCCGTCGCCGCGGGGTACGCCGATCAGGCGCACCTCAGCCGGGACTGCCGGGCCCTGACCGGCCTGACTCCCCGCGGCTACTTCGGCACGGCCTCCACTGTGGACTCGACGCACAGTGATCGACTCCGTTCGGCGTAACCCCTGCGGGCAACCGGAAGTGAGGCCTCACCCGAGAAGGTAAGCGGACGGTAAACGACTACCAAGAGCGCTATTCTCCCTTCGACCAGTGATCAGGGAGGGCGTGTGGCCACCATCAGCGACGTCGCGGCCAGGGCCGGCGTCTCCACGGCGACCGTGTCGCGCGCGCTCAACGGCAAGTCCACTGTGGACCCGATGCTCGCCGCGCGCGTCCAGGAGGCCGCCGCCGAGCTCGGCTACCACCCGAACGGGCTGGCGCGGAACCTCCGCCGCCAGGAGACCGCCGTTCTCGCGCTGATCATCTCCGACGTCGAAAACCCGTTCTTCACGGCCATCGCGCGCGGCGTCGAGGACCTCGCGCAGCGGTCGGGCTACTCCGTCGTGCTCTGCAACTCCGACGAGAACGAGGACAAGGAACGGCGCTACATCGAGGTCGCGCTGCAAGAACGGGTCGCCGGGGTGGTGCTGTCCCCCACCGGCCGGTCCACGAACGTCGAGGGCCTGCGACGCCAGGGCACGCCGCTGGTGGCGGTGGACCGCCCGCTGCCCGCCGACACGGGCGACCAGGTCCTGGTCGACACGCGCCACGCGGCCGCCGAAGCCACGCGGCACCTGCTGGCGGGCGGCTACCGCCGGGTCGGCTGCCTGACCGGGCCGGCCGGTGTCCGCACCGCCGACGACCGCCTGGCCGGGTACGCCGACGTCGTCGGCGAGGCGAACGTCGTGTCCCGGCGGGCGGAATACCGCGCCGAGGGCGCCCGGCTGGCCGCGCTGGAGCTGCTCGACGAGCCGTCGCCGCCGGACGCGCTGCTGGTCGCGAACAGCACGATGGCGATCGGCGTACTGGAGGCGTTGTCGTCGCGCGGCCTGCGTTCGGGCCGCGACGTCGGGATCGTCTCGTTCGACGACGCCCCGTGGACGACGCTCATCGACCCGCCCCTGACGGTGGTCGCCCAGCCGGCGTACGAGGTCGGCCGCGTGGCGGCGCAGCTCCTGCTGGCCCGGATCACCGACAGCAGCCGCGACGCGACGACCACGACGCTCGAAGCCCGGCTGATCGAGCGGAAGAGCTCCCGTCGCTGACCCGTGCGACCACCGGCTCACACGCGGCAAGGGCTGATTCGCGTACCTGGAAGGCCGACTCACGTACGCAGACAGCCGACTCGCGTACCCAGACGGACGACACGCGTGCCTGGATGGACGACACGTGTGACTGGGGAGCCGACTCGCGTGATTGAAGGGTCGACTCGCGTGATGGGGAGGTCGACTCGCCTGTGCGGGGGTGGAGCGACGTGCCTGGGGCCGGCTCGTGCCGGGCCCCCAGGCACGCCCCACCCCCTGTGTCCCCCATGGCCGGCGCCAACCCGCCGGATCCTGTGAGCACGGAGCGGAAATCGTTTACTCACCCGGAACGTAAGTCCGGAGAAGCACTCTGTCAAGCCTGGACAACGTCGTCCGATGCGGGCACACTGGCCGGAAGTTGTTTACTCAACGTGTTGACTGATGTGCGGTAAGTGTCGATCTCTGGTGAATTCACCCACAGTCAGGGCAAGAAACCGCACGAACCCGCACACGCGCGCTGTTTCGGGTTAACCTCAGTCTCATGTCTGTAGCGCTGGAGAACATCCTCGCCAAGGCGGGCTTGAAAATCGACGCGAACGAGTTCCTCACGCTCGTCGAAGACGCGGCGCGCAGGCTGTCCCCGCCGAACCCGGATCCATCGCACTACTTCTCCGCCGATCAGCGGGCCGCGCTCACCGACGTCGGCCTCGACCTGTCGCCGCACCGCGAAGGCGAGCCGGACTTCCGGGCGCGAACCGTCGCCGCGCACGCCGTGCTGGCCGAGGGCGCGCTCAGCGTCAACGAGGCGGCGCGGGCGCTCGGCGTCGACGACAGCCGGATCCGCCACCGCCTCAAGGAAGGCAGGCTGACCGGCTGGAAGGACGGCGGCTGGCGGCTGCCGGCGTGGCAGTTCGCCGGCTCGGGCGTGCTGCCCGGCCTCGAAGTCGTGCTCAAGGCCCTCCCCGAAGACCAGCCGGCGCTCGTCGTCGCCGCGTTCATGAGCACGCCCCAGCCGGACCTCGTCATCAACGAGCATCCCGCGACCCCGCGCCAATGGCTCCTCTCCGGGGGTGACCCGGACCACGTCGCCCGCCTCATCGCCACGCTCGGCTCGCCGTTCTAGGCTGGACCACCCCGAGCAAGATCACCGACAAGGACGGACCACCCCCGACCCATGGCCCGGCTCCCGCTGCCGCCCGCCCGATCCGTCCTGGTCCGGCAGCTGAATCGCGCCAACGACGTGGTGACGGTCCAGCCCACGACCAGGCTCGTCCGGATCTTCACCGCGCACGGCAACCACCCCCAGCAGTGGAACTCGTTCCGCTACACCGGCCCGCTCCCGCACGGCCGGTTCGACCAGCAGTCGCCCGGGCGCGGCGGCGCCCCGGTCACCGACCCCGCGAACGGGGTCCTCTACTTCGGCCTCACGGTGCGCACCTCGGTCGCCGAGGTCTTCCAGACGAGCTCCGCGGTCGACCGCCGCACGCGCGGTCCCCGGCTCGTCGTCGTCCGCCCGACGCGCACGCTGCGCCTGCTCGACCTGACCAGCCTGTGGCCGACGCGGGTGGGCGCGTCGCAGGAGATCTCCAGCGGCCCGAAGAAGCTGACGCAGGCGTGGGCCCGCGCGATCCGCGGCGCGTTCAGCGACCTCGACGGCCTCTGGTACCGCTCCTCGATGGACTCCGGCGACCCGGCGATCTGCCTGTGGGACCCGCCGGCGGGCGCGGCGCTGCCGATCGCGCCGGACGTGCTGCTGCCGCTGGACCACCCGGGCCTGGACGTCCCGCTGGGCCGGGTCTGCGAAGAGCTGAACTACACGCTGCTGAACTGAGCTTCGAGCAGCGGGACGATCGCGGTCAGGTCACCGGAGTCGACGACTTGGGTCGCGACGGCGCGGGCCGGCGGCGAGGCGTTGAAGCCGATGCTCATCCCGACGGCGGCGAACAGCGGCAGGTCCGACCGGCCGTCCCCCACGGCGACGCACCGCTCGGGGGCGATGCCCTGGGCCAGCGCGAAGTCCCGCTTGCCGTACTCGTCGAAGTGCTCGGCGACGTCGCCGGTGTAGCGGCCGTCGCGCACCGCGGGCACCGGCCCGCAGTACGCGGCGAACCCGAACCGCCCGGCGAGCATGCGCCCCACCGGCGTCCACGCGAGCGTCGTCAGGATCGGGCGCAGGCTGTGCTCGTGGCACCACTCCACCGTCTCGGCGATCCCCTCGACCAGCGGCAAGGACGCCAGCCGGGCCCCGATCTCGGCCTCGGTGTGCCCGGCCCAGCCGCGCGCGTCGATCACCGACGCCTCCTGGTTGGTCATCAGGCCCGCGTCGTACGCCGCTTCGGCCGCCACGAGCTCGGCCTCGTGTCCCAGCACTGCGGCCACCCACGCGCACGAGCTCGGGCCGGGGGCCAGCGTGCCGTCGACGTCGAAGCAGACCAGGCCGCGCACTTACAGGTGCCGCCCCCACCACTCGAGGATCGCTTCGAAGCGCTGCACCCGGTGCCGCGGACGCCCCGACCGGGACAGCTCGTGGCCTTCCCCGGGGAACAGCAGGAACTCCGCCGGCGCGCCCGCGCGGCGCAGCGCCACGAACATCCGCTGCCCCTGCTCCAGCGGGCACCGCCAGTCCTGCTCCGAATGCGCCACCATGAACGGGATCTTGATCTGCGCGGCGTACGACAGCGGCGAACGGGCGCGCTGCTCCGCCGGATCGGCGCCGATGTACGCGTCGACGAACGTGTAGCCGATGTCGGAGCTGCCGACCATCGAGTCCCACGCGTTGACCGCGCGCTCGCTCCACGCCGCCTTGAAGCGCTCGCTGTGGTGGGCCGCCAGCCAGCTCGTCATGAACCCGCCGTACGAGCCGCCCATGATGCCGACGCGGGAGGAGTCCAGCTCCGGGCGTTCGAGGGCCTTGTCCAGCAGCGCCAGGACGTCGTCGACGTCGACCGTGCCGAAGCCGTGCGTGATCGCGTGGCCGTGGGTCTGCCCGTAGCCCGCCGACCCGCGCGGGTTGCCGAGCACCACCGCGTACCCCGCGGCCGCGTACACCTGGGCCTCGTCGAACACCGCCCAGTCCTGCTGGGTGAACGGGCCGCCGTGCACCACGCGCAGCACCGGGTGCGGGCCGTCGCCTTCGGGCAGCACCAGCCAGCCGTGCACCGGGTAGCCGTCCGGCGCCGTGGTCTCCAGCTCGATCATCGGCCGGATACCCTTGTCGCGCACCGGCTTCGCGTAGTCCGTCAGCACCTGTGGGGTGCCGTCCCGCAGCAGCACGACCTCGCCCGCGGTGTCCGGCGTCGCGATCACCGCCGCCAGCACCGAGCCGTCCAGGGTGAACGACCGGAGGGCGGTGCGGTCCGCGTAGACCACCGGCAGGTCGGCCAGCGGGGCGTCCGCGGCGTCGACGGCGACCGCGCGCAGCTCCACCGCGCCGCGGTGGCGGACGGCCACGAGCACGTCGCCCTCGCGCGGCGCCGGCGGGCCCGCCGAGGTCTCGCAGTCGACGGTCTCGATGTCGGTGAGCCGGCGCGCCTTGACCGGGCCGGCGCCGAACTCGGGTACCGCCGTGTAGAGCCCGGTCATCGCGGCTTCGTGGTGCTCGCCGAAGTCCTGCCCGAAGTAGAACAGCGTGCCGTCGGCGCCGAACACCGGGCGCTCCGAGAACCCTTCGCCCCGCACGAGAACCTCAGGCTCCCCACCGTCGGCGGAGATCGCGCAGACGTCGCGGAAGTCGCTCTCGGCCGCACCCCACTCCGGCGGCGCGGTGAAGACGACGCGGGTGCCGTCCGGGGTCCACGCCGGGTAAGTCACGTCGAAGCCGTCGCCGGTCAGCGGCTCGGGCTCCGCCAGATCCTCCGCCAGCGCGTCGACCACGAACAGCCGCTGCACGCGGTCGCGCAGGAACCCGAGGTCGTCGATCCGGTAGTCCATGCGCGTGATCCGGCGCGGGGCCTCGGCGGCCGGCTCCGGGGTTTCGCCGTCGGCGTCCGCCGTCCCGTAGCGGCCGGCTTCGGGCACGCGCGCGGTGAAGGCGATCCGTCGGGAGTCCGGCGCCCAAGCGGGTTCGCCGGCCCCGAGGTGCAGCGACGTCAGGCGGCGCGCGTCACCCCCGTCGGCCGGCATGACGTGCAGCTGCGGGCTGCCGTCGGCGCCCTTGCCCTCTCCCGAGCGGAGGAACGCCACCCAGCGCCCGTCCGGGGAGATCGACGGCGCCGAGTCGCGCGGACCGTGCGTCCACGCGGACTCGCCACCGTCGAGCGAGACGCGGCGCAGCGCGCTGTGCGCGGCGTTCGTCTCGAGGTCGGGCTTCTTCAGCGCGGTGAGCAGCAGGTTCCCGCGCAGCGCGGGACGGCCGGGGACGACGAGGGTTTCGATGTCGGCAGGACGCACGTCCCCGACGGTACCGGAAATCCTTAGCGCTGCGAACGACCTTCGTCGGGACTTACGCGGCGACCTGCTTGCGCTCGTCGCGCCGGGCCTTCGCCAAGCTCGCCACCGTGGTCACGGTGAGCACGACGATGATGACGCCGAGGGAGATCCAGTTGTTGATGTCCAGCCAGTCCGGCACGACGTGGTACTCGTGCAGCGCGTGCAGGAACAGCTTCGCGCCGATGAACGCGAGGATCACCGCGAGGCCGTAGGTCAGGTAGACCAGCTTCGTCACCAGGCCGCCGAGCAGGAAGTACAGCTGCCGCAGGCCCATCAGCGCGAACGCGTTGGCGGTGAAGACGAGGAACGCCTCCTGCGTGATGCCGAAGATCGCCGGGATCGAGTCGACCGCGAAGAGCAGATCCGCTGAGCCGATGGCCACGATGACCAGCAGCATCGGCGTGATCATCCGCTTGCCGTTCAGCTTCACCGTGTAGTGGTGGCCGTGGTAGTCGTCGGTCACCGGGGCGAACTTGCGGACCTGCCGGGTGACGGCGTTCTCGTGGTACTCCTCGTCCTCGCCCTTGCCGCGCAGCATGCTGACCGCGGTCCAGACCAGGATCGCGCCGAAGAGGAAGAACACCCACACGAACTGCGCGATGAGCGCGGCGCCGACGGCGATGAAGACGCTGCGGAAGGCCAGCGCGAGCAGGATGCCGACCAGCAGCACGCGGTGCTGGTGGATGGCGGGCACCTTGAACGACGCCATGATGATCATGAAGATGAACAGGTTGTCGACGCTCAGGGAGTACTCGGTGATGTACCCGGTGAAGAACTCGACGCCCGGGTCGTGCCCGGCGAAGAACCACACGCCGGCACCGAAGAGCACCGCGCAGGAGACGTAGAAGATCACCCAGCGAGCGGCTTCCCCCGTGGTGACTTCGTGCGGCTTGCGATCGACGATGACCAGGTCCAGCGCGATGAGCGCGAGCAGGCCACCGATCGTGGCGATCCACAGCCACAGGGGGACAGTCATGAAACCGAAACCTCCGGATAGTGCGCATGAGCAACTAACCGGAGGTCTCTCCCGCCGGTGAAAACACCGGCCGACGGTGCCGGGGGCGCAAGGCCACCGTGCTGACGACACCGCCGCGAAGGAATACTCCCCTCACAGCGCGTCCAGTTTGCCGGTTCTCCCCTCCCCAGCGCCAGCTGGAATCGCGCACGTCACCAGGTTGGTCCTGTAATTTCGGTCACCTCGGTCCACCAGGCGGTCACGCGCGTGTGATCGAAGTGAGCCGGTGAGGACACTCTCAGGAAAGTTCACATACGGTCACCTCGTGCCCCGACTCCCGCTCCCGCGCACCCGCGGAGCCCGCCTCACCGCGCTCGCCGCCGTCGTCGTGGTCCTGGCCGCCGGTGCGGTCTTCTGGATCACGCGCCCCGCGGCGCCCGCGCCGGTGCCCACCCAGGACGCGCTGATCGACATGCCCGCCGCCCCCGGTTCGGCGGAGCAGGTCAAGATCGACACGACCACCTACCTGCCCGCCACCGTGCCCGCACCCGCGGTGCTGCTCGCGCACGGGTTCGGCGGGGACAAGAACAGCGTCGCCGACGACGCGCGCGAACTCGCCAGGAAGGGCTTCGTCGTCATGACGTGGTCCGCGCGCGGGTTCGGCAAGAGCACCGGCAAGATCGGGCTCAACGATCCGGACGGCGAGGTCGCCGACGCGAGCCGCCTGATCGACCGGCTCGTCGCGCAGCACCAGGTGACCACCGACGCCGGTGGTGACCCGAAGGTCGCCGTCACCGGCGCTTCCTACGGCGGTGCGCTCTCGCTGCTGCTGGCCGGCACGGACAAGCGCGTCGACGCGATCGCCCCGGTGATCACCTACAACGACCTCGCGCAGGGCCTGGTCCCGAACGCGGCCACGCCCGGCCTCCAGGCTTCGGGCACCCCGGCCGCCGGCGCCTTCGCGACCGACGGCGTGTTCAAGAAGAGCTGGGCCGGGATCTTCTTCTCGGCCGGCTCCGGCGCCGCCTCCAGCGGCTCGCCGTCGGCCGAAGCGCCGGAAGCCGGGCAGCCGACGGACGCCGGGTCCACCGGCGCGGCCGGGGGTGCCGCGGCGGCCGTCCCCGCCGTGCCCCCGGGCGCGGGCGGCGGCCGGCCGAGCGGTCCGGCCGACCCGTGCGGCCGGTTCACCGCCGCCGTCTGCCGCGCCTACACCGAGCTGGGCACCACCGGGCAGGCGAGCCAGGCGAGCGTCGACCTGCTTCGCCGCGTCTCCCCCGTGTCGGTGACCGGCAAGATCACCGTCCCGACCCTGCTGGTCCAGGGCGAGAGCGACACCCTGTTCGGCCTCGACCAGTCCGATGCCAGCGCGCGGCAGATCACCGCGGCGGGCGGCAAGGTGCGGACGATCTGGTACACCGGCGGCCACGACGGCGGCAAGCCGGGACCGCAGCTGCGCGGCAAGATCGGCGACTTCCTCTGGACCGCGGTGAACGGCGGCGACCCGGGCACCGGGTTCAGCTACGACGTCCAGGGCACCTTGCGCGCCAACGGGACGCCGTCGGTCCGCACCGTCAACGCCGACACCTACCCCGGTCTGACCGGCCCGGCCACCGAGCGGCGGATGCTGGCGATGGCCGGTCCCGCGCAGGCGATCGTGCGCCCGGCCGGGGCGAACCCCTCGGCCGTGAGCGGGATCCCCGGTCTCAACGGCGTCGCGAGCAGCACGTCGCGGCTGGGCGCGCTGTTCAGTAACGACCCGCCGGGCCAGGCCGCGCAGTTCACGACCACGCCGGTCGACGGGCAGATCGTCGTCAGCGGCTCCTCCACCGTGCGGCTGCGGGTCGCCGCCGACCCGGCACACCCGCAGCCGGACGCGGTGCTGTTCGCGAAGCTCTACGACGTCGGCCAGGACGGCTCCCGGGTACTGCCGGCCAACGCGATCGCCCCGTTCCGGGTGAGCGGGCTGCCGGCCGACGGCACGCCGGTCGACGTCACCGTGACGCTGCCCGGCATCGTCCGGCCGATCGAGGGCGGCCACTCGCTGCGCCTGGTCGTCGGCACGACCGACCAGGCGTTCGCGACCCCGGCCGCCCCCGCGGTGTTCCGGGTCGCGCTCGCCGGCGGCACCGCTCTGGCCGTGCCGGTCGTGCCCGGGACGTCCGTCGGCTCGCCGGCTCCGGTCGGGCAGCTCGTCGGCATCGGCGTGACGCTGGCGATCGCCGGGGCCGCGGTGCTCTTCGCGGCCCTGCGCCGCCGCCGGGCCACCGACATCGACCCCGAGCTCGCCACCACCCCGCTGGTCATCGAGGGGCTGCGCAAGGAGTACCCGGGCGGGTTCGTCGCGGTGAACGACCTGTCCTTCCGCGTCGAGCCGGGCCAGGTGCTCGGCCTGCTCGGGCCGAACGGCGCGGGCAAGACGACCACGCTGCGGATGCTGATGGGCCTGATCACGCCGACGAAGGGCCACATCCGGGTCTTCGGGCACAAGATCACCGGCGGCGCTCCGGTGCTCTCGCGCATCGGCTCGTTCGTGGAGGGGTCCGGCTTCCTGCCGCACCTGTCCGGCCGGGCGAACCTCGAGCTGTACTGGGCGGCCACCGGGCGACCGGCGGAGAAGGCGCACTTCGGCGAGGCGCTGGAGATCGCCGGGCTCGGCGCCGCGGTGGACCGCCGGGTCCGCACCTACAGCCAGGGCATGCGGCAGCGGCTGGCGATCGCGCAGGCGATGCTCGGCCTGCCGGAGCTCATGGTGCTCGACGAGCCGACCAACGGGCTCGACCCGCCCCAGATCCACCAGATGCGCGAGGTGCTGCAGCGCTACGCCGCGACCGGCCGCACCGTGGTGGTCTCCAGCCACCTGCTGGCCGAGGTCGAGCAGACCTGCACGCACGTCGTGGTCATGCACCGCGGCGCGCTGGTCGCCTCGGGCGAGGTCGGCGAGCTGGCCGCGGCCGGCGGCGAGGCGACGTTCCGGGTCGACGACCCGGAGGCGGCGGCCGCCGCGCTGAAGGCGGCCGGCGGGGTCACCTCGGTCGACGTCGACGGCGACCTCGTGCACGCCGATCTCGACGGGCTGCCGCGCGCCGAAGCGGTCGCGGCCCTGGTCCGCGCCGGCGTCGCCGTGGAGCAGGCCGGGCCGAGGCGCCGGCTCGAAGACGCGTTCCTGCAACTGGTCGGAGAGGAATCATGAGCGAGGGTGTGCACACCGACCCGCACGCGCTGGACGAGCTGAGCGACGTCGCGTCGCACGAGCACGCCGGGGTCGGGCCGGACGGCGCCGTCGAGGGCTACTCCGCCCGGCGGACGCTGGGGCTCGGCGTCGAGCTGCGGCGCCAGCTCAAGCGGCGGCGCACGCAGTTCCTGCTCGGGTTCGTCGCGATCCTGCCGTTCATCCTGGTGCTCGCGTTCGAGGCCGGCCAGTCGAACCCGAACCGGCGCAGCGGCGGGTTCGTCGACCTGGCCACGGCGTCCGCGCCGAACTTCGTCGTGCTGGCGCTGTTCGTGTCGGGGACGTTCCTGCTGCCGATGATCGTCGCGCTGTTCTTCGGCGACACGATCGCGAGCGAGGCGTCGTGGTCGAGCCTGAAGTACCTGCTGGCGATCCCGGTGCCGCGGCAGCGGGTGCTGCGGCAGAAGGCGATCGTGTCCGGGCTCCTGTCGGCGGCGGCGCTGGTGCTGCTGCCCCTGGTGTCGCTCGGCGTCGGGGTGCTCTGGTACGGCGCGGGCGACGCGATCAGCCCGACCGGCGACGCGGTTTCGTTCGGCGACAGCCTCCTGGCGATCGCACTGTCCACTGTGTACATCATCCTGCAGCTGGCCTGGGTGGCCGGGCTGGCGCTCGCGCTGAGCGTGTCGACCGACGCCCCGCTCGGCGCGGTCGGCGGCGCGGTGCTGGTGGCGATCCTGTCGCAGATCCTGGACCAGATCACCGCGCTGGAGGGTCTGCGCAACTACCTGCCGACGCACTACGCGTTCTCGTGGATGGACCTGATCTCGACCGACGTCGACTGGACCAACCTGGCGAGCGGCATGCTCTCGGCGGTCATCTACGGGACGGTGTTCTTCCTCTACGCGGGGCGGCGGTTCGCCCGGAAGGACATCACCAGCTGATGTCCGCCGTGGTCGAAGGCCACCAGCCGCCCGCGCCGCTGGTGAAGGCGTTCAACGGGGTGCTTCGCGCGCTGCTGCCGAGCCCGCTCGGGCGCGGCGTGCGCGAGTTCATGCTGCTCGCCTTCACCGGCCGCCGGTCCGGACGCCGCTATCGGGTCCCGGTGACCGCGCACCGCGACGCCGGCGGGCCGTACGTGCTCACGCCCGCCGGCTGGCGGCTGAACTTCACCGGTGGCGCGGACGCCGACGTGACGTTCGCCGGGCGGACCACGCCGATGCGCGGCGTGCTCGTCGACGACGAGGCCGCCGTGGTGCGGCTCTACCTGGACCGGATCACCGAACTCGGGCGGCGCGGGGCCGCGCGGCAGATCGGCCTGCGGTTCCCGGCCGGCCGGCTGCCGACCTCCGACGAGGTCACCCGGCTGGTGCGCCGCGAGCACTTCGGTGTCGTCCGGTTGAGCCGCAAAACCTGAGCGGTTACGGTCGGGCGCGTGCCGATCACCCTGGAGCGCCACCACGACGTCGCCGTGCTGCGGATCGACCACGGCGGCGGGAACACCCTCGACAGCGACTCCTGCCGCGAGCTCGTGTTCCGGCTGGAGGAAGCCTCGCAAGCCCGCGCCGTGGTGCTCACCGGTACCGGCCGCATCTTCTCCGCGGGCGTCGACCTCAAGCGGATCCACGACGGCGGCGCGGCGTACGTTTCGGAGTTCCTGCCGCTGCTGTCCGACGCGCTGCTGGCCGTGTTCGGCTTCCCGCGTCCGGTGGTCGCCGCGCTGAACGGGCACGCGATCGCCGGCGGTGCCGTGCTCGCCGCGGCCTGCGACCACCGCGTGCTCGGGAGCGGCACCATCGGCGTGACCGAGCTGCTGGTCGGGGTGCCGTTCCCGCTGGCCGCGCTGGAGATCCTGCGCTGCGCCTACGGCACCGCGCCGCTGCCGTCGCTCACCTACTCGGGTTCGACGTACGGCGGCGAGGACGCCCTCGCCCGCGGCCTGGTCGACGAGCTGGCTCCACCGGAGAACGTGCTCGACCGGGCGCTCGCCGTCGCGACCCGCCTCGGCGAGCTGCCCGCCGAGGCGTTCGCGCACACCAAGGCCCAGATCCGCCAGCCCTTCCACGAGCGGATCGCCGAGCACCGCCACACCGACGACCCCGAGGTGGAGCGGCTGTGGCGCTCGCCCGCGGCGCTCGCCGCCGTGAAGTCCTATGTGGACAAGGTGCTCCGCTAGGCGGCGTGGACACCGGTTTCGGCGAGGGCCTTGATGCCTTCGACCGTCTTCTGCATGTTGCCCTGCAGCTCGCCCAGCCGCATCGCGACGATCTCCTCCTCGTGCTCGGGCATCGAGCCGATGATCGTCGTCAGGTTGGACGGGCCGGGGCCGATCTGGGCCCACTGGCGCAGGATCGTGCCGTCGCCGTCGGGGACGAGCTCGAAGCGCCACGACGCGGCCGGGTTCTCCACGTCCATCACGGCCCACGCGAACAGCCGCTCGGGCTCGTAGCCGGTCACCGTCGAGACCGTCTCCCACTCCCCGGCGACGGGATGGGAGTTGCGGCCGCGGAACCGGGCGCCCAAGCCGGGCTCGGTGCCCTCGACCCAGCCGCCGCCCTGGAACTCGGTGGAGAACCGGGCCGGCAGGTCGATGTCGAGCAGCCAGTACCAGACCTCGGCCGGTCGCGCGGCGATGCGGACTTCGACCTGCGTCGTAGGGCAGTCGGAAACCTTCATGGCGGACCCCTCGCTCGATGCCGGTGCCTACGGTTTCGGACCGTAACGTGGCGCTGATCACCCGGACAACTCGCACGGTGCCCGCGGTTGCGCACGGATGAGGACGCGCGCACCACCCGACGAAAGTCGGAACCTGACCGATTCTGCGCCCGGACAGCCGATTGCCGACCGCGGCCGGTTCTGTGAGGGTCCCACGGTGGGATCCGAAGCCGGGGAGGGTGCGTCCATGCGCAGACTGTTCACCGCCGTCGCGGCGGTCGTGCTGGCCGTGGTGGGGCTCGCGCCCGCCGCGGGGGCGTCGACCGACATCGAGGCCGCGCTGCGGAAGATCCCCGGCCTGACGATCGTCAAGGAGGACCCGGCGCCGGCCGGGTTCCGGTTCTTCGAGCTGACCTTCACCCAGCCCGCCGACCACCGCCACCCCGGCGCGGGCACGTTCCAGCAGCGGTTCACCCTGCTGCACCGCGACTTCGCCGCGCCGACGGTCGCCTTCACCAGCGGCTACAACGTCAGCACCGCGCCGAACCGGTCGGAGCCGACGCAGATCGTCGACGGCAACCAGCTGTCGATGGAGTACCGGTACTTCACGCCGTCGCGGCCCCAGCCGGAGAACTGGGCGAAGCAGCTGACGATCTGGCAGGCCGCCGCGGACGAGCACCGCGCGGTGCAGGCGTTCAAGGCGATCTACCCGGGCAAGTGGCTGGCCACCGGCGGCAGCAAGGGCGGCATGACCGCGACGTACTTCCGGCGCTTCTTCCCCGACGACGTCGACGCGACGATCCCGTACGTCGCGCCCAACGACGTCATCGACCCGCTCGACGTCTACAACCGGTTCCTCTCCCGCGTCGGCAACGACCCGGGCTGCCGCGACGCGTTGAAGGCGATCCAGCGCGACGCGCTGAAGCGGCGTGACGAACTGGGCGTGATCGCCGCGGCGGACGCGGCTCGCCGCGGGTTGACGTTCTCGATCGTCGGCTCGGCCGACAAGTCCCTCGAGATCTCGGTGATCGACTCGTACTTCGCGTTCTGGCAGTACCAGAAGCAGGCGGACTGCGCGACGGTGCCGGCGCCGGGCGCGCCCGCGGCCGACGTCTACGCCTGGTACGAAAAGGTCGAGAGCCTCAACACCTACTCCGACCAGGACCTGGCGCCGTACATCCCGTACTACTACCAGGCGGCGGTCCAGCTGGGCTCCCCCGAGGCTTACGACGGCTACCTGCGCGACCTGCTCCGCTACCCCGGCGCCGACCAGCCGAAGACGTTCGTGCCGGCGTCGATCAAGCTGCCGCGGTTCGACTACCTGGCGATGCCGGACGTCGACTTTTGGGTGAAGTCCCGCGGCACCCGGCTGCTGTTCGTGTACGGCTCGAACGACCCGTGGGGCGCCGAGCCGTTCGAGCTGGGCTTCGGCAGCCGCGACTCGTACCGCTACTACGTCCCGGGCGGCAACCACGGCTCGAAGATCGCGCAGCTGCCCGCGGCCGACGCCGCCGCGGCGACGGCGACGGTCCGCCGCTGGGCCGGCTTGCCTCCCGCGGCCGCTTTGACGGCGAGGAGCGCCCCGGCCGGGTTCCCGGACTTCGACACCGACGTCACCCTTTCGGCGCGGCCGCCGCTGTGACTTGTGTTTCCCCGGGCCGGGCGTAGTCTCACGTCGACTTGACGGCCCCGGCCCGAGGAGACGCCCATGCCTCGTCCCGTCCACTTCGAGATCCACGCGGGCGACCCCGAACGCGCGGTCGCCTTCTACACGGCGGTGTTCGGCTGGAAGTTCGAGCGCTGGGGCGACGTCCCGTACTGGGTGATCACGACCGGCGAGGGTGACGGCATCGACGGCGGGCTCGTGCCGCGGGTCGGCCCGGCGCCCGCGGAATCAGCGCCGGTGCACGGTTTCGTGAACACGATCGACGTCGCCGACCTCGACGCGTCCCTCGCCGCGGTGAGCGACGCGGGCGGATCGCTGGCGCTGCCGAAGAACCCGGTGCCGGGCGTCGGGTGGCTGGCGTACGTCAAGGACACCGAAGGCAACATCTTCGGCATGCTGCAACCGGACTCCGAAGCGCCGGCGCCGTCTTAAGGACGTTTCGCCTTCGGCAGCCGCCGGACGACGTCGTCGTAGGAGGCGTCGATGAGCTCTTCGAGCTCGGCACCGGGAACAGCGGCGCCGAGCGCGACGCGGTTCCAGCCGTAGCGGCCGAGGTAGTCCATGACGGTGACGGAGTCGGGGTACCGTTCCCGGACCTCGGCGGCTTCGTCTCGGCTGGCACCGCATTTGAGGGCGACACTGCCGGGCTCGTCCTGCCTGATGAAGGCGAAGCCCTTGCCCCCGACTTTGGCGACGAGCACGTGGTCACCGAAGGGGTAGGTCTCCTCGGCCCCGGGCTTGCCAAGGCAGTAGGCGACGACGGCTTCGATGTTCACGGTTCAGGCCTCCTCAGTGCACGACGGACCAAGCACGAGCCGCCGACGACGGCCGGCAGAGGAACACTCGCGCCGCTGGGCGGCAGCGCTCGTCGTCGCGGCTGACCCAGTGGCGGGTAGCCGGCCACCAGGCAAGGCGACCGGTCAGCGCCGCCGCCCGGCGACGGCATCGTTGCGGCTGCCCCGGCGACGCCATCCGACGGCGGGTAGCCGACCTCGGAACAAGGCCACCGATCAGCGCCGCTACTCGGCGACGGCATCGTCGCGGCTGCCCCAGCGACGCCATCCGACGGCGGGTAGCCGACCTCGGAACAAGGCCACCGATCAGCGCCGCTACTCGGCGGCGGCATCGTCGCGGCTGCCCCAGCGACGCTATCCGACGGCGGGTAGCCGACCTCGGGACAAGGCCACCGGGTCGGCGCCTCACCACCTCGCCAGCAGGCCACTGCCCCGCTCAGCCCACAGCCCCACCGGCCCGCCAACCTCCCCCGGCCCAACCGGCCCGGCCCTCGCCCCACATGCCCTGGCCCTGGCCCCGGCCCCGGCCCCGGCCCCGGCCCCGGGTGTCGCCTACTTGATGCCGGCCGCGTCCATGCCCCTCAGCTCCTTCTTCAAATCCTGGATCTCGTCGCGAAGCCGAGCGGCCAGCTCGAACTGCAGATCGCGTGCCGCCTGCATCATCTGGTCCGTCATCTGCTGGATCAGGTCCGCCAGCTGGGCGCGCGGCATGGCCGACACGTCCTTGTCCACCAGCATCCCCGAGCTGCGCACCCGGTCGCCCTGCTCCGGCTTCTTGCCGCGCGACGAGTTGCGGCCCGAGCCGCCCACCGAGACCTGCTCGGTGTCCTCCGCCTCGCTGTACACCCGGTCGAGGATGTCCGCGATCTTCTTCCGCAGCGGCTGCGGGTCGACCCCGCGCTCCACGTTGTAGGCGACCTGCTTCTCCCGGCGGCGGTCGGTCTCCTCGATCGCGTGCCGCATGGAGTCGGTGATCTTGTCCGCGTACATGTGGACCTCGCCCGAGACGTTTCGCGCCGCGCGGCCGATCGTCTGGATCAGGGACGTTCCGCTCCGGAGGAAGCCCTCCTTGTCCGCGTCGAGGATCGCCACCAGCGACACCTCCGGCAGGTCGAGACCCTCGCGCAGCAGGTTGATGCCGACCAGCACGTCGAAGTCGCCCGCCCGCAGCTGCCGCAGCAGCTCCACCCGGCGCAGCGTGTCGACCTCCGAGTGCAGGTAGCGCACCCGGATGCCCAGCTCCAGCAGGTAGTCCGTGAGGTCCTCGGACATCTTCTTGGTCAGCGTGGTGACCAAGACGCGCTCGTCCTTTTCCGCGCGCTCGCGGATCTCGTGCACCAGGTCGTCGATCTGGCCCTCGGTCGGCTTCACGACCACCTTCGGGTCGACCAGGCCGGTCGGCCGGATGACCTGCTCGACGAACTCGCCGCCCGCCTGGCCCATCTCGTACGGCCCCGGCGTCGCCGAGAGGTACACCGTCTGCCCGATCCGGTCGGAGAACTCCTCCCAGGTCAGCGGCCGGTTGTCGACCGCGCTCGGCAGCCGGAAGCCGTACTCCACCAGGTTCCGCTTCCGGGACATGTCACCCTCGTACATGCCGCCGATCTGCGGGACCGTCTGGTGCGACTCGTCGATGACCAGCAGGAAGTCGTCCGGGAAGTAGTCGATCAGCGTCGCCGGCGCCGTGCCCGCCCCGCGGCCGTCGATGTGGCGCGAGTAGTTCTCGATGCCGGAGCAGAACCCGACCTGCCGCATCATCTCGATGTCGTAGGCCGTGCGCATCCGCAGCCGCTGCGCTTCCAGCAGCTTGCCGGACTTCTCCAGCTCCGCCAGGCGATCCTCGAGCTCCTTCTCGATGCCCTGGATCGCCTTTTCCATCCGCTCCGGGCCCGCGACGTAGTGCGTCGCCGGGAAGATCCGGACCTCGTCGACCTCCTTGACGATGTCCCCGGTCAGCGGGTGCAGGTAGTACAGCTTCTCGACCTCGTCGCCGAAGAACTCGACGCGGATCGCCAGCTCCTCGTACGCCGGGATGATCTCGACCGTGTCCCCGCGCGCCCGGAACGTGCCGCGCGCGAAGGCGATGTCGTTGCGCGTGTACTGCACGTCCACCAGCGCCCGCAGGAACACGTCCCGGTCGAGCTGCATGCCGACCTTCAGCATCGACGACCGGTCGAGGTAGGACTGCGGGGTGCCCAGGCCGTAGATGCACGAGACGCTGGCGACCACGATGACGTCCCGCCGCGACAGCAGGTTCATCGTCGCCGAGTGCCGCAGCCGCTCGACGTCGTCGTTGATCGACGAGTCCTTCTCGATGTAGGTGTCCGTCTGCGCGATGTACGCCTCGGGCTGGTAGTAGTCGTAGTAGCTGACGAAGTATTCGACCGCGTTGTGCGGGAACAGCTCGCGCAGCTCGTTGGCCAGCTGCGCGGCCAGGGTCTTGTTCGGCGCCATCACCAGCGTCGGGCGCTGGACGCGCTCGATCAGCCACGCCGTGGTCGCCGACTTGCCGGTGCCGGTGGCGCCCAGCAGCACGATGTCCTTCTCGCCCGCGCGGACGCGGCGTTCGAGCTCGTCGATGGCCGCCGGCTGGTCACCGGCGGGCTGGTAGTCACTGACCACCTCGAAGCGGCCGCCGGTCCGGGGGATCTCCGAGACGGGCCGGAAGTCGGACTGGGCGAGCACGGGGTGTTCGGTTGCGAAAGCCACGTCGACCAGAGTACGACTCACCACCGACAATTTCCGTCGGCCCTGGTCAGGAGGGTCGGAACACCGTGACGGACGTGACTTCGCCGCCGGTCACGGCGCAGTGCAGGACGGCACCGGGCACGGGGGCGTCCCCGAAACACGAGACGAGCACCCGGTCGGGTCCGGTCGCCTGGACCTCGGTGCGCGGGAATTCCCCGAGCACCTCGGCGACCTCGGCTTCGGGCTCCGCGAGGTACGTCAGCACGACCTCACGCGGCGACGGCGGAGGCGGGATCGGCAGGCCGTGGCCTTCGAAGAGGCGGTTCAGCTGGTCGGCGGCCGAAACCGCACGCGGGAAGCCCGCGAAGGCGGCCGTCTGGACGACGACTTCGCAGATCTCGGCCGGCGAAAGCCCCGAGGCGAGGCCGGTGCGGAGGTGGACGCTCAGCGGCGGCCCGACCATCCCCGCCGCGACGATCGCCGCCAGGGTGGCCGCCTCCCGCGTCCGGGCGTCCAGGGCCGGGCGTTCGTGCAGGTGGCCGTAGACGGTGCCGACCGCCAGCTCGCCCAGCGCCGGGACGGTGGCGAACAACGCGTCGAGCCGCTCCGCGCCGCCGTCGACGAGCCCGGCGAAGGTCTCGCGGCCCCGGTCGTGCAGGTCGTCCATCGTCATCCCGCTGCCCCCTTCAGCAACTGCAGTCACAGCAGTCGCAGCAACCACAGTCGCAGTCACAGCCGCCGCAGTCGCAGCCGCCGGTCGTGTGCGGTTTCCCGCTCCACGGCCCAGGATAGGGATCGCGGCAGCAGAATTGGCAGGTGCAGCACATGTAGGGAGTGAGCGCGCAGCCGAGGAAGAAGTTGCGCTTCTTCGCCGGGACGGCGAACTTCGGGTACCAGAGGCCGCCGCCTTTGCCGTCGAGCGGCTCCGGGCCGTGGGAATCGCCGGGTCCATCGGGGCCATCGGGGCCGCCTGGACCACCGGGACCTCCTGGGCCGCCGGGTCCACCAGGGCCGCCGGGCCCGCGGCCACCAGGTCCGCCCGGGCCGGGTGCGCCGGGCGGCGGAAAGCCCTGCGGCACACCGGACCCCGGACCGCCCGGCGGCTGGTGCGGGTACTGCTGGGGCGTCGGCCCCCGGCCGATCCAGCCCGGCGGAGGCTGCTGCGGGTGCTGGGGTGGAGTGGGCCCCGGCCCGATCCACCCGGGCGGCGGCTGCTGCCCGGACTCGACATCCGAGGTGCTTCCACCCACCGGACCAGCGCCGGAGGTCAGGCCAGACCCGAAGCCGCTTCCCACCACCGGACCGGCACCGGAAGCCGGGCCGTGGGCATGACTGTGGCCGTGCGCCGAACCGTGTCCGAAGGCGCGCCGAACCGCTTGCCGCAGCTCGTGGACCAGCAGTGCGTGCACCAGCCCCGGCTTCGCGAACTCGGCTTCGCGCAACGCCAGTTCCACCCCGAGCACCGCGTCATCGCACAACCGGCGCGCCTCGTCCAGGGAAGTTCCCGTGGCCCGCAACGGGTTCCACGCTCCCGCCGCCGCGTCCGCCGCGTGGTCCTCGACCGCGTCCAGCAAGTGCGCCACCCGGCCGAACAGGCGGCCCGCCTCCGCCAGCGGGGCCACGTTCCCCGGGCGCCCGGCCAGCTCCGCCGTCCGCGCGAAAGCCGCGGAGGTGGCCAGCTCGGCGGGCTCGGTCGCGGCGAGCGCCGAATCCCCCACCCCGAGAGACCGCTCCAGCGAACCCTGCCGCGAGACCGCCTCCACCAGCACCGAAGTGTCGAACCCCACCCGGCCGCCGGTACTGCTGCCCTGCGACGCCCACCGGGCCGCGACCCGCCGCGCGGCCAGCGCCACCGGACGCCGGCCGAAAGCGCCGTCGCGGTCCTCGACGTGGTCGTCCACCTTCGCCGCCGCCAGCACCAGGGACACCGCCGCCGCGAGCTGGGCGCCCTCCCCGCGTGCCACCGATGCCGCCCGCATGCCCCGCAGCGGGCACGGCCCAGCGTCGCGGCGCAGCTCCCCTCGCGGTGCCTGTGCCTCGACCAGCGCGGAGATGATCAGCCCGTCGTAGTTCGTGACGACGCGGGCGAGCTGCCCGTGCTCGTCACGCAGCGTCAGACACAGGCCGCACAGGTGGGCCAGCCAGTCCGCGTGCAGGCCTTCGGACAGCCGATGCCGGCACGGCCTGATGATCCCGAACATCCCCAGTCCCCTCACTCACAGTCGGCGCACCTTAGCCCGAACGTGTGGCGCGCGCGTCGCGTCTGCTCGATTCGTGACCCGCCGGGCAGGATGAGCGCCATGGCCGCACTGCACCCGCCGAAGGTCGAGGTCTTCGACCCCGCCGCGCGCGCGAACATCGACCCGAAGGGCATCGTCCGCGAGGTCGACGAGTACCGCGAGGAGCCGTTCGGCCTGTACCTCGCCCGCCCCGCGCCCGGCCGCGCCCAGTTCCACTACCTCGAGTCCTGGCTGGTGCCCGGGCTCGGGCTGCGGTTCACCGACTTCTGGTTCACCCCCGGCCACGAACGCGACCAGGACTTCTACCTCGACGTCGTCCGCGTCCGCCGCGACGGCCCGCGCTGGGTCGCCACCGACCTCTACGTCGACATCGTCCTCAAGGACAAGCTGTCGCTGCGGGTGATCGACACCGACGAGCTCCTCGAAGCCCACGCCGCCGGTCTCGTCACCGCCGAAGACGCGCAGTACGCCCTCGAAACCACCTACGCGGCGGTGGAGGGGCTGGCCGCGCACGGCTACGACCTCGCCGCCTGGCTGTCCACGAAGGACATCACGCTGACCTGGCGCCGGCACCCCTAGGGGCCGTCGCATCCACCGGATGACGGATGCGACGCGGACCGTTCCGACGACGTGCCGGACCGGGCCGGCGCGGGATTCTCGATCCAGCGACAACGGATCGAGAAGGGGGTCGGCGCCATGCCGGTCATCGAGGTCGAACACCTCCACAAGCGGTACGGGGACAAGGTCGCGGTCGACGACGTGTCGTTCACGGTCGAGCGCGGCGAGATCTTCGGGATCCTGGGCCCGAACGGCGCGGGCAAGACCACGACCGTCGAGTGCCTGGAGGGCCTCCGGACGCCCGACGGCGGCCGGCTTTCGGTGCTGGGTCGCGACCCGCACCGGGACCGGGCCGAGCTGCGCCAGCGCGTCGGCGTGCAGCTCCAGGAGGGGCGGCTGCAGGACAAGCTGCGGGTCGGCGAGCTGCTCGACCTCTACGCCGCCTTCTACCGCACCCCGGCGGACCCGGACACGCTGCTCGACACGCTCGGGCTCACCGAGCACCGCGACAAGGCGTACAAGAAGCTCTCCGGCGGTCAGCAGCAGCGGCTGTCCATCGCCCTCGCGCTGATCGGGAGCCCGGAGCTGGCGGTGCTCGACGAGCTGACCACCGGCCTCGACCCGCAGGCCCGCCGCGACACCTGGGACCTCATCGAAACCGTGCGGGCCCAGGGCGTCACGATCCTGCTGGTCACGCACTTCATGGCCGAAGCCGAGCGCCTCTGCGACCGGATCGCGGTCATCGACGCCGGGCGCGTCGTCGCCGTCGACACGCCGGCCGGGCTGGTCGCGCGGGTGGCCGACGAGCAGGTCGTGCGGTTCCGGCCGTCGGCCCCACTGGACCCCGCCGCGCTCGAGGCGCTGCCGGAGGTCCGGAAGGCCGAGCGCCAGGGCGACCGCGTCGTGGTCAGCGGCACCGGGAACGTGCTCCACGCGGTGACGTCGCTGCTGGCCCGGCTCGGCGTGATCGCCGGGGACCTGCGCGTCGAGCAGGCCGGCCTCGACGACGCCTTCGTCGCGCTCACCGGCCACCGGCCGGAATGAAGGGGGAAACCATGTCCGTCCTGACCAAGCTGACCGCCGCCGAGGCCAAGGTGTTCCTGCGCGACCCGGGTGCCCCGGCCATCGTCGTCGGCATCCCGCTCGCCCTGCTGCTCGTGTTCGGGCTCCTGCCCGGCGCGAACGAGCCCGATCCGAAGTACGGCGGGCACAGCGCACTGGCCACGGTGATCGCGCCGATGGCCGTCACGATCCTGCTGGCCATGCTGGCCTTGACGCTGTTCCCGAACACGATGGCCACCTACCGCGAAAAGGGCCTGCTCAAACGGCTTTCCGCGAGCCCGGTGCCGCCGAGCCGGCTGCTCACCGCGCAGCTGCTGGTGAACCTGGCGGCCGCGGTCGTCGTGGTCCTGCTCGTCGCGGGCGTCGGCCGGCTCGTGCTCGGCATCCCGTTGCCGGGCAACCCGGGCGGTTTCCTGCTCTCGATCGTCCTCGGCGCGCTCGCGCTGTTCTCCGTCGGGCTCCTGGTCGCGGCCCTGGCACCGACCGGTCGCGCGGCGAGCGGCATCGGCAGCGCGCTGTTCTTCCCGATGCTGGCGCTGGGCGGGGTCTGGGTGCCGAAGGAGCAGCTGCCGGTCTTCCTGCAGCACGTCGCCGACGTCCTGCCGCTCGGAGCGACGCTCAACGCGCTGCGCGCCACCTGGGCCGGCGACGCCCCGGAGCTGCTGCAGCTCGGCGCGATGGCGGCTTTCGCCGTCGTCTGCACCACCGTCGCGGTGCGGGTGTTCCGGTGGGAGTGACGCTCGCGCCCGCCCCGGCCCGGATCCGATCGGTCGCCGTCGTCCCGGTGGCGATCGTCACGACGCTGATGGCGATCCCGTTGCTGCTGACGGCGAACCGCTACGGCTACTTCGGCGACGAGCTGTACTTCCTCGCCGCCGGACGGCACCTGGCCTGGGGGTACGTCGACCAGCCACCACTGCTTCCCCTGCTGGCCAGGATCATGGACGAGGTCGGGCATTCGCCGTTCGTCCTGCGGATCCCCGCGATGCTGGTGACGCTCGGCGGGGTCGTGCTCACCGCGCTGATCGCCCGGGAGCTGGGCGGTGGCGCCAAGGCACAGACGCTCGCCGCCGCGACCTTCGCCGTCTCGACGAACCTGCTGGCGGGCGGGCACTACCTCGCGACGTCCACAGTGGACCCGTTCCTGTGGACGCTGCTGCTGTGGCTGCTCGTCCGGTGGCTGCGCACCCGGGCCGACAGCCTGCTGGTCCTGGCCGGCGTGGTGACGGCGGTCGCGCTCTACGCGAAGTTCCTCATCGGCGGGTTCTGGCTCGCCGCCGGGGTCGCACTCCTGGTCCGCGGTCCCCGCGAACTGCTGCGGCGCCCGGCGTTGTGGCTCGGCGCCGCGATCGCCGTGGCGGCGCTGGTCCCGACGCTGGTCTGGCAGGCCACGCACGGCTGGCCCCAGCTGGGCATGGGTGCGGCGATCTCGCGGGAGGTCGCCGACGGCGGGGGCGGGCGGCTGCTGTTCCTGCCGACGGCGCTGCTCACCGCCGGGCTCCCGGTGGGTGCCGTCCTGCTCTGCTACGGCCTGTACCGGCTCCTGCGCAGCCGTGAGCTGCGCTTCCTCGGCTGGACGACGCTGCTGCTGACCCTCGTGTTCCTGGCGGTGAACGGCCGGTTCTACTACCTCGCCGGGATGTACCCGCTCTGCTGGGCGGTGGCCGCGGTCGCGCTCGAACGCCGGGAGCCGGCCCGCTGGTGGCGGTGGGTCGCGACCTGGCCGTGCTACGTGCTCGCGGCGGTGCTCGTCCTGCCCGTCTCGCTGCCGGTCTGGCCGCGGGCGTGGCTGACCGAACACCCGGCACTGCCGGCGCCGGCGCTCGCTTTCGCGGAGATCGGTTGGCCGGAAGGGACGAACTCGGTGGCAGGCGCGTTCGCCCGGCTGCCCGGCCCGGAGCACACGGCGGTGGTGACCGAGACGTACTGGGAGGCCAGTGCGCTCGCCCGCTACGGCCCCGGTCTCGGCCTGCCCGAGCCGGCCAGCGGCAACCGCGGTTATGCGACCCTGGGGGTGCCGCCCGAGACGGCGACCGACGTCCTGTTCGTGGGCGCGGACCCGCGGCCGCTGCGCGGGCACTTCGCCGGCGTGCGGCCGATCGGCAAGGTGGACACCGGTTCCGCGAAGCCGAGCTACTTCGACGGCGTGCCGCTGTGGCTGGCGACCGGCCGGACCGGGCCCTGGTCCGCGCTATGGCCGGAGCTGGTCAACACCCACCCGTGAGCGTGTGCCCGGCGTCACCTTCCGCGCGGTGGCGCCGGGTGGGCCCCCGTAGGGTGCGGAAGGGACCGGGCCGGACGACGACAGGAGCATGATGGACGCCGTATCCACGGCCCCCGACCAGTCGAAAGCCGCCCTCGCGCCGTTCGCCCGGCTGCCGGTCGCCCTGCTCGCGGCGGGCACCGCCCTCGCGCTCCTGCTGACGGCCGGCCGCTACGGCTACTTCGGGGACGAGCTGTACTTCCTCGCCGCCGGCAAGCACCTCGCGTGGGGCTACGCCGACCAGCCGCCGCTCGTCCCGTTCCTGGCCTGGGCGATGGACTCCCTCGCGCCCGGGAACCTGGTCGTGTTCCGGCTGCCGGCGATCGCCGCGACCGCCGCGGGCGTGGTCGTCACCGCCCTGATCGCCCGGGAGCTCGGCGGGCAGCGCAAGGCGCAGGCACGCGCGGCGGCGGCGTACGCGATCTGCGGGCAGTTCGTCGGCAGCGGCCACTACCTGGCGACGTCGACGATCGACCCGCTGCTGTGGACGCTCGTGCTGTGGCTGCTGGTCCGCTGGGTCCGCACCCGGGCCGACGCGCTCCTCGTGTGGCTCGGGGTCGTGACGGCCGTGGCGCTCAACGGAAAGCTGCTCATCGGCGCGTTCTGGGTGGTGGCCGGGCTCGCGGTGCTCGTGTTCGGGCCGCGAGAGCTGCTTCGCCGCCCGAAGCTGTGGCTGGGAGCGGTGATCGCCGCCGTCTCGCTGGTGCCGACACTGCTGTGGCAGCGCGCGAACGGCTGGCCGCAGCTCGGTATGGGGAACGCGGTCGGCGCCGAGGTCGACGCGGCGGGCGGGCGCGAGAGCTTCGTCCCGAACCTCCTGGCCGGCGCCGGCTGGGTGATCGGCGCGCTCGGCGTCCTCTACGGCGTCGCCGTGCTGCTGGGGAGCGAGCAGCTGCGGCCGTACCGGTTCCTCGGCTGGACGGCGCTGGGTGTCGTCGCGGTCTTCCTGGTCGCCAACGGGCGGTACTACTACGCCGCCGGCATGTTCGGCGTGCTGTGGGCCGCGGCCGCCGTCCACGTTGAAGCACTCGAGCCGTCCCGCTGGTGGCGATGGGTGCCGACCTGGCCGGTGTTCGTGCTGTCGGCGCTGTTCAGCCTGCCGTTCACGCTGCCGCTCTGGCCGGTGCACTGGCTGGCCGACCACCCGGCCGCGCCGCGGCCCGCCTACGCGGCCGAAGAGATCGGCTGGCCGGACCTCGCCGACGACGTCGCCGCGCTGTACCGGACCGCCCCGCCGGGCACGGCGATCGTCACCGGCGGCTACTGGCAGGCGGGCGCGCTCGGCCGCTACGGGCCCGAACGCGGCCTGCCCGAGGCGTACAGCCCCAGCCGGGGCTTCTGGTACTTCGGCCGGCCCGCCGACGACGCCGACACGGTGCTCTTCGTCGGCTACGACCCGTCGAAGCTCGCGAAGTACTTCGGCAGCACGCACATCGCCGGGCAGGTCGGCAACCGGCTCGGCGTCGCCAACGCGAGCGAGCACATGCCGGTCTGGCAGCTCAGCGGCCGGACCGCGAGCTGGGACGTGATCTGGCCCCGGTCGAAGGACATGAGAGCGTGAGCCTCGATGTCGACTGGAGCCGGCCGATGTGGCCACCGGAGTCGGCGCGGACCCCGGATGGCTGGCAGCCGTGGCTGTTCCGGGCCGAACGGATCCTGCCCGGCGTGCTGCTCGCCGTCGCGACCGCGGTCACCCTCGGCGTCGGCGGCCACGACGCCCGCTGGTGGGCGGTCACCGGCGCCTGGGTCGCCGCGGCCGCGCTCTGGGTGCTCGGCACGGTGGTCCTCGCGCCGCCGCGGCTGCGCGAACAGCCGGCCTTCGCCCTGCTGACGTTCCTCGGGATCGCCGGCCTGGGCAGCGTCCTCGAAGTCCGGGACATCACGTTCCTCATCTTCATGATCTTCACGTTCCTGGCCGCCATGCGGCTGCGGCCCACGTGGCTCGCGTTCGCCGCGCTGGCGGTGACCTCACTGCTGATCAACACCCTCGGCAACGGCGGTCCCGTGCACGCCCTGCGCGAGCGGCCGGCCATCTGGGTCACGATCATCGTCGTGCAGACGGCGGCGATCGGAGGCGGCGGCCTGCTCTCGACGGCCATCGCCCGGCAGAACGAAGAACGCCGGCGCATGCTCGACGACCTCGCCGCGGCGCACGCGGAAAACGAAGGGCTGCAACGGCAACTGCTCAGCCAGGCCCGGGAAGCCGGGATCCTCGACGAGCGGCAGCGGCTGGCGCAGGAGATCCACGACACCCTGGCGCAGGGCTTCACCGGCATCATCACGCAGCTCGAAGCCGCCGCGCTGGCCAAGGACGAGCCCGCGGAGTGGCAGCGGCACCTGGACTCCGCGAACGCGCTCGCGCGCGAGAACCTCACCGCCGCCCGGCGTTCGGTGCGCGCGCTGCACCCGGAAGCCCTCGAGACCGCGTCGCTGCCCGAGGCGCTCGCCGGCATCGCGGCGCGCTGGAGCGAGCGGACCGGCGTGCCCGCCGCGGTCACGGCCACCGGCGACCCGCGTCCGCTGCACCCCGAGATCGAGTCGACCATCCTGCGGGTCACGCAGGAAGCGCTGTCCAATGTGGACAAGCACGCCGCGGCGGGCCGCGTCGGCCTCACCCTGTCCTACATGGACGACGAGGTGACCCTCGACGTCCGCGACGACGGCGCCGGGTTCACCCCCGCCCCTGGTCCGGGTTTCGGGCTGCCCGGGATGCGGCGCCGCGTCCAGCGGCTCGCCGGTACGCTCCACGTCGAGTCCGAGCCCGGCGGCGGTACCGCGATCTCGGCCGTCCTGCCCGCCGTACCGTCCCCGCCGGAGGCCTCCGCATGACGATCACCGTGCTCATCGCCGACGACCACCCGGTCGTCCGCGACGGGCTGCGCGGCATCTTCACCGGCCGCGGCTTCGAAGTCGTCGGCGAGGCGGCGAACGGCGCCGAAGCCGTCGCGCTGGCCGAGCGGCTGCGCCCCGACGTCGTGCTGATGGACCTGCGGATGCCGGGCACCGACGGCGTCGCCGCGATCACCGAGCTGGCCAGGCTGGGCAATCCGGCGCGGGTCCTGGTGCTCACGACCTACGACACCGACTCCGACGTCCTGCCCGCCGTCGAGGCCGGCGCGACGGGCTACCTGCTCAAGGACGCCCCGCGCGAAGACCTCTTCCGCGCCGTCGAAGCCGCCGCCCGCGGCGAGGCGGTGCTCTCGCCCGCGGTGGCCAGCCGGCTGCTGGGCCGGATGCGCGCGCCGGTGCCGACTGCCCTGTCCCAGCGCGAACTCGAGGTGCTCACCCTGGTCGCCCGAGGCTCGACCAACAAGGAAGCGGCGAAGAAGCTCTTCATCAGCGAAGCGACGGTCAAGACGCACCTGATCCACGTCTACGCGAAGCTGGGCGTGAAGGACCGCGCGGCGGCCGTCGCCGTCGCGTTCGAACGCGGGCTGCTGGGGTCCTAGGGCGTCCAGCCGGTGGTCGCGGCCCACTTCTCCGCGCGGGCGAACACCCCGTTGACCCACTCTTGCTTCTCATCCGCGTAGGCCGCGACGTTGCCGTCCTCGGCGTGCTCGCCGGCCAGCCGCAGCTTGACGTCGCGGTAGTCGTCGCGCTCCTCCGGGTTCGCGCGCAAGTAGTCGCGGAACAGCAGCGCGAGCCGCCACGCGGGCGTCTCCTCGGACCGGACGTGCAGGTTCACCGGGCGTTTCGGGTCGGCGCCGACGTGCAGGCGCTTGGGCCACGTCCCGGTGCCGTCCTGGGCGTCGTCGACCCAGTCGCCCTCCAGGCGCGGGAACCCGGCGTCGGACAGGAGCTCCCGGAGCGTGTCGGCGTCGTCCACCGTCGGCACCGTGAGCTGGAGGTCGAGGACGTCCTTGGCCGGCAGGCCCGGAACAGCGGTGGAGCCGATGTGGTCGGCGCGGCGGGCCAGTTCCCCCGCCGTGGCGCGGACCCGGGCGAGCACCCGCTCGGCCTGCACCGGCCAGGTCAGGTCGTACTCGGCGATCTTCGGGGACACCGGCGGCCGCGGCCGGCGCAGCCGGACGTTCGCCTCGAACGGCACGAGCCGGTCGGCCCACAACGCGTCGACGTCGGCGAGCACGGCGTCTTCGGCACCGCCGTTGTCCAGCCAGACGTCGGCGACGGCGCGGCGCTGCTCGTCGCTCGCCTGCGCCCGGATCCGGGCCCGCGCGTCCTCCTCGGCCATGCCCCGCGCCGTCACCAGCCGCCGGACCCGCACCTCGACCGGCGCGTCGACGACCACGACCAGGTGGTACGCCGTCGCGAGGCCGTTTTCGACCAGCAGCGGGATGTCGTGGACGATGACGGCGTCCGGCGCGGCGGCGGCCATCAGCTCGCCGGTGCGGGCGCCGACCAGCGGGTGCACGATCGCGTTCAGCCGGTGTCGCGACTCGTCGTCGGCGAACGCCTTCGCGGCGAGCGCGGGCCGGTCGAGCGACCCGTCGGCGGCCAGGATCTCCGGCCCGAACTCCTCGGCGAGCCGGGCGAGCCCTTCGGTTCCGGGCTCGACCACCTCGCGGGCGATCCGGTCGGAGTCGATCAAGACGGCACCGTGCTCCGCGAGCCGGTTCGCCACGGTCGACTTGCCGGCCCCGATCCCACCCGTCAGCCCCACACGCAACATGCCGATCACCCTAGTCAGGCCGGACGGCCCGCTGGGCGGTGCGCCCATTCGTGTGACGCACTGGCCTGCCCCGTAACACGGGTAATCGTTTTCCGATCGGACCGGCAGCGGGTTACCACCCGCCTGGTCAAGGGAGGGACCATGAAGATGACGAGGATCAGCCGGGCGGCGGTCGTGCTGCTGGGGGTGGGCGGCCTCGCCGTGGGGGCGCCCGCGTTCACGGTGGCCGCCCCGGCCGAGCCGGTTCACTGCCTGTCCGGTGTCTACCGGGTGCGGGCCCAGCCGTCGGGCCCGCTGTACGCGGTGAAGAGCGCTTGGATCCCGTTCCCCACGACGTGCACGAAGAGCGAGGTCAGCGGCCCGCCCGCCTGACGGCGGAGCGAGGGCATACGAACGGGTGACCCGCAAGGCGAACGTGACGCGTGACTCAACCGATATCCGGACACGCCGCGTTGCTTCCTCACCTTCACGGGCCCGGCTGCGTACCGTGCGCGCGACAGGGTCGCCCACACGGAGGAACGATGGCGGACAGCAAGCACGCCGGGAAGCACCGGCTCGGCACGCCGGGGCTGGTGCACTGCCTTCTCCACCGCACCGTGGCCGAGGCGCTCGCGGACTACCGCCGGACGTGGCTCAGCGCCCTGCTCGTACCGGCCAAGCACAGCTTCGCCGGCCTCCGCCGCAAGGCCCGCGCCGCGGCACTCGAGCGCATCTGGGTCCCCGCGGTGGGCTCGGCGGCCATCCGCCCGGCCACCGTCCACGCCGCCGCGGCCTGACGGCCGAAGCCCCGCTCAACCTCAGCGGCCGGTCTCACGCGTCTCGATCGCGATCTCCGCGGACAGCGTCCGGTGCACCGGGCACTTGTCGGCGATCAGCATCAGCTTCGCGCGCTGGTCGTCGTCCAGTTCGCCCTCGAGCTCGATCTCGCGGGTGATCCGGCTCAGCATCCCGCGCTCGGTCTCGCACTTGGCGCAGTCCTCGGCGTGGATGCGGTCGTGCCGGAGCCGGATCGTCGCCCGGGTCAGCGGGATGCCCTTGCGGTCCGCGTACAGCCGCAGCGTGATCGCCGTGCACGAACCCAGGGACGCGAGCAGCAGCTCGTACGGGTTCGGACCGGCGTCGGCGCCCCCGACCGCGACCGGTTCGTCGACGAGCAGCTCGTGGGTCGCCGTCGTGACCTGCTGCGTGTAGGTGCCGTCGCCGGTCGCGGTGACGACGACCGTGCCGGGCTCGGGGTGCTCCATCGGTGTCAGTCCTCCCAGGGTGAGTCCAAGATCGTGGTGACGAAGTCCGTGCGCACGAAGCCTGGCACGAACCGGGCCAGCACATCGGCTTTGACGTTCCCGAACGCCGTGTCGGGCCGGTCACGGATGCCGTCGGTGAAGGCCGCGAGGATGCGCCGCTTGAAGTCCGGCCGCGGGTGCGCGGCCACGACCGCGGCCCGGGCGTCGGCGGGGAGGTCGTGGTACCCGATGCCCAGGACGTCGTACTCGACCCCGGCCGTCACCAGCGCGACCTCGGGTTCCATGTGCTCGGGGATGCCCGGGGTGGTGTGCAGCGCGATGGCCGTCCAGGCGACCCGGGCGCGTTCGGCGTCGACGCCGTGGCCGAGCAGGAAGTGCCGGGCCTCGTCCGCGCCGTCGAGCTCGAAGCGCCGGTCGGTGCGGTGGCCCGCGACGAGCCCGAGGTCGTGGAACAGGGCCGCCACGTAGAGCAGCTCGGCGTCGAAGCCGAGGCCGCGGCGGCGGCCCTGGAGCGCGCCGAACAAGTAGACGCGGGCGGAGTGGTCGTAGAGGAGCGGGCCCGCGGTGTCGCGGACGTACTCGGCGGCTTCGCGGGCGAGGGCGGTGTCGGGGACGTCGATGGTCATGACGTCGACGATGCCCGCCCGCGCGGTGCTCGGACATGCGTCCGCCGGACGGGAATCCCGCACATCCGGACATCGGGCACATTCCCAAGACGCGCCGGATATCGTATCTTTTGCTGCGAGTGGGTCACCCGGACGTCGTTGTGCGCGAAGGGGGTGCGCCGTGGCCACCAGGCACCTGTCGATGCGCCCCGCCGAGCAGGGCAACCGCGAGCGCTTCCTGGACGCGGCGCTGGCGGTGCTGTTCGACCGCGGCGTCACCGGGCTGACGGTCCGCGGGGTGGCCGAGGCGGCCGGCGCGTCGACGATCTCGGTGTACGCGCGGTTCGGCGGCCGCACGGGCCTGCTCGACGCGCTGTACGAGCGCACGTTCGACTCGCTGCGGGAGCTGCTGGAGGGCCTGCCGCCTGCCGGCCCGGACGGGGTCGCGGACCTGCTGCACCTGGCGGTCGAGTACCGGCTGTTCGCCCGGGAGAGCCCGGTTCGGTACGCGCTGATGTTCGAGCGCCCGGTCCCGGGGTTCGACCCCGATCCGGCGCTGCGCTCGGCGGTGCTGCGGACGACGTTCACCCTGTTCATCGCCCGCGTCCAGCGGGTGTGCCCACCGGGAGCGGACGCCCGCGAGACGGCGTACCAGCTGTGGACGGCGATGCACGGCCTGGTCGGGGCGGAGCTGATGCTGGCTTCGCGGACGCCGTTGCCGGACTGGTTCATCCCGCCGACGGACGAGGCGAACGAGCGCATGTACCGCCGCGGAGTGGTGGCGATGATGACCGGGCTGGGCCTGCGGAACCGCTGAGGCGGGCAGCAGTCAGCGGCCGAACGACCCGCGAGAACCCCCGAACGCAGCGAACCCCCGGTCCACTCGGGACCGGGGGTTCGCTTTCAGCTCAGAGCGCTAGTGCTCACGCACCGCCGGAGAGCTTCTCGCGGAGCGCCGCGAGCTGCTCGTCGGAGGCGAGGGTGCCGCCGCTGCTCTTCGTGTCGGTCGAGGTCGAGCCCGAGGTGTAGCTCTCCGAGCCACCCTCGACGCCGGTCGCCGCGTCAGCGGCGGCTTCCGCGTCGGCCTCGACGGCCTTCACGACCTGCTTCATGTGGGCCTCGTAACGAGTGTGCGCCTCGGCGTACTGGCGCTCCCACTCCTCACGCTGCTTGTCGAAGCCTTCCTGCCACTCCTGGGTGTCCGGGTCGAAGCCCTCGGGGTAGATGTAGTTCCCCTCGGTGTCGTACTCGGCGGCCATGCCGTACTGGGCCGGGTCGAACTCGGTGTCCGGCGTGACACCCTCGTTCGCCTGCTTCAGCGACAGCGAGATGCGACGGCGCTCGAGGTCGATGTCGATGACCTTGACCATGACGTCGCCGTTGACCTGGACGACCTGCTCCGGGATCTCGACGTGGCGCTCGGCCAGCTCCGAGATGTGGACCAGACCCTCGATGCCCTCTTCGACGCGCACGAACGCACCGAACGGGACCAGCTTGGTGACCTTGCCCGGCACGATCTGGCCGATCGCGTGGGTGCGGGCGAACTGGCGCCACGGGTCTTCCTGGGTCGCCTTCAGCGACAGCGAGACGCGCTCGCGGTCCATGTCGACGTCCAGGACCTCGACCGTGACCTCCTGGCCGACCTCGACGACCTCGGACGGGTGGTCGATGTGCTTCCAGGACAGCTCGGAAACGTGCACCAGGCCGTCGACGCCACCCAGGTCCACGAAGGCACCGAAGTTGACGATGGACGACACGACGCCCTTGCGGACCTGGCCCTTGGCGAGCGCGTTGAGGAACTCGCTGCGCACCTCGGACTGGGTCTGCTCGAGGTAGGCGCGGCGGGACAGGACCACGTTGTTGCGGTTCTTGTCCAGCTCGATGATCTTCGCCTCGAGCTCGCGGCCGACGTACGGCTGCAGGTCGCGGACGCGGCGCATCTCGACCAGGGACGCGGGGAGGAAGCCGCGCAGGCCGATGTCCAGGATGAGGCCGCCCTTGACGACCTCGATGACGGTGCCCTTGACGGGCTCGTCCTTCTCCTTGAGCTCCTCGATCGTGCCCCAGGCGCGCTCGTACTGCGCGCGCTTCTTGGACAGGATCAGACGGCCTTCCTTGTCCTCCTTCTGGAGAACCAGGGCTTCGACCTCATCGCCGACGGTGACAACCTCAGCCGGGTCGACATCGTGCTTGATGGACAGCTCACGCGAGGGGATGACACCCTCGGTCTTGTAGCCGATGTCGAGCAGGACTTCGTCGCGATCGACCTTGACGATGGTGCCCTCGACGATGTCGCCATCGTTGAAGTACTTGATCGTCTTGTCGATAGCCGCGAGGAAATCTTCCTCCGACCCGATGTCGTTGATGGCGACCTGCGGGGCCGCGTTCGGGGCGGTCGGGGCGGTGGCGGTGTCGATGGTCATTAGGCGGGTTGCTCCGGTGGATGGGATCGAGGGTTGGCAGTTGTCGGCGCGATGGGCTGTTGTGAGCATGCGACGACCCTGCGAGCAAACGTCCACCAGTGAACGACCGCGGCATGACCCGCATAACGGTGCGCGACCCCGAGCCCGACCAGGAAAAGCTGAGCGGAAGGCAGCGCGAACCCACTGCGCTAACACTTATCCTACGCGGCGGCCGCTAGGCGGCACAATCAGGGTCCCCCTCGGTCGCTAAGGTCCTCGCGGAAGCAAATCGCAGGCACCAGGACGCAGGACCGGAGACCACCATCATGCCACCGGAGGAGCCGCCCGCGCCGGGGCGCCACGAAGCGGCCGAGCACCGGCTGGGCACCACGGCCGTCGCCTACCGCGAGGTCGGGGGCCCCGAAGCCGCGGCCGCGAACCTCGCCTGGTGGGACGCCGACGCCGACGACTACCAGGCCGAGCACGGCGGGTTCCTCGGCGACGCCGACTTCGTCTGGTGCCCGGAGGGTGTGCGCGAGGCCGACGCGCGGCTGCTCGGCGACGTCCGCGGCAAGCGCGTGCTGGAGGTCGGCTGCGGGCAGGCCGCGTGCTCGCGCTGGCTGGCGGCCCAGGGCGCCCGCCCCGTCGCGACCGACCTGTCCGCCGGCATGCTGCGCCACGCCCGCGAGGGCAACGAGCGCACCGGCGCCGGCATCCCGCTCGTGCAGGCGAACGCCGAGTACCTGCCGCTGGCGTCCGGCAGCTTCGACGCGGCCTGCTCGGCCTTCGGCGCGATCCCGTTCGTCGCCTCGGTGGACGCCGTCTTCGCCGAGGTGCACCGGGTGCTGCGGCCGGGCGCGCCGTGGGTGTTCTCGGTGACCCACCCGATGCGGTGGATCTTCCCGGACGACCCCGGCCCGCAGGGGCTCACCGTCACCCAGCCCTACTTCGACCGCACGCCGTACGTGGAGGTCGACGACGACGGCACCGCGACCTACGTCGAGTACCACCACACCCTCGGCGACTACGTGCGCGCGCTGGCCTCGGCCGGGTTCACCCTGACGGACCTCGTCGAGCCCGAATGGCCGGCGGGGCACACGCGGGTCTGGGGCCAGTGGAGCCCCTTGCGCGGCCGGCTCTTCCCGGGCACCGCGATCTTCCGCACGCACCGCTCGTGAACCCCCTGGAAAAGGAGCAGAACGCCCGGTTCGCCGCGCTCGACCCGCTGCTGCCGCCGATCGCCGCCCCGCCGTCGGCGGCCAGCGAGCCGCTCGTGGTGACCGCCGGCGGGCACCGGGCGGGCGGCCTGCTGACGCACGTGGTGCACGCGCCGGGGGCGTGGCCCGCGCTGTGGGGCCCGCTGGAGATCTGGGACCTGACCGCGGTACCGGGCGACAGCGGCGCGGCGGGCCTGACCGCGCTGCTGGGGGCGTGGCGCGACCGGATGCGCGGCACGCGGCCCGAGCCGGACTCCGGCTGCACGCTGGCCTGGCCGAGCCGTGACGCCGAAGCGTCGGCGGTCCTGCTGGCGCACGGCTTCGCGCCGATGACGTGCCTGGCCGTGCGGCCCCCGGAGCCGCCCGCGGACGCGGGGCCGTCGCGGGTCACCGTCCGCCGCGCGGGCGACGGCGACGTCGAGGCCCTGACCGACCTGCGCGTGGCGGAATGGCGCTACACGTCGCTGGTCGGCACCGCGGTGCCGCGCCCCGGCGCGCGGGCGCTGCTGCGCGCGGAGGTCGTCCGCGCGCTGCGCTTCAGCGGCCTGGTCTGGCTGGCGGAGGACGACGGCGTGCCGGTCGGCCTGGCTTCGTGCGCACTGGCCTCGCCCGCACCGGGCGACGGCATCCACGGCCGGCTGCGGCCGGGCCGCTGGGGATACGTCGACACGCTGTCGGTCGCGCCCGGCGCGCGGGGCGGCGGCGTCGGCCGGGCGCTGATGGCGGTGGCCCATCGCGAGCTGCTCCGGCCGGAGCTGCGCGGTACGTTCCTCTTCTACCACCCGGCGAACCCGCTCTCGCCGGTATTCTGGCACCGGCAGGGCTATCGTCCACTGTGGACGATGTGGATCCGGCGCCCCGCCTGGTCCTGACCGACGCACCACCAGGGGGACCCATGGACATCGCCGAGCCGCTGCTCGCCGCCCACCGCGCGCGCTTCGCGGCGGTCGACGCGCTGCTGCCGCCCGCCGCGCCCCCGGCCGAGGGACAGCGGCTGGACGTCGCGACCGCGGACGGCACCCGGATCACCGGGGTGCTGCAGCGGCACCGCTCGGCGCCCGGCGACGTCACGATGCTGTGGGCGGCCGCCGACGTCCGGCAGCTCTTCCCGTACTTCGGCGCCACCGGCACCGAGGGCGTCGACCTCCTGCTCCGCGCGCTCAAGGGCGTGCTGGAGGCGGAGGAGATCGGCGACGACTCGTCGTGCGTCGTCCTCTGGCCCAGCCGGGACGCCGAGGCGATCCGCGCCTTCCTCGACCACGGTCTCGTCCCGCTCTCCGCGGTCGGCGTGCGCACGGCGCCCCCGGTCGGGGCGGCCCCGGCGGTCGCCGTCCGCCGCGCCCGGCCGGACGACTTCGCCGCGGCGCTGGAGCTGGCCGCGGCGACGTTCGACTACACCGGCCTGGTGGCCGCGCCCCGCCGGGCGAACACGGCCGAGCTGCTGGCCCCCGCGTTGCGCGACGCGCTGGCCGAGGACGAACCGGCGGTGTGGCTGGCCGAGGAGGACGGTGAGATCCGCGCCGTCGCGCACTGCGCGTGGATCGACGCGACCCCGGGGAGCGAGGCGGCCGAGCTGCTCCCGCCGGGGCGCTGGGGTTACGTGAACAACGTGGTGACGGCACCCGGCGAGCGCGGCGGCGGCTTCGGCCGGGCGCTGATGGCCCACGTGCACCGGGAGCTGCACCGGGGCGGGGCGAGCAGGACGTACCTCTACTACAACCCGACGAACCCGCTGGCCTCGGTGTTCTGGCACCGGCAGGGCTACCGTCCACTGTGGACCAGCTGGGAGGTGCGCCCGGCGTCGGCGCTCCGCTGAGCACGGCAGCGACCGGCCGGGTCCGCACACCGCGGCGGTCGTGAGTGAGAAACAGGGTTAGAACACTGTTTCTCACTCACGACCTCCCGGCGTCGGCGCTCCGCTGAGCGGCACCCCTCCCCCGGCCGGGGCCGCCGAGTGGGCGTCGCGACCGGCGAGCTGCGAAAGTCACCCACGAGTGTGACGTGCGTCCGGTGATCTTGCCGCACCCCGCCGCGAGGGCTAGCTTTTGAACTGACCGGTCAGTTCAAAAAGTTCCCGACGCTGGAGTAACCGTGCAGGTCCGCGCCGATCGGGTGTCCCTCGAAGGACACCACGGCCCCTTGTTACCGCCCACCTCGCTGACCGTCGGCGAGGGCGACCTGGCGATCGTGCACGGCGAACCCGGCGTCGGCGTCACCGCGTTCGGCCTGGCGCTGGCCGGGCGGCTGAAGCCGACCACCGGCACGGTGCACGCCGAGGGCACCGACACCGCGCTGCCCGAGCTCGTCGCGGTCGTCGACGCCCCCGGCGTCAGCGAGCCCGACGACGCCCTCCCCCTGCGCGTCGTCGTCGGCGAGGAGCTGGCGCTGGCCCACCGCCCGGCGGGCAAGGAAGACGTCGCCCGCTGGCTCGCCGGCCACGACGCGGCGCCGTTCGCGGGCACGCGGTTCGAGAACCTCGCCCCGGTCCTGCGCACGCGGCTGCTGACCGAGCTGGCCGCCGAACGCGAGGGCGTCCGGCTGCTCGTCCTCGACACCCCCGACCGGCACACCAGCGACGTCGAAAGCTGGGCGGGGCTGGCGCGCGAGCAGGCCGAGCGCGGCTTCGCCGTCGTCGTGCTCGCCGCGACGACCCCGCTGTCCGCCCTCCCCTTCACGCCCGCGCGCCTC
This sequence comes from Amycolatopsis camponoti, assembly GCF_902497555.1. Lineage (NCBI taxonomy): Bacteria > Bacillati > Actinomycetota > Actinomycetes > Pseudonocardiales > Pseudonocardiaceae > Amycolatopsis > Amycolatopsis camponoti. The sequence continues at coordinate 2,063,971 of NZ_CABVGP010000002.1, read as the reverse complement.
GGCTCGGCCGAGCAGCCCGAGCCGCAGCACCACGCCCCCGAACCCACCCCCACCGAAGAGCTCCCCGCGAGCACTGACGAGGTCACCGAATGAACGCCTTCCGGATCGCGCGCAACGAGCTGCGCCGCCTCTCCACCGGCACGATGCCCAAGCTCGCGCTGGTCGCGCTCGTGCTGGTGCCGCTGCTCTACGCGTCCTTCTACCTCTACGCGAACTACGACCCGTACGGCAGGCTCGACAAGCTGCCCGCCGCCGTCTTCACCAGCGACACCGGTGCGAAGGACGCGAGCGGCCAGCAGCGCAACGTCGGCCGCGAGGTGACCGACGAGCTGACCAAGTCCGGCACCTTCCAGTGGCACGAGGTGTCCGAGCAGGAGGCCCGTGACGGCGTCCGCGACGACAAGTACTCCTTCGCGATCGGCATCCCCAGCGGCTTCTCCGCCGCGCTGCTCTCGGTCGGCAACTTCCAGCCGCAGCAGGCGACGATCACGCTGACCACCAACGACGCCAACAACTACCTGTCCGGCACCATCGCGAAGCAGGTCGCCGAGCAGGTGCGCAAGACGATCGCGGAGAAGGTCGGCAGCGAGGCCGCGGACCGGTTCCTGGTCGGCTTCTCCACGATCTACGCCAAGATCCAGGAAGCCTCGACCGGCGCGGCCCAGCTCGCCGACGGCGCCACCCAGCTCAAGTCGGGTCAGCAGAAGCTGGCCGACGGCGCGGCGAAGCTCGCGGACGGCTCGTCGACGCTGGCGACCGGCCTCGGCACGCTCAAGAGCGGCACCGCTTCCCTGCCTTCGCAGACGCAGCAGCTCGCCAGCGGTGCTTCGCAGGTGGCGGCCGGGGACCAGAAGGTCGCCGACGCGGCTTCGGTCGCCGCGACGGCGTCGTCCGACATCCAGGGCAAGCTCGACTCCTACCGCAGCCAGCTGCAGACCGACCTGCGCGACGCCGGCGTCCCGGAGGCGCAGGTGCAGGCGATCCTCGCGAAGGCCGACCAGCTGCGCTCCCCCGTCGACCAGGCGAACAGCAAGATCCAGCAGGCCAACGGCGACCTCGCGAAGCTGGCCGACGGCGCCCGCCAGGTGTCCGACGGCGCGGCCAAGCTCGCCGCGGCGTCGCCGCAGCTGGCGAGCGGCATCGCGCAGGCGTCCGACGGCGCGAACCAGCTGAAGGATGGTGCGTCCCAGCTCAGCGACGGCGAGAAGACCGCGGTCAACGGCACCAATCAGCTGGCGGACGGCGCGGTGAAGCTGCGTGACGGGCTTTCGGCCGGGCTCAAGGAAATCCCGAACCCGGACGACCCGACCCGCTCGGCGACGGCCAACACCATCGCCGACCCGGTGGCGGTGAACGCCAACGGCGAGGCGTCCGCGGGGACGTACGGCGCCGGTCTCGCACCGTTCTTCATCTCGCTGGCCACCTGGATCGGCGCGTTCGTGCTGTTCCTGATCCTGCGGCCGCTTTCGACCCGGGCGCTGACCGCGGGCGCGGCGCCGTTCCGGGTCGCGGTGGGCGGCTGGCTGTCGTCGGCGCTGCTCGGCGTCGCGCAGGTGATCGTGCTGTTCGGCGCGGTGACGTGGCTGGTCGGCATCCACATCGCGCACCCGCTGGGCGCGATCGGCTTCGCCGTCCTCGTGTCGCTGACGTTCACGTCGGTGGTGCACGCGCTCAACGCGTTCTTCGGCGCGGTCGGGAAGTTCCTCGGGCTGGTGCTGCTGGTGCTGCAGCTGGTCAGCGCGGGCGGGACGTTCCCGTGGCAGACCATCCCGGACGCGCTGTACCCGCTGCACGTGGTGCTGCCGATGGGCTACGCGATCGACGGCTTCCGCCACCTGTTCTACAGTGGCGCCACTGTGCAGATCCTGGGCGACATCGGCGTGTTGCTGGCCTACCTGGTGGGCGGGATCCTCGTGTCCACGCTGGCCGCGCGCAAACGTCGCGTTTGGACGGTGTCCGCGCTCAAGCCCGAGCTGAGCCTGTGAGCGGCGGGACGAAGCAGAAGCTCTTCGAGGCCACGCTGCGGCTTTCGAAGAGCCGGGGCCTGGTCGGCCTGACGGTGGACGACATCGCCGCCGAAGCGGGCGTCGCGAAGGGCACGGTCTACTACAACTTCGGGTCGAAGGACGGCCTGGTCGACGGGCTCCTGCGGTACGGGGTGGACACGCTCGCCGAGCGGCTTCGTCTCGCGGTGTCCGACGCGGATCCGCTCGACGTGATCGAGGCGCAGGTCGACGTGACTTTGGAGTTCATCGCCCAGTACCCGGGGTTTTCGCAGATCCTGGTGAGCGAGCTGTGGCGGACGCCGGGCCAGTGGCACGGCACGCTTTCGTTGCTGCGCGAGGAGATCATCTCGATCGTGAAGGGCCAGCTGTCGCGGCTGGAGTCGGCCGGCCGGCTGCCGGAGGGAGTGCAGATCCCGACGGCGGCGGCCGGGCTGTTCGGCACGATGCTGGTGGTGGCGCTGGACTGGCAGGTGTTCGGGCCGCAGCGAACGCGGGCCGAGGTGCGGGAAGCGGTGATGGTGCTGATCCGTGGCTTGGGTCGCCGCTGAACAGCACTACTCGCGGGGCGCCCCCCGTTTTCCACTTTACCGGTGGGCACCGACAGTTCCGGCGCCGAACGCGGTAGGCGGGGCGCTCCGTTTTCGCACCCGGCGCGGCAGCGCCGACACGGCGGGGCGCTCGGCCGAGGCGGCACCGCGCAGCTCGGGGGCCCCGCTCGCGGGGCCCCCGTTCTCTACTTCACCGGTCGGCACCGACAGTTCCGGCTCGGTCAGCCGCGGTCCTCGATGCGGGCCCGGACCGCCGCCGCGTACGTGTCGACCGCCGTGGCCGCCGCCGTCAGCTCGCACGGGCCGTCGATCAGCAGTCTCTTCGCCGGCGTGTACGCCTGCTCCAGCTCCGGGTCGCCGTCGAGGCCGTGCTCGCGGGTCAGCTCGTTGTCCGCCGCCAAACGCGCACGCAGTTCCTCGCGGCGGGCGACCAGGCCGTCGAGCACCGCGCGCTGGCGGCGGCCGTCCTCGACCGCCGGGGCGACCGCGTGCTCGTGGCCGTCGATGTGCTTCTCGACCCACTCCGCGTCGCCGTCGACCTCGGCCGAGCGCAGCTGCTTCAGCGCCCCGCGCAGCCGCTGGGCGCGGGCCGGCAGCATCGCGACGCCGGTGAACCGGGTCGCCACGCGCAGCTGGTACGCCTCGATCTCGGCGAGCTCCTCCACGGACTGCGTCAACACGTCGAGACGGCCCGCGAGGTCGTCCCGCGCCGGGCGGGCCCCGAGGGTGCCCGCCTGGACCGCCGCGACGCCGGGCGAGGACTCTTCCCGGAACCCGAGCAGCAGGCGGATGCCGAGCTCGGCCGCGCGGCCGGCGAGCGGGGCCAGCACCTCACCGACGAGCCGGTCGGGTTCGGCGGAGTCGTCGATCGCGTCGATGACGAGGGTGCGGCCCGCGACGCCGGTCGTGAGCCGGTCGGCGATCCGGTGGCGGACGGCGTCGGCGGTGCGGCCGGTGGCGTCGACGGCGAGGTCGACGCTGCCCGCCGGCGGCATCTGGCCCAGGGCGGGCGGCAGGCCGGACACGCCGAGGGAGCGTTCGCGGTCGGCGAGGACGATCCCGAACCGCAGGGCCGCGGCGACGGGCGACCCGGCCTCGCCGGTGTCGACGACCCAGACCGTGCCGGGCTCGGCCTTGGCGAACCAGTCGGCGACGCGCTGCACGAAGGAGACGTCGACGGCTTCCCCGACGGGCCGCGAAAAGCTGGCGTCCACGGCCGGGCTGCCCGAGGTCCAGATGCTCAGCTGCGGCAGGTGCCCGAGCATGGTCTCGACCGGGATCATCCAGGTGCCGGTGTCCTTGCCGACGACCACGCCGACGAGGTGGCCGGTCGCCTCGTCGAGCACCGCCGTGCCTCCGAAGCCGGGGCCGAGCGGTTCGGCTTCGGCGGTGCGGAACAGCCGGACCCACTCGCCGCCGGGGCCGCCGGGGTGCTCGGGGCCGCCGAGCCGGGCGTGGGTCCAGCGGCCGACCGAGCCGGGCGGGAAGCCGAAGGCGCGCACGAGCTGGTGCTCGCCGATCGGCATGCGGTGCAGCGGCGCCCGGAAGACGCGGGATTCGGGACGATCGAGGCGGAGCACGGCGAGATCGCCGCGCCCGCCGCCGTCGGAGGGCACCCAGCAGCCTTCGACGACGGTGGCCGTGCCGGGCATCGCCTCGGCCAGGCCGACGAAGTCGACGCTCAGCGCGGACCGCGGTCCCCCGGCGGTTTCGACGACGTGCGCGCTCGTGAGGACGTGGTACTCGTCCAGCACCGTGCCCGCACCGCACACCCGGCCGAGTTCGTCGTGCAGCCGGACCCGCCAGCGTCGTCGCTCACGCTCGAACCCCATTCGGCGGACCCTACGCCGTGATCGTCGCGCCTCGGGCGCCGACCTCCCTACCCAGCGGTAATGGCTCACCCGAACGGAGTCAGCCGTTCGTAGTAATGCCAACGATTTCTGCGTCCGAGTGAGCGGACGGGCACGCTCGGAGACCGCTCAGCGGGACAACGGCCCGTTGAGCGACTGCCCGAACGATCACCGAAGAGTGCCCCGGCGCCTCAGACCCGGCCGAAGACCGCACTCCCCGGGGCCGCCGGGTCGTCGCCCGCCCAGAACTCGTACCAGTGGCCGGTGAACTCGTCGTGCGAGAGGCGGCCGTCGCCGTCGGTGTCCAGCAAGGCGAACACCTCGGCCGTCGGGACGCCGGTGCCGCTCCAGGCCTCGATCATCCGGCGGTACTCCGCCGCCGAGATCGCGCCGTCCCCGTTTTCGTCCACCGCTTCGAACATCGCGTCGGCGGTCCCGGTGACCGCACCGGGCATCTTCGGCAGCTCGTCGACGACGCTCAGGACTTCGTCGAGGGAGACCTTGCCGTCGCGGTCGCGGTCGGACGCGTCACGCAGCGTCGCCCACCAGCCCATCATGATGGCGGCGAGCTTCTCCCCTTCGGGCGTGCTGCCGTCGGTGCCGCGGAGGTCGAGCCACCTCGCCGTGAGCGCCCGGAAGTCGGACTCGGTCAGGTAGCCGTCGTCGTCGGCGTCCATCGCGCCGAAAATGCCGGAGATCTTGCGTCGCTGGAAGTCACTGGCCATGCACGACAGCTTCGCCGCGAAGACCGCCACCCGACGACGTCCGCCCGAGTACACCCGCGTCACGACCCGGTGATCCGGGCCGTGACGCTCGGTGAGATCAGTGCGCGGCTTCGTTCCAGGACCGGCCGTAGCCGACCGAGACCTCCAGGGGCACGGCCAGGTCGTACGCCGAGCCCATGCCGTGGCGGACGAGCTTCTCCAGCTCCTCGCGCTCACCTTCGGCGACTTCGAGCACCAGTTCGTCGTGCACCTGCAGCAGGATCCGGCTCTTCAGCTTCGCCTCGACCAGCGAGCGGTGGACGTTGAGCATCGCGACCTTGATGATGTCGGCCGCGCTGCCCTGGATCGGGGCGTTCAGCGCCATCCGCTCGGCCATCTCGCGGCGCTGGCGGTTGTCGCTGTTGAGGTCCGGCAGGTAGCGGCGGCGGCCGAAGACCGTCTCGGTGTACCCGTTCTTCGCCGCGACGCCGACGACCGAGTGGAGGTAGTCGCGCACCCCGCCGAAGCGGTCGAAGTACGCCTCCATCTGGGACTTGGCGTCCTCGGTCGAGATCCGCAGCTGCTGCGAGAGCCCGTACGCCGACAACCCGTACGCGAGGCCGTACGACATCGCCTTGACGCGGTAGCGCAGCTCCGGGGTGATCTCCTCCGGCGGCATCGAGAACGCACGGGACGCGACGAACGTGTGCAGGTCCTCGCCGGAGTTGAACGCCTCGATGAGGCCCTCGTCCTTCGACAGGTGCGCCATGATCCGCATTTCGATCTGGCTGTAGTCCGCGGTCATCAGCTCGCTGAAGCCCTCGCCGACGACGAACGCGTCGCGGATGCGGCGGCCTTCTTCGGTGCGGACCGGGATGTTCTGCAGGTTCGGCTCGGTCGAGGACAGCCGCCCGGTGGCCGCGATGGTCTGCAGCAGCGTCGTGTGGATGCGGCCGTCGTCGGCGACGGACTTGATCAGGCCCTCGACGGTCGTGCGCAGCTTCGTCGCGTCGCGGTGCTCCAGCATGTGCTGCAGGAACGGGTGTTCGGTCTTCTCGAACAGGCCCTGCAGCGCCTCGGCGTCGGTGGTGTAGCCGGTCTTGGTGCGCTTGGTCTTCGGCATGCCCAGCTCGTCGAACAGCACGACCTGCAGCTGCTTCGGCGAACCGAGGTTGATCTGCTTGCCGATCACCGCGTACGCCTCTTCGGCTGCCTGCGTGACGCGCGAGAGGTAGTGCGCCTCGAGCGTGGTCAGCTGCTCCAGGTCGACGGCGACGCCGGCGATCTCCAGCTCGGTGATGACCTCCAGCAGCGGCAGCTCCAGCTCGGCGAGCAGCCGGGCGCCGCCGATCTCGTCCAGCTCCTTCTCGAGCGCGCCGGCCAGCTCGAAGATCGCGCGGGCCTTGACCAGCTCCTCGTCGATCTCCTTCTGCTCCAGGCCTTCCGCGCCGCCGTCGAGCAGCGACAGCTGGCCGTCGCCGCCGTCGGTCTCCGAGCGCAGCTCGCGGTGCAGGTACCGCAGCGCGAGGTCGTCCAGCTCGAACGTGCGCTGCCCGGGCCGCACGAGGTACGCGGCCAGCGCGGTGTCCATGGCGAGCCCGGCCAGCGTCCAGCCGCGGGAGCGGATCGCGTGCAGCGGGACCTTGAGGTCGTGGCCGGTCTTGCGGATCTTCGGGTCGGCCAGCCACGCGGCGAGCGCGGCGTCGTCGGCCTGGTCCATCGCCGTCACGTCGACGTAAGCGCCTTCGCCGTCGGCCGACGCGAAAGCGATCGCGCGCAGGTCCGACCGGACCGACGCGCCCGCGGTGCGGAAGGCCAGCGCCACCGGCTCGCCCTCGCCCGCGTGCGCCGCGAGCCACGCCGCGAGCGCGCCCGGCGCGAGCGCGGAACCCGAGACCTCGAAGCCTTCGTCGGCCTCCGGCTCGGCGCTCTGCAGCGTCGCGAACAGCCTGTCGCGCAGGACGCGGAACTCCAGCTCGTCGAACAGCGCGTGCACGGCCTCGCGGTCCCACGGGCGCAGCTCCAGCCCCGACGGGCCGACCTCCAGCTCGACGTCGCGGATCAGCTCGGTGAGCTGGCGGTTCAGCTGGACCGAGCTGAGGTGCGCGCGCAACGCCTCGCCGGCCTTGCCCTTGACCTCGTCGACGCGGTCGATCAGGTCGTCGAGCGAGCCGAACTGCTTGATCCACTTGGCCGCGGTCTTCTCGCCGACGCCGGGGATGTTCGGCAGGTTGTCCGAGGGGTCGCCGCGCAGCGCGGCGAAGTCCGGGTACTGCTGCGGGGTGAGGCCGTACTTCTCCTCGACGGCGTCCGGCGTGAACCGCGTCATCTCCGAGACGCCGCGCTTCGGGTACAGCACGGTGACGTGGTCGGTCACCAGCTGCAGCGCGTCGCGGTCGCCGGTGCAGATGAGGACGTCGAAGCCGTCCGCCGCGGCCTGCGTCGTGAGCGTGGCGATGATGTCGTCGGCTTCGAAGTTCTCCTTCGTCAGCGACGGGATGCCGAGCACGTCGAGGACCTCCCGGACCAGGTCCACCTGGCCGCGGAACTCGTCCGGGGTCGCGCTGCGGTTCGCCTTGTAGTCCGCGAAGGTCTCCGAGCGGAAGGTCTTGCGCGAGAGGTCGAACGCCACCGCGAGGTGGGTCGGCGCTTCGTCGCGCAGGAGGTTGATGAGCATCGAGGTGAACCCGAAGACGGCGTTCGTGACCTGCCCGGTCTTGGTCTTGAAGTTTTCCGCGGGCAGGGCGAAGAACGCCCGGTAGGCCATCGAATGGCCGTCGATCAGCAGCAGCTTCGGCCGCTCGGCGACAGTGGTCGTTCCTGTGGCGTTGGCAACGGTCGTCTTCTCACTCGGGCTCACGGAGCCGAGTCTAGGCTGAGGGTCCGACACTCTTACGTGTCGCATAGGAACAGGAGCATTGCGTGACCGAAAGTGCCGCCCCCATCGACGTGGACCGGCTGTCGGGCATCGACCCGGCGGCCGCGGACCAGCAGCTGAACGACAAAGTCGGCATGAAGCTGCTGGAAGCGACGGCCGAACGCGTGGTCGGCACCATCCCGGTCGAGGGCAACCTCCAGCCGTACGGCCTGCTGCACGGCGGCGCCAACGCCGTGCTCGCCGAAGCGCTGGGCTCGACGGTCGCCGCGCTCAACGCGGGCCCGGGCCGCGCGGCGATGGGGCTGGAGCTGTCCTGCACGCACCACCGGGCGGTCCGCTCGGGCACCGTCACCGGGGTCGCGACGCCGCTGCACGTCGGCCGCGGCACCATCACCGCGGAGATCGTCCTGACCGACGACGAGGGCCGGCGCACCTGCACCGCGCGCCTCACCTGCGTCGTCCGGGACCGCCCGCCGGGCGCCTGAGCCGGTGGACCTCGACCTCGCCCAGGTGCGGGCGTTCGTCGTGACCGCGGACCAGCGCCACTTCGGGCGGGCGGCCCAGACGCTGTTCCTCACGCAGCAGGCGCTGTCGAAGCGGATCCGGAAGCTCGAGGACACGCTGGCCACGCCGCTGTTCCTGCGCACCAACCGGTCGGTCGAGCTGACCGCCGACGGCGAACGGTTCCTCCCGCACGCGCGCGAGCTGGTGCGGGTGGCCGACGCGGCGGTGGCCGCCATGAGCGCCGACGACCGGCCGCTGCGCCTCGACGTCGTCGACTTCCGGCTCTCCCCGATGTTCCTGCTGCGCCGGCTCGCCGAACGGGAGCCGGCGCTGCGGATCGACCGGGTCGCCGGCGGCGGGTTCGCCCACGCCGTCGAGCCGCTGTTGTCCGGGGAGCTCGACGCCGCCGTCGGCCGCGTCACCGGCTTCGGCCGGCCGCTGCCCGACGAGCTGGAGCACCGGACGGTCCGGCTCGAACCGCTGGTCGCGCTGCTCGCGCCGGAGCACCCGCTGGCCCAGCTGGACGCGCTGCGGCTCGACGAGCTGCGCGCCGAGGGCATCTGGCTGCCCGGGTCCGGCGGGGCCGCCGAATGGCTGTCCTACCTGCAGGCGATGTGCGGCCGGTTCGACGTGCCGATCGACGACTCCGGCGTCAGCTACGACCTGCGGCACACGCTCGAGCAGACGCGGTACGGCAAGCGGCGCGTCACGCTCGCCGGGGCCGACATGGAGCTCGCGCCCGACCTGGACCTGAAGGTGCTGCCGTTCGAGCCGTCCCCGCTGTTCCCGTGGTCGCTGGTCTGGCGGCGCGGGAAGGCGCACCCGGCGCTGCGGCGGCTGCTGGCGCTGGCCGGGCGCACCAGCCGTGAAGAGAACTGGTGCGCCTACGACCCGGCGCACGCCTGGCTGCCCGACGACGACCTCAGGCTCGCAACCGCCGCGCGAACCACTCGCTGAACGCCGCGTCGACGTGCTTCGCTTCCGGGCTCCCCGGAGCGAACTCGTGCCCCATTCCTTCGACCGTCACCAGCTCGGTCCCCAGCTCCTCGCGCAGGGCTCGCGCCGGTTCGCGCACGGCGCTGTCGTCCTCGGCCCCGGCGACCAGCAGCAGCGGCGCGGTCAGCTCCCCGGCCCGGCGCACGAAGTCGTAGTGGTCGGCGACGGCCCGCGACCGCGGGGACCACGGGTAGGTGACGTCGAAGAGCCGCTCGTTGCGCCCGATCACCGGGCCCAGCCGCGCGACCGGGCTGACCACCGCGGCGGCCTCGACGGCGACGTCCCCGCGGGCGAGCACCTCCAGCGCGACCAGCGAGCCCGCCGAGCCGCCGAAGACGCCGAGCGGGCCGTCCGCGCCCGGGAGCCGGTCCCGCAGCTCGGCCAGCGCCGCGGGGAACTCCGCCACCGCCTGCTCGGTGACCGGCTCGAAGACGTTGAGCACCGCGTCCTCGCTCGCCCGCCGGAACAGCTCCGCCGGACCGCCCTCGGGCAGCCGGGCCCCGGTCAGCGGCAGGCCGAAGTACACCCGCCACGCCTGCAGGCCGCTCATCGGCACCGCTTCGGCGAAGGCCTGCTCGCTCGCGGGCACCTCCATCAGGTGCCAGCCCGCCACCAGCGCCGCCGTCGCTCCCGGGTCCGCCGGCGCCAGCGCCACGAACGGCACGCCCGCCGCGACCCCCTCGACCACTTCCCGCATCCGTCTCTCCCTGTCTCTCGGCTGCCTCCAGCGAACCGCCGGGGACGGGTGCGGGTCCAACAGCCGTTCCGGCGTCCACGACAACCGGTGGTTGTGACGGCCGGGTGCCCCTTCGGGCAGACCTGAGGTTCCCGGTGACCGGGGGTGGTCCGTTCGGCCGCCCGAACCGGACGTAAGGTGCATCCCTGCGGCGGTGCCCGCCGCGCGGGGCCCCCGCCAGGGTGAACAGCGGAAAGCCGGGAAACCGGCCACGCACCGCCCGGCGAAATGGACGATGACATACCGTGGAAACACGGCCGTCACCCATTCGCATAACGGGCCCCGATACTTAGTATCGCTACGTGACCAGCGGCGGGCTGTAACGAAACGTCGTTCGGCTTTTCGTGCAATTCGTGTCGGTTGCGATCGTCACGATGTGGACACAGAGTAGTGAGGCCGCCTGTGCACATGACGGGCGAGAGGGATATCTTCCTGCCCTAACCTAGCCCCTGTGTCGGGGGCAACGCCTACCGGCGGCTGGTTGGTCATGGGAGGTAGTCGGTGTCAGGAGTGCGTTTTGGACGGGTTCTCGCCCTCGCAGCGGCGACGTCGCTGGCGCTGGCGGGCTGTGCCGGCGGCAGCAGCTCGTCGGGCAGCGGTGACAGCAGCACGCTGAAGATCGGGTTCATGGGCGACCTGACCGGGGAGAACTCCGGGATCGTGATCCCGCCCAACAACGGGGCGAAGCTCGCCATCGACGAGTACAACGCCACGAACCCCAAGGTGAAGCTCGAGCTGAAGAACTACGACAGCCAGGGCAAGCCGGAGCAGGCCACCTCGCTGGTGCAGACCGCGATCGGGACGGACAAGATCACCGCCCTGATCGGCCCGGCGTTCTCGGGTGAGTCGAAGGCCGTGGGCGGCGTCCTCGAGCAGGGCAAGGTCCCGAGCGTGTCGCCGTCGGCGACCAACCCGGGCCTGGCCTCGAACGGCTGGAAGTACTGGCACCGCGTCGTCGCGAACGACAACGACCAGGGCCCCGCGATCGCGAACTTCCTCATCACGGCGAAGTCGCCGAAGAACGCGTACGTCCTCTCGGACGACCAGGAGTACAGCGTCGGCCTCGCGGACGCGTTCGAGAAGACCTTCAAGGACAAGGGCATCACGACCGAGCGCGACAAGTTCGCCAAGGACGCGTCGGACTACTCGTCGACGGTGCAGAAGGTCAAGGCGGCCAACCCGGACGTCATCACCTTCGGTGGCTACTACGCCCAGGGCGGCCGGCTGCTCAAGCAGCTCCGTGACGGCGGCGTGAAGGCCGTCTTCGCCACCGGTGACGGCTCGCTCGACCCGCAGCTGGTCTCGGGTGCGGGTGCCGCGGCGGCCGACGGCGCGGTCATCGGCTGCCCGTGCAACATCCCGGACGCGGGTGCCACCAACGAGTTCGCCACCAAGTACAAGGCCAAGTTCAACGTCGACCCGGCGATCTACGCCACCGAGGGCTACGACGCGGCGACCGCCATCATCAACGCGGTCAAGGCGGGCAACACCACCGGTGAGAAGATCAACGACTTCCTGAAGACGGAAGACTTCAAGGGCGCGTCGAAGCAGGTCAAGTTCAAGGAGAACGGCGAGCCGCAGACGAACGCGATCTACGTCTACCAGGTCGTCGGCGGGGTCATCAAGAACCTCGGCGACTCGACCACCGCCAAGATCACCGGCTGACGGAGCAGTAGAAACACCTAACGGGAGCGGGGGCGCTGTGAACCACAGCACCCCCGCTCCCCGCCAATGTGGCGACCATCCTCGCCCCGTCAGGTAAGGCAACTACGTCATGTTCCAAGATCTGCAGAGCCAGTTTCTGGGCAGCACCATCGGCGGCCTGGTAGCCGGCTCCATCTACGCCCTCATCGCCCTCGGCTACACGATGGTCTACGGCGTGCTGAGGCTGATCAACTTCGCGCACTCCGAAATCTTCATGATCGGGACGATGACGTCCCTGTTCATCCTCATCGCCATCGCCGGTGGCACCGCCCCGATCACGGTCGGCGTGTTCGGGATGATCGGCATCCTGCTGCTCATCGCGGTGGCTTCCGCGATCACGTCCGGCGGCTCCGCCATCGTGCTGGAGCAGCTGGCCTACCGGCCGCTGCGCAAGAAGGGCGCCACCCGGCTCGCCGCCCTGATCTCCGCGATCGGCGCCTCGCTGTTCCTGCAGGAGCTGTTCGGTCTCGCGATCATCCCCGCGCTGTCGGACAAGGCGGGCAAGGTCCAGCAGAACGCCCCCCGGTTCGTGCCGCACGACGAGCTGTTCCGGATCGGCAACGGCGTCGTGCGCACCGACCACGTCTTCGTCATCATCGCCGCCGTCGTCGTGATGGTCGTGCTCGACCAGCTGGTCAGCCGCACGCGCATCGGCCGCGGCATCCGGGCCACCGCGCAGGACCCCGAAGCCGCCGTCCTCATGGGCGTCAGCATCGACCGCATCGTCCGGATCACGTTCCTGCTCGGTGGCGCGATGGCCGGCGTCGCCGCGGCGCTCTACGTCATGGAATACGAGAACACGGACTACCGGGTCGGCTTCCTGCTCGGCATCAAGGCGTTCACCGCGGCGGTGCTCGGCGGCATCGGCAACCTGCGCGGCGCCCTGCTGGGCGGCATCGTCCTGGGCCTGGTCGAGAACTGGAGCTCCATCTTCCTCGGCTCCGAGTGGAAGGACGTCACCGCGTTCGTGGTCCTCGTCCTCGTGCTCATGCTCCGGCCCACCGGCATCCTCGGTGAATCCCTCCAGCGAGCACGCGCATGAAAGGCGACGGAGTGGCTGACAACAACGAAACCCCGGCGCGCAAGGGTTTCCACCCCGTCGACGGGATGCGCGACTGGTGGGCCGACGCGCCCGCGTGGCAGCGCTACGGCGTGTACCTCGCCCTGATCGTCCTGGTGCTGATCCTGCCGGCGCCGTGGATCGGCTCGTTCATGTCGCCGTACTCGGACTGGACGACCGTCCTGATCTTCCCGGTCGGCACCTACATCCTGCTCGCCGTCGGCCTCAACATCGTGGTCGGCCACGCGGGCATGCTCGACCTCGGGTACGTGGCGTTCTTCGCGATCGGCGCGTACACGTGGGCGTCGATCGGCACGACCTACGGCTGGTCGTTCTGGCCGACGGTGCTGATCGGCATCTTCCTGGCCTCGGTGTCGGGCGTCATCCTCGGCGCACCGACACTCCGGCTACGCGGCGACTACCTGGCCATCGTGACACTGGGCTTCGGTGAGATCGTCCGGATCACGGCGAACAACACCGACGGCATCGGCGGCGCGCGCGGCATCACGAACGTCCCGCACCCCGAGCCGCTGTTCGGCATGGAGTTCTTCCTCGACCCCGCGCCGTACTACTACCTGATGGTGTTCGCGATCGCGCTCGTCATCGTCTTCTCGGTGCGGCTCACCAAGAGCCGGGTCGGGCGGGCGTGGGCGGCGATCCGCGAGGACGAGGACGCGGCCGAGCTGATGGGCGTGCCGACGTTCAAGTTCAAGCTCCTCGCCTTCGCCATCGGCGCCATGATCGGTGGCTTCGCCGGCACGATCTACGCCAGCAAGGCCGTGTTCATCGAGCCGAACAACTTCCCGTTCATCCTGTCCGCGACCATCCTGGCCGCGGTCGTGCTCGGTGGCTCCGGCAACCTGCCCGGCGTCATCCTCGGGGCGTTCGTGATCGCGTGGCTGCCGGAGCGCTTCCGCCAGTTCAACGACTACCGCGTCCTCATCTTCGGTGCCGTGCTGGTGCTGATGATGGCGCTGCGGCCCGAAGGCCTGCTGCCGTCGCGGCAGCGCAAGGCCGAACTACGGGAAGGAACCGGCGGCATGGGCGCCATGGGCGCGGAAGTGGCCGGCCCCGACTCCGAGGCTTCGGCGGAGGTGACGAAGTGAGCCCGCTGCTCGAATTCGACAACGTGACCATGCGCTTCGGCGGCGTCACGGCGTTGCGCGAGGTCAACCTCACCATCAACGAGGGCGAGATCTTCGCCCTCATCGGGCCGAACGGCGCCGGCAAGACCACGGTGTTCAACGTGGTCACCGGCGTCTACCAGCCGACCGAGGGCGAAGTCCGCTTCGACGGTGACCGCATCGACGGCATGAAGCGGTTCAAGGTCACCAAGCGCGGCATCGCCCGGACGTTCCAGAACATCCGGCTGTTCCACAACATGACGGCGCTGGAGAACGTCATGGTGGGCGTCGACGCGCACCACAAGACGGGCGCGATCGGAGCGACGCTCGGCCTGCCGTGGCACCGCAAGGAAGAGAAGCACGGCCGCGAGCGGGCCCGGGAGCTGCTCGACTTCGTCGGCATCGGCCGGGTCGAGCACAACGTCGCGAAGAACCTCTCCTACGGCGACCAGCGCCGGCTGGAGATCGCGCGTGCCCTGGCGACCGACCCGAAGCTGCTCCTGCTCGACGAGCCGGCCGCGGGCATGAACCCTGCGGAGAAGAACGCCCTGCAGGCGCTGATCCGCAAGATCCGGGACGACGGCCGCACCGTGCTGCTCATCGAGCACGACATGGGCCTGGTCATGCACATCAGCGACCGGCTGGCGGTGCTCGACTTCGGCCAGAAGATCGCAGAAGGGCTGCCGCACGAGGTGCAGAACAACCAGAAGGTGATCGAGGCGTACTTGGGGGTGTCCGAAGATGCTTCTTGAGGTCGAGGACATCAACGTCCACTACGGCAAGATCGCGGCCCTGAAGGGCATGAGCATCCAGGTCGACGAGGGTGAGATCGTCTCCCTCATCGGGGCCAACGGCGCCGGCAAGACCACGACGCTCAAGACGATCTCCGGGCTGCGGCCGCTCACCAGCGGCCGGATCCTGTTCAACGGCCAGGACATCTCGAAGACCCCGGGGCACAAGCGCGTGCTGCTCGGGATCGGCCAGTCACCGGAAGGCCGGGGCGTGTTCCCCGGCATGACGGTGCAGGAGAACCTCCTGATGGGTGCCTACACCCGCAAGGACGACCTCGACGCCGACCTGGAAGAGGTCTTCGAGCTGTTCCCCCGGCTCGCGGAGCGGAAGACCCAGTTCGGCGGCACGATGTCGGGCGGCGAGCAGCAGATGATCGCCATCGGCCGCGCGCTGATGACGAAGCCGAAGGTGCTGCTGCTCGACGAGCCGTCGATGGGCCTGGCGCCGATGCTGATCGCGCAGATCTTCGACATCATCCGCGAGATCAACAAGCGCGGGACGACGGTGCTGCTGGTGGAGCAGAACGCCCAGCAGGCGCTGAAGCTGTCGGACCGGGCGTACGTGCTCGAAACGGGCCGCGTGGTCCAGAGCGCGCCCGGGGCCGAGCTGCTGAACGACCCGAAGGTGCGGGCCGCCTACCTCGGTGGCGACCTCGGCGTCTGAGTGTTTCTTTGGTGAGGGGCCCGGCATTCGTGCCGGGCCCCTTTTTTTCACAGCTTGATGTCGGTGCCGTTGACGTTCTTCATGTCGGTGATGGTGGGGCCGCCGAACGCCCTGAGCGCGACCGGTTTCCGGTCCTTGGGGAGGTCCCAGTAGAGGTCGAACTCGACGCGCACGCTGTGCCCGAGGTCGAACTGGGCGGGCTGGCGCTTGATCAGCATGGCCTGCTCGTCCGGCGGGTGCGCGGCACCCTGGTCGTCGACGAGCAGCTGCCGTTTCGGCTCGAACAGGACGCTCGAGGTGCCGGTGTTCGTCACGACGAGCCGCAACCGGACGTACTGGCCCTTGGGGAGCATTTCGGCGTGGCTCCCGGTGATGCTGGGCAGGCCGGCGGCGAGGCCGATCAGGGTGAACTCGGTGTCGCCGTTCTTCGCGGGCGGCACCTTGAGGGCGGTCTCGTCGGGCCGGACCTGGCGCGGCGGCAGCTCGTAGGTCGTCGGCGCGGGGGTGCTGGGGGCGGCTTCGCACCCGGCCAGCAGTGCGAGGGCGACGACGGCCGGCAGCAGTTTCACGCTGGTGATTCTGCCCGCCGGCCGTCGGTCCGGCTAGGTTCCGATGCTCTCGACAACGGCCTCGGCGACGGCCTTCATGGTGGTCCGGCGGTCCATGGCGGTGCGCTGGATCCAGCGGAAGGCGTCGGGCTCGGTGAGGCCTTGACGGCTCATGAGCAGGCCCTTGGCGCGGTCGATGACCTTCCGCGTCTCGAGCCGGTCGGTGAGCCCGGCGACCTCGGCTTCGAGGGCCTGCAGCTCGGAGAACCGGCTGACGGCGAGCTCGATGGCGGGCACGAGGTCCCGCTTGGCGAAGGGCTTGACGAGGTAGGCCATGGTGCCGGCATCCCGGGCGCGTTCGACGAGATCACGCTGGCTGAAGGCGGTGAGGATGACGACGGGCGCGATCCGGTCACCGGTGATCTTGGCCGCGGCCTCGATCCCGTCCAGCTTGGGCATCTTGACGTCGAGGATCACGAGGTCGGGCTTGAGATCGGTGGCGAGGGAGATGGCCTGTTCGCCATCCCCGGCCTCGCCGACGACCTCATAGCCCTCTTCGCGCAGCATTTCGACGAGGTCCAGCCGGATGAGCGCCTCGTCTTCCGCGACGAGCACCCGACGCTGCGGCACGGTGGCGGCACCGTTGGCCTCGGTAGCCTGATCGGTCACCGGGGTCCTCCTGAAGTGTCGGCGGGACGGTCGGTTTCGCGGCTTCCCGCGAACCTGAAGCCTACCGGGAACGATCCAGAAGCAGAGATGGCGTTCACCACGTAGTGGCGGGCGCGACACTCCCCGCCCCGGTAGCTGTCGGCGCCCGGTGATCCCGTAGAGTAACTGCGTCACGCCCCCGTAGCCCAACTGGCAGAGGCAACGGATTCAAAACCCGTCCAGTGTGAGTTCGAATCTCACCGGGGGCACAGTGGCTCACCAGCACAGAACGGCCCCTGACCAGGCGTTATCCGGTCAGGGGCCGTTCTCGTGAGTCCGGTCGTGTCCGGCGGTGTCCAGCTGTCTACGACCCTTCACCCCCTATGCGCCCCCGCGCTTCGGGCCGTCGTCGTCCTGCCAGTCGAGCGCCTTCTCGACGCGGTTGTGGGCCGCTGACTCCAAGCCAGCGATGACCTTGGCGTAGATCTGGTGCAGCACCGCGACCGAGGTTCTTCCCGCTGTGGGTCGTCTGACGTACTGACTGACAACTGGCAGCCCGATCTGGCTGAGCTGCTCGCCTTCCTCGATGCCGACTTCGCCGGCCGACGAAGCAGCGACAGATGGCGCCCGCCCTGGGCACGCCGCGGCCGCTGGTCAGAGCTGCCGCAACTTCGGTGAGCAACTGCGACGCCGTTGCCGTGTCAAAGTTTCTCGGTCCACCCTCATCTGTGGTGAGCCGGGAAAGCACCTGCGTAGGTCGGTGACAGCCATCAGGCAGGCCTGTAGGCGGCCGCGACGTTAATGTCAGCAGACCGACTCGACCAATGCGGCGTGGTCAGCTCGAGGAGAGCCTCCTTCAGCGCCCCTTCAGCACGCCATGCCCGCTCAGGAACTTCCGGAGCGCGCTGAGCGTCGGCTTCATGTCCCGGCGATCGATTCCGGCCGCCTCCAAATGGACAAGTATCCTCGAATCCGTTTCCTCCGGAAACGCCCTCAAGAACACGTCCCTGGTCGAGACGAGAACACGAACGACATGCTCCTCGACCTCGGCATCGCTTACTTCAGCCGCGGTAGCTACAACAGGTCGAGGCGGAGCCGCCAAGATGATCGGCGGTGCATCGTCTTCCCGTTCATTCACGAGAACCTGAGCGACGCCCACGCGCGGCTCTCCTCCGTAGCGCTCATGGGCCAGCGGGAAGCTAAGGACCGCGGCATCGCAGTCGGCCCCGGACTCGGACACCGAGCCGACTCGGAAGTCGATGTCCGGGACTCCTGCCAAGGCTTTCCTGCACTCCTCGACCAGCCGGGCCGTGGACGCGGCGATTACGTATCTCATCCGCAACCCACACTCATGCCAGTCATGATCGAAGGCCTTCCGAGAATCTTCAGCTCACCGTTGTTGAGAGCCACACCACCATCAACGACGTCGGCAGTGTACGCCATGCGCGCCCCTTCGGAGAGGTCCGAAGCCTTGACCGAAGTGCGAATCATGGTATACGGACCATCCTGAGGAAAGGCCGCGTAAGCTCGTCGCGCATATTCGGAAGCACCTTGCTCGGTAAAAGAGAAGTATTTGACGCCTTGCGGACTGTTCCAGGTCCGATTCGCCGAGATGTCCCCGAGCTCGCTCGCGGTAACCGCACGCCAAAGGTAAATCCGGCCGGGACCAGGGTCCGGCGGACCGGCCGGGTCGTTGTGCACGAGCACCGGCGTATCGCCCGCGACCACGTAGTACGTGTGGACTTCGTCAACCGTGAGGTTGTAGGTACGAGCTGCAGCGGTGAAGCGGTGTACACCACCAACGCGGGCATCGCCGCGCGGCGTATCGAGCTGGTCGCCCGGCCGCAGGTCCGCCGCGAAGGTCCACGTGCGAGTGGTGACGTCCCAGAACAGGTGGTGCGCGGTCGACTTGACCACACTGGTGCCTGTGGGTGTCTCGACGGTGATGTCGGCGAAGTCCTTGTCGTCATCGGTCACGTGGCGTGCGGTCACCACATGGCGCTGGCGCCAGTCGCTTCCGGGTAACTCGTTCTCGACCTCGTCGCCGACCTTGACCTCGTCGATGGGCTTCGTCGTGCCATCAGCCATGAGAACCGGCGTACCGGCGACGAAACTGTTGGCGCCGCGCGCTTTACAGCTCTTCGAGGTACCCCCACCTTCCTCGAGGGACCTGCCCGCGGAGGCCGTTGTTCCGGCTTCGGCCTCGGCCCTGGCCGCACCTTCGGCACCGGTCGCCGCTGCCGCTTCGCCTTCTGCCGCACTCCCGGCGCCGCCCAGGCCCATCGCGCCGAGCATCAGCAGGTCCTGGAACATCTGGTGGACGTTGTCGTCCCAGAACTTCGTGTGCGCGCACTCCTCGTAGTGCTCGACACAATAGAACGCCGCGATACTCTTCGCGCCTTCGATGTCGTCGGGATTCTCCTGGAGGTGAATCCACGCCATCTGACACCCACGCGCGCCGAAACACGCGTGCTCATTGCCGGCCCCGGTCGCCGTGTCCCAGAAATCCCGGTCGTTGTACGCGCTGCCCATCATCGACCAGAAGCTCTGCAATCGGACGAAGTCATTCGTCACCGGGGAATACGTCGACAAATGACGCTGGCGTTGCGCTCTATGCACGCTCTCGTGATACGCGCGCTGCTTCTTGGCCTGCTTCGGGTTGATCAAGGCCGCGCCGGCCAGCTCGCTCTCCGGGAAGATCCCGACCAGCGTCGCCCCTCCGTGGTCGTTGTAGCTGACGCCGTAGGGCACGCCGGTGTTCGGGTCCACGCCACCCACCACGTACAGGCCGGACGGGTCGGAGAGGTTGACCGGGTTCGCGTCGCCATAGCCGTAGCCGTTCATCGACTGCGGATCCGCCGGGTTCAGGACCGGATCCACGCTCAGGAACCGGCCGGTGGCCGGGTCGTAGTCGCGCGCGCCGAGGTGGGTCACCCCCGTCGTGGTCTGGTAGCCGCCGACGTAGCCGTGCTTGTCCGGCCACGTCGACGGCGGGGTGCCGCGGCTCAGGCCATACGGGTCCTGCCAGCGCTTCGACACCGCCAGGTTCCCCGCGTCCACCGTGGCGTACGTCGTGCCGAGGTGGTCGGACAGCTTCCACGAGAGGCCGGTGTCGCCCCTGCGGGTGGCGATCACCTGGCCGTTGTAGCTGTAGGACCGCGTGCCGAGCGCCTTCGTCCCGCCCGTGGGGACGTTCAGCTCGGTGTCGCCGACCGTAAGCGTCGTCCCGGTCGGCTCACGCACGATCAGCAACGCGCCGTCCGCGTCGTACAGGTACTTGCTGGTCGCGCCGTTGGCCTCGGTGGCGGTGGCGACGTGCCCCTCGGCGTCGTAGGTGAACGTCTGCGCCGCGCCGGCCGGGCCGCGGCTCTTCGTGCTCCCCGCTTCGTCGTAGCTGTAGGCCGCCTGCGACGTCCCCGCCGGACCGGACGTGGTCGTCGCCTGGACCGCGTGCGGCTGCAGGTCGCCCGACGCCGGATAGGTCGACGTCGTGGTGATGTCGCCCGCGCCCGCGTGCTGGACCTGCGTCTTCCGGTTGCCGAGGTCGTCGAACGTCCAGGAAGTCCAGTACGGCGCCGCGCCACCCAAACCGGTTGTGGTGGGTGCGGTGGCACAGTCGCCCGAAGGTGGCGTCCAGGCGTCGGTGAGCCGCTGGAGGTAGTCCTGCCGGAAGCACTGGACGTCGGCGAGCGCGTCCGCCGGGGTGTCGGCGATCTTCGTGATGCCGCCGGCCGGGTTGTAGGTGTACACCCGGTTGGCGATCCAGTAGTTCGCCGACGTGGCCCGCTGGGCCTGTGTGGTGGCGAGCCGGTTCGTGCCGTCCTCGTAGGTGGTGGTGACCGAAACCTGGTTCGGGTTCGCCGCGTCCTGGAAGTTGGTCCGCAGCACCTGCCCCAGCGGGTTGTATTTCGTCTGCGAGACCAGCTGCGTCGCACCACCGGTCGAGTCGGCGGCCAGCATCGTCAGCGGCACGCCCAGCGTGGAGTAGCCGAACGACATCTCCTCGTCGGGCAGCCGGCCCACCCCCGGGCTGGTCATCGTGCGCACGGCACCGGAGTTCGGGTCGTAGGTGATCCCGAACTGGTACGTCCCGGCCAGCCCGATCTCCCCCGTCGGGATCGTCACGGTACTGCCCGTGGGCCGTCCGGCGGTGTCGTAACCGGTGACTTCCTTCCGGTAGGTCTTGCCGTCCGCGTACCGGATGGACGCGGTCGCCAGCCCGGGCAGCAGCGTGTCGTAGGTCCACTCGGTCAGCTTCGTGCCCGACGCGACGTCGCCGTCGTACTCGGCCGTCTTCCGGCCGAGGTTGTCGTAGGCGTAGCTGATCTGCCGGTGCCGGGCGTCGGTGGTGCTGGTCAGCTTCCCGGCGTCGTCGTAGGTGAACGTCGTCGTCCCGGTGTCCGGATCGGTCGACGAGGTCTTGCGGTCGTTCAGGTCGTAGCCGAACGTCCAGCGGTTCTTGCCCGTGGTGTCGGTGATGCTCGCCTGCTGGCCACTGCGAGTGTAGGTGTACGTCGTGGTGTCCGCGGGCGATCCCGGCGACGTCTTCGCCGGATCCTTGTACTGGAGCAGCTGGGTCTGCTGGCCGAGGCCGTTGGTGATCGTGGTGGTGGCGGTGCCACCCGCGGGCGGGATCGTCGTGGTGCGGTCGCCGTCCGGGATCGTCGTGCTGCGCCACTGTTCCGTGCCCTTGGCCAGGTACGCGCTCGCGATTGCCCGCCCAGCGCTGTCGTAGGTGGTGGCGCCGGTGTTCGGCACGGCGTTGTCCTGCACGACGAGCAACGTCGAGCCCGGTGCCGTGCTGTTCCAGTAGGCGTTGTGCGTCTTCCAGGCCCGGCCCTGGGAGTCGTAGACGTGGTCGGTGACCACCCGGCCACCGCTGTCGTCCGGGGCCGGGGCCTGCTTCTGCACGGTCCGGCCGAGCCCGTCGACCAGCTCGTACGAGCTCGCGTACTTGCCGCTCGCGAGCAGCGAGCCGGTC
This sequence comes from Amycolatopsis camponoti, assembly GCF_902497555.1. Lineage (NCBI taxonomy): Bacteria > Bacillati > Actinomycetota > Actinomycetes > Pseudonocardiales > Pseudonocardiaceae > Amycolatopsis > Amycolatopsis camponoti. The sequence goes on along the minus strand of NZ_CABVGP010000002.1, from coordinate 2,042,229 downwards.
ACGATGGAGCTGGGACCGGTGTTGCTCAGCGAGTACGCGTACGTCACGTCGGCGGGAGCGTTGGCTCCTTTGCTGTGGGTGGGCTGCCAGGCCGCCAGCGTGCGGCCGAGAGCGTCGAACGTCGCGTCCGTGCGCAGCCCGCTCTGGCTGGTCTCGCCGGCCAGCGCGCCGGAGACCGGGTCGAAGTCCTTGATCTCGGTCAGCTTGACCGGGTTGGCGGCGCTGATCGGCGGGCTGGTGGTGACGATCCTGGTGACCGGGCCGCCCTTGTCGGGGATGTAGGTCGTCGTGGTCGTCAGGCCGAGCGCGTCCGTGGCGCTCGTGACCCGGCCGTAGAGGTCGTACACCGTGGTGGAAGCGGGGGCCTTGAACGTTTCCGCGCTCCCCGCGGCCCAGGACTGCAGGCCGTCGATCCGGGTTACGTCGCCCTTCTTGGGCGCGTCGCCCAGGGCCTGGTCGTCGTAGTAGGTCCGGGTGTCGGTGATGATGTTGTCCGGGCCCGGCGGGTTCGCTTTTTCGTCGCACGGACCGGAGATCTTCTGCACGTCGCTCGAGGAGGTCACCAGCCAGTCGGCGGTGTTCTCGAGGTAGTGCGTGATGCTGCAGGTCGTCTGCTCGGCGTCGGCGGTGTCGGCCTCGGTCTGGACCTGCGTGGCGAGTCCGTACTTGCCGAACGTCGTATGCGTCCGCCCGATGCGCCAGGCGCCGGCCGCCTCGAGCCAGGTACGGCTGCGGCTGGTCCCGGTGTCGACGTAAGCGGCGGTGCGGCCGTCGGCGTCGGTGGCCGTCGGGTCCGAGACCCAGGGATCGTTGAGCGCTCCGCCGATCGGCTTACCGCTCAGGTAGGAGACGGTCTCGCGGACGAACCCGGTGAGCTCCTTCCGGTCGGTGACCGACTCCTTCCAGTTGTCGCTGGTCACGCTGACGCTGCGGGTGCCGCCTCCGGGCTGGGCGTCGCCGTCCATGCCCCGCAGGTAGATCGACTCCGACACCACCGGCGGCCCGGCGGGGTCGCTGCCCGCCTGTCCGACCGTCGTCTTCACGTCGCCGTAGCCGCGCCAGTCCGACCACGTCCGGTACTTCGGGTCGGTCAGCGGGTTGTCGTCGTGGTGCCACGCCGCGCCGCCGAGGTAGTCGTAGTGCGTGCGTTTCGTCTGGGACAACGCGGTCCGGCCGTCTTCGAGGACGTCGGTGACCCGAAACTTGGTGAACCAGTCCAGGATCGGACTGGTGGCACCGCCCGGCGTCCAGTAGACCGGGTAGCACGACAGCGTGTTGGACTCCGGGTTGGCGGGCATCTTCACGCCGGGCACGCATTCCGGGTCCGCGTAGGTGATCGTGGTGAGGCCGCCCTGCGGGTTCGTGATCGCGTCGATGCGGTTGCGCGTGATCGCGGTGTACTGACTGTTGGCGTTGACGCGGTTGGCCTTCAGGACGCCGTGGAACGTCGTCGGGTTGAGGGTGATCGCGTTGCCGGTTGTGTAGGGACTCGCGACACGACCGGTCTGGGTGACCGAATCCAGCCACAACGCGGCGGGGCTGCCGTCGCCGCTCGCCGGGAACGACTGACCGAGCGCCCAGTCGTCGACCGGCTTCCAGCCCGTTCCGCCGTCGCTGACCTGGGTCCGGATCTTGGTGTACCGCTTGCGGGAGAAGAACGTCGGCGAGCCGTATTTGCAGGCGACGCCCGGGGCGCAGATCTGGTCGGCCGGCACGTCCGGCCAGGATTTCGCCGTGCTCGAATTCAGCTGCGAGGGATCACACGTGACGGTCCCGCCGGGCACGCACCGCTCACTCGTGTCGAAGAGGACCTGCACCGGGGCGTGGCCGAAGACGTCACCGAGATTCGCGTTGAAGCCGTACTCGATCTTGGTGAGGTAACCGCCGCGGGTGTAGGCCGTGCCGGGGTCCTTCGCGGTCGCGGCCGTCTGGTTGACGTTGTAGTAGTTGGTTTCCGGCTGGTAGTAGTAGGAAATCGCGTTGCCGTGCGGATCGACGACGTAGTCGAGGTTCCAGCGCCACGCGCGCTGGCACCACGACGTGGCATAGGTGGCCGCGTGGCATGGCTCGTTGTCATTGTTGCCGAAGACCGGGACCGTCCACGTCGACTGCGTCTCCGCCCGCCCGCCCGCCCAGCCGGGCAGCCGGTTGAGGCCGAAGAAGTACTGGGTCCCGTTCGGGGTGGTGACCTTCCAGTACTCGTTGAACTTGTCGCCGTTCACGGTGTTCGCGAACCGCTCGACTCGCGTGCCGTCGTCGTCCTTGGGGTGCCAGGCGCCGGTCGCCTTGTCGAGCACCAAATCACCGCTCGCGCCCGAGAAGGAGATGGTCGCGTTGTCGTTGAACCAGCACAGGTCGCCGGTCTTGTTCTGCGCGTTGTTGCCGCCGAGGTCGTCCGAGCAGCCCTTGTACGAGCGCTCGATGAACCCGCCGCCGCTGAGGCCCCAGCCGTCGCCGAGGCCCGACGACTGGTTGTTGGTCGACGAGGTGAGCCCGTCGACCGCACTGGAGGAGTAGTCGAGGCTGATCGACGGCCCGGAGCCACCCGGCCACGACGGCGTCGCGATCGGGTAGGAGAACCGGAAGTCCGCCGAGGGACCACCCGCCGTCCACGACCCGGACGGCTTGAGGTCGGTCGCGCCGAAGTTCCCGCCGCCGCCGGCTGTGCCTGCCTCCGCCGCGACGACCGCCGACTTCGCGGTGGGGGTGTTCACGTCGGCCTTGCCGGCCTGCGCGCCGGCGGCAGGCAGCGCCACCTCGCCGGTCAGGTGGTGCGTGCCGCTGTTGTTGTTCGACGCCACCGGCGTTCCGACGCGGCACTCGGGCTTGTCCGGAGTGGACAGAACGCACGCCGGGTACTGGACGAAGCGGAGCCGGTCGCCGAAGCCACCGCCGTACGCGGCGCCGAAGCTCTGGTAGTCGAGGTCGACCTGGAGCGGGCCGGCGATGTCGCCGGACACCGGGGCCACCTGCATGAGCACGCCCTTGATCCCCGCCTTGGCCGCGGCCGCCTGGTCGAGCGTCGTGACCTTGACCGTGCCCTTCGCGGCCGCCCCCGGTGCCTGCTTCTGGCCGCTCCGCGCCACCTTGACCTGGCCCGTGCCGGCAGGTGCGGACAGGTCGACGACGCTGCTCGCGGCGGCGGGCCAGCTGACCTGCGCCACGGCCGCGGGGGCCATCGCCGTCGGCTTGGTCACCGGCAGGAAGCCGCCGTCTGCGCCCTTCACCGAAGCTGTCTGCTGCAGGGGCGGGAGATCCCATCCCAGACCGTGCCACCCCGTGCCGGCCACGGCCGCGGCCGACTGCGCCGAGCCGAGCATCACCAGGACGACACCGACCGCGGTCGCCCGCAGGCGGAAACGCGCACGTCTGACGATCATGTGAACCTACCCCTGTGTGCGGAAGCCGGTACGGGATTCAGTGGCGGACGCCGAAGAGGGCGCCGGGGTCGTCGACCCTCTTGTCGATGACGATGCCGGTGTCGGTGCGGACCCCGGAATAGACACGGATTCCGGCGACACCACCGTAGAAGTAGTTGCTGTGGACCTTCGTCCACACCCCTTCGCCGACCAGGAGACCACCCGTCGCCGCGCGAGGCGTCACCCCGGACGCGTTACCTGTCGGCGTGTAGAGGACACCCGCCTGACGGACGCCGTTGACATAGAGCGCCATCGTCCTGGTGCTCAGGTCATAGGTCGCCGCCAGGTGCGTCCACGTGTTGTTCACGACGTCGGAGTCGCCGAACTCGATCGACGTGCCGTTCCCGTCCACGGTCCCGCTCGGCAGTAGGAACGCCCACCGGCCGTGCACCGCGCCGCCGGAGTCCGTCCACGGCTGATAACCCAGGATGAACGGCGACGCCTGGCCGTCGTCCATGCCGGCGACAGTGCGTGCGACGTTGTCGACCGCGCCGTGCGCCGAGGCATCCGCGGCCGACCAGTCGTGGCGTACCCAGCCCTCGACCGTGAACGACTTGTCCGTACGCAGGTCCGCCGGCTTGGCCGCGTCGATGTGGCCCGTCCAGGAGCTGTCGAACTTCGCCGCGCAGTCGGCGGGATTGCCGCCGCTGTCCTGTTCCGTGGCCAGCGAGACACCGCCGGTCGCGGTGGCGCTGCCCTGCGTGACCGTGTCGTAGTACCGGGCGCCGGCCATGGCCGCGATCTGGTCGGCGCTCAGCGCCTTGCCCCACACCCGGGCCTGATCCACGACGCCCTTGAAGAGGTTCTTCGCCCCGGGTTCACCGCCGAGGACGAACGCGCCCGCCGCGCTCCACGCCGCCGGGACGCCCGCGCTCGCCTCACGTTTCCCGTTCACCGACAGGCTGATCCGCAGCGCGCCACGATCGAACGTGCCGGTCACCATCGTCCACGCGCCGGCCTGCGGCACCGAGGTTCCGGTCGCCCACTGGGTGGCGGCTCCGGCGGTGTCCGACGGGTTCATCCCGAACGCCCACCGGTTGCTGTTCTTCGCGTATCGCAGCACGAAGCCCGGCGTGTTGACGCCGTTCTGGGACAGGACCGTGTAATCGCTGTTCAGGTCGTCGGCCTTCACCCAGGCCGACACCGTGAACGACTGCGTCGTGTCCACCACCGACATGGCGGTGGAGCCGGATCCGGTGCCGTCCAGCTGCACCCCGCCGCCACTGCGGCCGTCAACCCAGGCGTACCCGCCCGTCAGGGTGATCGCGTTCGCGTTGCCGGTCGCGTCCTTCGCGGTCGCCCCGGTCTTCTCGCCCAGCGTCCACGCCGCCTGCAACGACGTCACCCGCGACGTCCCCGCCGTCAGCTCCGGCGCGCAGCCCTCGGCGAAGCTGTAGTTCGCCACCGGTGCCGCGGTGTTGGCGAGGTCTCGCACGTCCGCCGCCGACAGCGTCCGCTGCCACGCCTGCGCGTCGTCGATCTGACCGTGCAGGAAGTCGGTGCCAACGCCGTTCGCCTTCCCCGAGCCGAGCACCATCGGCCCCGACGCCGGCCACACCGGCGTCACCACGGTATTCTGCTTCACCCCGTCCACGTACAGCGTGGCGACCTGGGTCGGCGGGTCGTAGGTCGCGGCGAGATGTGTCCACACTCCCGCCTGCGCCGGGCCGCTCGCGGCCGCCCGCACGTCCGTCGCGTTCGCCTGGTCGGCGTTCGTGAACCGCACCGTCCAGGTCTTGCTCACCTGGCTGTACTGCAGGGAGAACGGCGCCGTCTGCGTACCGTCCTGCACGATGACCGCCTGCGACTTCACCGTATCGGCCAGTTTCACCCACGCCGCGACGGAGAACGCCTTCGATGTGTCAATCACCTGGTCCGCGGTCTTCGCATAGCCGGTCGTGCCGTCGAGACTGATCGCACCTTTCACGCCGTCGCTGTAGCCATTGGTGTCCGGGTACGTCCAGCTGTTCCCGTGGTCGTAGCCCGGCCCCGAAGTGACCCCGCCGACGGTCGTCATCGGATGCGCGGCAAGACCCGCGTTCCCCGGCGTGTCCGCAGCCGTGTCCGCAAGCGTCGTGCCCGAAGACTCGTCCGCGCTCCACGCGGCGACGAGGTTCTTGCCCGGTGTGATCGGCTCCACGTGGTAAGAGCAGGAAGCCGGGTCCAGTGCCGGGTTCGAATCCGGGATGACCACGCACTGCGCGTCCGGGCTTGCCGTGCCGGCCTTGTTGACCGACTTGACCTTGATGATGTTCTGGTTCCCGTTGAGCGCGGTCGCCTTGATTCCGCCGACGGCGACCATCTTCCCGGCGCCGTCGGTCGACTGCGTCGCCGGAACGCTCGGCGATCCTTGAACCTGTGGCTCGGATCCGTCGGTCGTGTAGATGAAGTGGTCGATGTCGTAGAAGTTGTCGGTGGCCATCCCGGTCCAGATGCTGAACTCGACCGGATCACCCTGCACGGCCGGATGCGTCCACGACGGCATCGCGACCACCGGTTGCGCGGGTACCTTGCTGTCCACGGTGAACTCGCAGTTGCCGACCCAGCTCGACCACAGCTCGTTGTCGGTCACCTGCATCGACCAGTTGTAGATCCCGTCCTCGTTGATCCACCCCGCCGGGACCGCGGCCAGCTGCGCGGTCGCCTGCTGGTTCTGGCCCGGTGTACCCACCGCGACCATGTTGCCGCCGTTGTCGTGGGCATAGACGTTGTGCCCGAGCGCGCCGTACGCCACCGCGAACTTCGCGTACAGCGTGCCACCGTCGGGATCGGACACCTTTCCCGCGAGTTGCGGGTTCTTCGTGTACACCCACGGGCGGTTCGGCCCGCTCGTGCACGGCAGCAACCCGTTCTGCATGGACAGCGCCGTCGGCAGGTTCGGCGCGGAATCGTAGTTCACCTGCAGGTAGGGGTTCAGCGCGAACCGCCGCCAGGTGGCCACGCCGCCGCCCTGGCCGTCTTCCACCAGCGCGAGGGACACGTTCGGCCAGCGGCCCGCCGCCGCGTCCTTCGCGGCGTGCGTCGCATCGAACTGTCCGGTCACGTTCGGCGCGTTGCCGCAGTTGGCCACGTTCACCGAAGACATGTAGTAGCTCCAGCCCGGCTGGTGGTTCCACGTGATGTCCCCGCCGAACGGGCCGGTCAGCCACAGGTCGGTGTCCGCCGCGTTCGAGCAGTTGTAGGTGTGCGTGATCGTGGTGTTCAGGCTGGCCGAATGCACGACGGTCCCGGCGATCTGCGTGGTGTTCATCTGCAGGTAGGAACGCGAAGTGCCCGCGCTGTCGTCGTTTTCGTAACCCGCCTTGAGGTCGGACAGGTCGCCGTCGGACGCGTTGTAGTTGCGCGCTTCCGGATGCCCGGACTGCACGACCGCGTGCGCCTGCATCCCGCAGGTCGAGCACCAGGTGTCCGGATCGAGCGTCACCGGATACCGCGTCGCCGGATCGGCGAGGAACGTCTGGTCGGGCGAGATAGCGACCGCGTCCGCCGAGAGCTTCACCCCCATGACCGCCTCGTGACGGCCGCCGCCTTCACCCAGCTGACGCTCAGCCTCGGAACCCGCGCCGGAGGAGTCCCACATACGCGACGCGTCGCCGGCGAAGACGACCGCTCCAGTGGCGTCCTTGACCTCCAAGCCGTCCGAGGCCCGGGCACCGGAGGTCGGCGTGGCGCGCCCGGCACCCGGCACGACGGAGACCGTGGTGTTCTTGGTGTGGAGCCCGAACGAGATGTCACGCAGCTCCGGGTTCCGCGCAGCGGAAAGGGTCTTGACGACGAGGTTCTCGGTGTAGCCCGCCGGCAGCGCCCGCACCGTCAGATCCACACCCGGGAGCACCTCGGCATAGGTCGCCGTGTCACCGGACAACGACGGTTGCGGGAGATCTTTCGTCCACTTCAGACCGACCTCCTTGCCGTCTTCGCCGGCCTGCACGATCGGCTCGGCCGCCGAGCCGGTACCGCCCGCGTTCAGCGCGAGGTCCAGCACCGTCGCCTTCGGCGCCACCGATCCGTCGGCGTTGCGGACCAGCGTCGTGTCGATCGGTGTCCAATCCGGACCGTGCTTGACCCGCACCGGACGGGTGAACTCGGTCAAAGTCCAGGAACCATCCGGATTCGCCACCGTCTGCGACGTCTCCGTCGTTCGCGACGTCACCAAGACCTGTTTCCCGGCCTCACGCGCCCAGACCGACGCCGTCGCCTCATCCGGCGCCTGGTCAGGCACCGAGACGGCGGCCGACGCGGCCGGTGCCGCCAGCATCGGTAAAGCGGCGACGCCGACGACGGCAGCCAGGAAAGGAGCGCGCCAAGGCACGCCGAAAACCCCCACGAGATCCCCCTCGTCCAAGAGCGCCAGCACACAGCCGGGCCCCCGACGAACCCGAGATCACCCTGCCAAATCGGCCTACCGGCGAAAATAGTCCAACCGGCTTAATCGGTGCGAAGTTACCGAATCTCCATAATGGACGGCAACATGTGTCGTTCGTGACTTATTGGGTGTTTTGTTCGATTAGGCCAAGCCGCCAGCGCCGGAGTACACGCCGCCCGTAGTTGCCGTGCCGGCGACACGATCGAGATCCGCCCGGTCGGACTACGTCCAGCGGCTTGTTCCTCGATGTGACTCCGCAGCAAGCAAAGGGTCAGCCGGCCGGCTCCAGCCGGATCCGGACGTCCAGGTTCCGCTCGACCTCACCGCGGCTGTACAGCAGCGGGAACGACCCACCCGAAGCCCACAGGCCGTTCAGATCGCTGTAATGCGGACTACGCGGGTCCCCCGACTGCCCCGGTGCGTTGATCGCCGCCGAGCCGTTCCAGTTGCCCACGTCCAGGGCCATCTTGAACGTCGCTCCGATGATCTGCGCGTACGTCAGCGGGTGGAAGAACGACGGGTGGATCGTGTGGTAGTCGCCGCCGATCGGGGTGGGGCCGACGTTCGGGGTGCCCAGCGGGTGCTTGAACTCGTTGTGGTGCAGCGTCCCCCAGTGCCACGTCGACGGGTCGGGGCCGAGCTGGCTCGCCACGTCGCGGAACGCCACCGGCAGCGAGCTCAGGATCAGCTGGTCGCGCACCGCTGCTCCGTCCGGGCCCAGCCATCCGGCCGGGTCGCGGAACGAGGCGATGATCAGGCTGAAGTCGGGGTTGATCGTGCGGACCAGCGCGTCCGCCGCGGCCTGGGGCAGCACCGCGTGCGCCCAGACGTAGTGCAGGTACTTCATGATCCACGTCTCGTACAGCGCGGCCGCCGGCGACCCCGCCGACGCGACGCCGTCCCAGCCACGCAGCAGCTCCAACGCCTTCGCGGTGTCCGGGTCCGATGAGGACAGTCCGCGCACGAACTCGAGGAGCTGCGTGGCCACCAGCGACTTCTCGTCCTTCTGCAGCGCCAGCGAGCCGGCGACGGTCGCGCCCGGGTGGGACTCGATCAGCTCGTCGATGCGCTGCTTGCGGTACGGCAGCTGCCATTCGTAGTTCGACACCACCGGGTGGCCCGGCGGGATGTTGAAGTCGTTGGCCGAGGCGAAGTAGCCGGACGGCGGGTTGTACTGCCCCGGCAGCTCGCGGTTCGCGTAGAAGCCGTTCCAGTCGTAACGACCGTCACCGGGGACCGGCAGCAGGCCGTCGTAACCGGCGCCCGTACGACGCGGCGTCAGCCCCGCCGGGACGTAGCCGATGTTCCCCCGCACGTCCGCGTAGACCAGGTTCGAGCCCGGCGTGCCCCACTTCCGCATGCCCGCGGTGAACTCGTCGAAGTTCGTGGCGCGCTGGTAGTTCAGGCTGCCCAGGTACGCCGCGCTGCCCGGCTGCGTCCACGCCGTGCGGACCGCGAACGCCCGGTGCGCCGCCTCGTCGACCTTGACGACCGGGCCGTGCCGGGTGAAGGACAGCTCCCGGGTCACCGAGGTGCCGCCGCGCACCGGAATGGACTCCGTGAGCGTGGTCATCCGCTCCCAGCCGGTGCCGTAGCGGTAGCGGGTGTGGTCGTTCGGGTCGAGCTCGTAGATGTAGAGGTCGGTCTGGTCGATCGGCAGGTTGGTCAGGCCGAACGCGATGTTTTCGTTGTGCCCGATGGCGATCCCCGGGTTCCACGGCTCGCCCGCCCCGGCGAGGTTCAGCCCGGGCGCCGACAGCTGGGCGACGTAGCGGCCCGAGGGCAGGGCGTCCGCGCCGCGGTGCGGGTCGTTGGCCAGGATCGGCCGGCCCGACGCCGTCCGGCCCGGCCCGATCGCCCAGGCGTTGCTGCCGGACGTCGCGTCGGCGATGTCCTTCGTCTGCAGACCGGCGCCGGTGAAGTTCACCGAGGCGGTCGCCAGGTCGTACACCTTGAGCACGTCGTCCGGCACCGAGCACGGGTCGAGCCCCTCGGGCACCGCCGCCTCGTGGTCCGGGTGGAGGGAACGCAGGTAGCGGCTCGCGCCGGGGCCGGCCAGGCAGACCAGCTTCGCGCGGGCGACCTCCCACATCAGGTTCTCCCCGATGGCGTGCGTACGGATCCGCACCACGTCCTGCGGGCGCCAGCGGGCGGGCTGGTAGCCGAGCTTGGCGAACTCCGGCGGGAGCGCGGCGGGGTTGCGGCCCAGCCAGTCGACGTAGGAGTTGATGCCCTCGGCGAACCGGGTCGCGGCGAGCCTGCCCTCCGGGCCGTAGGACGCCCACTCGGCGTCCATGTCGCCGCGGTAGAGGAACAGCCGGGCGGCGCGGTCCTGCTCCACATAGGACGGACCGAGCACGTCGCTGAGCGTCCCGAGCCCGCGGCGGCGCCAGGTGTCGATCTGGAACAGGCGGTCGCGGGCGATGTTGAAGCCCTGGGCGAAGAAGAGGTCGCTGGTGTCGGCCGCGTAGATGTGCGGCACGCCCCACTTGTCGACGAGCAGCTCGACCGGCCGGTGCAGGCCGGCGACGGCGTACCGCGGGCCGGCCGCCGCCTCGACACCCGGGACCGGCGCCAAGAGGAGCACGACCAAGGCGAGGATCAGGCCGCGGATGACCGGCCGGCGTGTGGCCATGGTGCTCTCCTCGTTCGGGGCTCGATACCGGGTTCGTCCGGTATGTTCCCCGCCCGCGGCACGGTCCCACGAGCCCCCTTAGGGGTCCGGGCCGCGAGCGCGAGCCCTGATCGGCTAGGGCACACCGGGCTCCACGAGCACCGCTTCCGGGTCCTGCGGGTCGTACCGCACCGTCACCGCCGAGCCGCGGGACGGCGCCTGGAACAGCGACGTCACCATCGTCGCCACCACCGTGCGCTCCCCCGTCTCCGCCGGGAACCGGACGTGGACGACGAACCGCGGGTTCCCCATCACCCAGACGTTGGTGAACTCGACGTGCACCACGTGCCCGGTGACCCGCCGCCCCCGCTGCCGCAGCGCCTCGGTCCGGTCCTCCTCCTCCGCTTCGCTCAGGAAGGCCCGCAGCAGAACGACGATCAGGACCAGGGCCACCAGCGCGGACACCGCCGGGAGGAGGTACGGCTCGTAGTACACGACCCAGTCCACGTCGGACCACGGCTCGGCCTTCCCGTCGAGGAACGGGAGCCGCTGCCCCACCGACTCCGGCGGGGTCCACGACGGGATCGCGACGCCACTGCCCAGCGCCACGCCCAGCGCCGCGGTCAGCGAGCTCGCCCGGAAGCCGATGCCGAGGCGGTTCACCGACATCCCCGCGCCCCACAGCATCGCGAACCCCAGTGACGACGCCACCGTGACCGCGACGCTGAAGAACAGCACCAGCGACGCCGCCGAGCCCGCGTCGACCCCCCACGAGTCGAGGCGGTTCAGCGACATCAGCCGGAAGCCGTCCAGCATCCCGAGCGCTCCGGACCAGCCCGCGGCCGCCCACGCGAGCGTCGTCGGGATCCCCAGGAGCCACAGCCGACGGCCGGCCCGGCGGCCGCTGCGAGGCGGGTCCGACAGGCCGGACATGAATCCGTACACGGCGGCCGCCTAGTCGATCGGGCCGAACACGGCGACCTTCGCCGGGTCGGCGGGGTCGACGCGGGCCTCGTGCCGGGTGCCGGGCGCGTACTGCTGGATCGTCGCCTGCGGCGCGATCAGCCGGGTCACCGTCCGGTAGGGGGTGCCGCCGGTGCGGGTGACCTCCAGCGTCGCCGTGTACTGGGCCTGCCCGGCGATCGTCTTGCCGGTCGGCTCGAGGGCGCGGATCACCAGCGTGGCCGGCTCGCACGTGTCGTACAGCCGTCGCAGCTCGGTGCCGTAGGCCTGCAGCTCCTGCTGCTGGCGCAGCTGCTCCTCCGGCGGGAGCGCCATGAACGCCGCCATGTCCGGGTCGGCGGCCAGGCCGCGCAACGCCTGCGCGGCCAGCTGCGGCGTCGGCAGCTGCGGGGTGATGTCGTACCCCTGCGCCGCCGCGGCCTGCCGGAACTGCTCGGCGTGCTGCCGGAAGTCCTGTGCGCCGCGGGCCATGCCCTGCTGAGTGGCTTCGTTGACCTTGTCGCGGATCTTCTTGAACATCGGTCCCGCCTTTCGCTGTGTGGTGTGCACACAGCTTCGGCGGAGCGCGCTGCTACCGAACCCAGGTTTGCCCGTCATCGGAGGCATCGAGGCAGGTCAGCGCCGCCCAGAAGACCGGCGAACGCTCCGGCTCGGCCCGTTCGCGCCACCGCGCGTGCCGGGTCCGCTGCCACGCGCAGAGCTCTCCGACCGGGTCGTCGCCGGCCAGTGCCGTGTCGACGGCGATCACCAGCTCGGCCATCGGGTCCGCGCCGGGGGCGGCCGCCGACGTCGGCAGCGCCCACAGCGTCGCGGCCACCAGCCGGGCCCCGGCCGCGACCGCGGCGAGCAGGACGCCGAACGGCTCGGGCAGGCCGAAGTCGCTCGCGCTGGCGCAGCCGATCAGCGCCACCCGCGCCGGCATCGCGTCCACTTCGGACAGGGCGAGGTCCGCGGCGGTGAAGGGCCGGTGCGCCCCGATCGGCTCGGCCGTGCCGGGCAGGTCGGCCGTACAGGACAGGTGGAGCGCGGTCTGCGCGCCGTGCTCGTCGCGGACCCGGCTGACGTGCCCGGCGTACACCAGCCGCGAACAGGGCCCGGCCAGCAGCCGCGCGAGCAGCCGCCGGTCGGTGTCGGTGCGGCGGACCAGGTCGAGGCCCCGTGCGGCGGCCGGCCGGACCGCGCTTTCGGCGATCCGCGCGTCCAGGTGGCGGATCAGCGGCGACGCCGCGTCCTGCTTGCCGAGCACCGAGCCCAGCTCGCCGAACGCGCTCTGGCCGGGGATCCGCGGGTCGAGCAGGTACACCGGTGGCCCGGGCGGCGCCGGGGGACGGCGCGGGATCCCGACGGGCGCGAGCAGCGAGACGTCGGCGACGTCCAGGACGCGCTCGTCGCCGTCGAAGCAGCTGCTTTCCTCGCCGGGTTCGAGCACGCGGTCCGGCCGCCGGTCGGGCAGGGCGAGCAGCCCCCACGGCACCGCGGCGAGGCTCGGCGACGGCTGCACGCGCAGCAGCGGACGCCGTCCTCCGGCCGCGGCCTCCCGCAGTCGCGCGACGAGATCGGCCGGCAGCAGGTTCAAGCCGAGGACCCGAGCCAGGCGTTGTTCGCCGGCGAAAGCGGACAGCGCGCGGCCGACGGCGTCGGGCACGCTCTCACCCTCGTGCGGCGTCGGGCAAGCCGCGTCCAGGTACTCGCGAGCCGTCGCGACGAGGGCGGCGTCGACCGAGTGGGTGTGGACGTCGTCGAGGTCGCCGGTCGTCCGCCAGGTGAGGTAGGTGTGCCCGGCGTCGGCGTACCGCAGGAGGAACGTCTCCCTGGCCGTGGCCGGCCAGGTGCGCACGACCGGAGTTTCCCTCGGGGGCGACGAATACCGCTCGGCGGCGATGTCGAGCCAGCGATCGAGTTCCATCGGCGACGCCGGGGACCACCGCAGGGCGGGCGGCGGGGCCAGGCGCAGCGGCAGCGACGCGGTCACGCTGCCCAGCGCGGCGAGCGGGAGCCGGTCACCGGCGGGCGCCACTTCGAGCGGGGGAACCGTCCCGGTGAGTTCGAGCGACGGTCCCTCGGTGTAGGCCCCGACGGCGCAGGTGCGTTCGACCAGCTCCGCCGCCAGCCGCGGCTCCCGCAGCCGCATCAGCAGCGCCATCACCAGTTCGGTCGCCGGTCCCGCGACGTCGCGCGCCCACGCCGTGCGGGCCCGCGGCGACGCGAACTCGAAGCGGTAGTCCGCCGCCGCCAGCGCCAGCGGCAGCAGCAGGTCGAGCAACGCGCCCAGGTCGTCGCCGCGCGCGTAGCCGATCGTGGCCGCGACGAAGTCCGTGTGCAGGCACTCCAGCCACTCGCCGGACGCGCGCGCCGACTCCCGCGCCCGCGTCACGTGCTCCTCGGCGGTCGTCCAGTCGCCGTCCGCCGCGGCGCACCGGGCCAGCGCCACGTCGAGCCGTCGCAGGCCGGGCGTGTCTTCGTGAGCCGTCCAGATCTTGCCCGCGTGCTCGAACTGGTCCCGCGCCTGCCGGGCGTCGCCCGCGAGCAGCAGCAACGTCCCCAGCGCGTGGCTCGCCTCCGCCACGTCGCCGGACGCGCCCGCCGTCGCGAGGTCGTCGCGAGCGGCGACGATCGCCGCGACCGCGCCCGGGAAGTCACCGGCCAGCGCACGGTCGGTCGCCAGGTCGACGGCGTACTTCGCGGCGTGGTCCGCGGTGAGCCGGACCAGATCGGCGCGCGCGTCGGCGTCCTGACCGCCGGCGCGGCGAAGGCGGGCGCGCTCGGCCTGGGCCATCGCCTTCAAGGAAGGCGAGTGGTCGCAGGCCGGCGTGCTCAGGATCTCGTCGAGCGCGGTCAGCGCCCCGGCCGGATCGCCGGCGGCCACCTGGACGCGCACCTCGAGGATGCGCAGCTCCAGCTCGTCGGTGCCGTGCGGGTCGAGCAGCTCGGGCGGGTACTGCTCCGGTCCGGCGGCCTTCCGCAGCGCCGCCCGGTGCCGCTGTCCGGCGATCAGCTCACGGGCCCGCGCGATCTCACCGTCCTCGGTGGACAGTGAGATCAGCACGCGATCGGCCACCTCACGGGAACCTTCCATCGTCCGCAGCTCGGCGTACTGTCCGAAGTGGACGGCGGCGGCCGTGCCCACCTCGAAGGCGGCGAGCACGGCTTCGGCGCATTGCCGGGCATTGCGCAGGTCCCCCGCGGAATAGCAGACCGTGGCAAGGTCGCTGACCGCGGCGAGTTCGAAGTCGCTCCGGTCGAGCCGCTGCGCGATCTGCCGCATCCGGCCGTACAACCGTTGTGCGCCCGCGATGTCCCGTGCCGCGGCGAGCCGTTTGGCCTCCCGCTGGACCTCGACGGCTTCACCGGCCAGCTCCTGGTACTCGGCGTCGGTGAGCGAGCACGCGGGAAGTTCGCCGTAGGGTGCCGGGTCCAAGCCGAAATGAGCGGCGACGCACCGGCAGTTGTAGCCGTGCGAACTCGCCCCGGCCAGCGCGTCCGGCACCGGCCGGTCCGGCGGGGAAAACGGCGGCGGCAGGCCGACGAGCACGTCAGAACTCCCCGTCGGCGGCCGCGCGCTCGGCCAGCGTCCGGGCTTCCGGCGGCAGCGCCTCGCGCGCCCGCACGAGCGCCACCACCTCGGCCCGGTCTTCCGCCGTCGTCCCGGCGAGGTCCTCGGGAGTCACGCCGACGAACAGTCCGATGGGGACGGGAGGGGCGAGATCGACGGCGCCGGCGAACCGCCCGACGCCCCAGCGCAAGGGGACTTCCGCGACGACCTCGCCGTCCCGGGTCGCGAAGGCGGACAGCGTCGCGTCGGCGAACGCTCCGGCGACCTCGACCTCCAGCCGGGTGGCCGTCGGCGCCGCGACGACCCGCCAGGTCACGGTGTTCTCGGCGGCGTCGAGGATGCCCGGCGGCACCCGCGCCCAGTCGACGCTCTCCCGGCCCTCGGTCACGACGCCTTCCCCGGACGCGGCCGGCTCGATGCCCGCGGCCAGGGCATACGCGCGCTGCCCCGGCGTCACGGCGGCCGCCAGCCGGGCCGCGGCTTCGGCGCGCACGACGTCGTCCTGGCCGTCGAACCAGGCCGACAACCTGGTGCACAGGCCCCGGACCTCGTCCGCCACCGGCGTCGCGGCGAGCCCGTCGACGGCCGCGTCGAACAGGTCCGCCGGGGTGGCTTCGAAACCGTCGAGCATGCCTTCGGCCACCTCCGCGGTGGCGACCGCGGCTTCGAGGTCCAGCAGCGCCGGGTCCAACGCGGGAATCCCGAGCGTCGGGCTCGCGGGCCACCACCGGCGAGCCCACAGCAGCAGCGCGAGGGTGGCGAGTTCCGGCCGGGCGGGGACATCGACGCGCCCGGACACGAGGGCATCGAGGGCGCGTTCCTCGCCGACGAGCCGGGTCAGCCAGGGTTCCGCGGCCCCGGCGTCGGTGAGTTCGACGCGCATCGAGCCGGGCACGCCGGCGAGCAGATCGGTGAGGGCGAAGCGGACGAGGCCGCCGTCCGCCGCGACGACGGGGGTGTGCACCGGGTGCGTCACGAGACCGCCTCCAGGTCCGGCAGCCGGGCCACGAGCGCGCGGCGCACCTTCGTCCGCAGGTCCAGGGAGGTCGACCGGACGACGCCGGTGACGAGGTCCCGCACGTCCGCCGCGTCGGCCGGGAGGTCACCGCGCACGTCGAAGCCGTGCAGGCGGATCCACAGCCGGCCGAGGAACTGCTTGCCGAACTCACGCAGCTCGCGCAGCAGCTCGTCGTCGGGCCGCGGGGTGAGCGGCGTGGTGCCGGCCAGCGCGCGGCGCGCGTGGAACACGTACCCCTCGCGCGCGACCTGGGCGTTGAGCTGCCGCGCGAACCCGGGGACGGTCCCGGGTGCGGCGCCGTCGAGCGGCCGGAGGGCGGGCGCGAGGACGACGCCGAGCGCGAAACACGTGGCCAGCGCGGGCAAACCGAGCCCGAACCCGGCGACGACGCGGCGGGCTTCGTCGTCGACGAGCTCGGCGACGGCTCCCCGTTCGCCCGCGGGGAGCCGGCGCAGGGTGGCGCGCACCCGCCGTTCGACGCTGCGTTCGAGGAGCTCGGGGCCGGCTTCGTCCTGCCGCCGCAGGGGCGGGACGGCGGTGCGATCGCCGCGCTGCAGACCGAGATCCGGCGCCGGGGAGCCGGAAGCGGCCTCGGCGGCCCGGGCGAGCGCGTCGGCTCCCCCGGGCCGGCGCAGCGCCAGGCCGAGGGCGTGCCCCGCGGCGGAACCGGCCAGCCAGGCGGCATCGGTGAGGGTTTCGGCGAACCGGCCGAGCAGCACCACGGCGTCGTCCGGCGAGAGACCGGCGTCGGTGTGCCAGCGGCGGTGCAGCGCGGCGGTCAGGTCCGCGGCGGCCCGGGGATCGGCGAGATACGCGATCAGCTGCGCGACGCCGGCTTCGTCACCTTCGCCGTGCAGCTCGCGCAATGCCGACGCCGCGGCTTCCGGGGCGTCCGGTCCGGGCATGCCGTATCCCGTCGCCAGCTCGTACGCCAAGGGGAAGCAGACGTCCTGGACGTCGCCCGCGGTGATCCGCAGCGCGCGCCGCTGCCGTTTGAGGTGCACGAACCACGCGGCCGTCGCCCGCAACCGCGATGCGTCGGCGAGGACCAGCTCGGTGACCTCGGCCGCGGCGGCGGGCTCCAGCAGCGGACGGCCCAGCTTCGGCCGCGCCGCCGTGCGGACGACGAGCGGGTCGATGATCTTCTTGACGGTGCGGGTCAGCGGGCCGCCGTCCCCGGCCGAGAGGACCTCGACATCGGGAATCCGCCGCCACGCCGCCGCGAGCACGACCGAGCGCAGCCGGGGCTTGCCCGCTCCCGTCACCGCCACCCCCTCGCTCCGATCGCACCCTACGCGACAGCCCCGTCAGTTCCGCCGCTCCGGCGGCACGTACTCGAAGGTCGGCCCCGCCGTCGTCCGCCCGTCCCCGCTCGGCATCTTCATCAGCGCCACCGCCTGGGCCCGCAGCGCGTACATCGTGCCGATCGCGTCCCGCAGCTGCCCCGGGTCGCCGGTGAACGCCTGCTCCAGCTGGTAAAGCAGCACACAGTAGGTCTGGTTGAACGCCTCCTGCGCGATGCGGACCGCGCTGCCTTCCGGGTAGTCGGCCGTCCGCGGATCGGGACGCATCGGCAGCACCCCGTCGGGGTCGATCGCGATCTCGTCCCCGGACGGGCCGGACGCCGGGGTGTCGCCCGTGCGGTAGCGGCGGCCGAGACGCAGCTCCTGGAAGCGGTAGTAGTGCGCCACCTCCTCGCGGTCGGGGTGGAAGACGTCGCGGTCGCCGTCCCAGACGTCGGTGCGGGCCGCGCCCTCGCCCTGCTCGACGACCTCCGCCAGCGCCGCCATCGCGGACTTCAGATCGTGCACCGCGATGACCTCACCGCCTCCGCCGCGGAGGTGGAACGCGTCGATCTGCCGGGCCGGGTCGCCGGTGAAGACCGCGGCTTCGCCCAGCTCGTCGCACAACGTTCGGAAGCCGGCCTCGATGGCGGCGTAGAACTGGCCGATCGTCTCGTACTCGTCCGATTCCGGCGGCGCGTCCGCCGACGCGGGCCGCTCGATGCGCAGGAACAGCTCGAGGGCTTCGGCACCGAACGGCGCCAGGTGGACGTGCACGGAACGATCGCCGTGCGGCAGCGGATGCGGGTAGGGCGGCAACAGCGCGGGCGTGTCGAGTGCGGGCGAACCGCCCACGGCGTTGAGCAGGTTCGCGGCCAGCGCGAGGTGCAGCATCTCCTCCGCCAGGACCGACCCGACCACCTGCACGGCTTCGGGATTGCGGGCCGGGTCGAGCGAATACAGCGCGCACAGGTAAGGGGGAATCGTCGCGTGCTCGAGCTCGATCGCCCACTGCAGGTGGCGGCGGAGATCGTCCAGCGTGTCCATGGCTACCTCGGTTCGTCGGGTCGGTTGCGGCAGCTGAGACAAGACGCCGCACCGGCTTGTGACTACTGAGGGCCGTTGGTCAGCGAGAGGTTGAACGCGTAGCGGGACGCGCGGTAGACGTGCCAGCCGTACTCGACCACGCGGCCCGAGTCGTCGTACGTCGTGCGCTGCATGGTCAGCAGAGCCGCTCCCGGCGTCTCGTCCAGCAGCTCCGCGTCCTCTTCGGTCGCCAGCCGGGCGCCGATGTGCTGCTCCGCCGCGTGCAGGCGGACCCCCGCCGAGCGCAGCAGCTGGTAGAGACCCTTGTCGCGCAGCTCTTCGTCGGTCGGATCGATGACGCCGTCGGGCAGGTAGTTGTTCATCAAGGCGAGCGGCTCGCCGTCGGTCGAGCGGATGCGGGTCAGCCGCCGCACGCGCGTCAGGCCCGGCGCTTCCAGCAGCTCGGCCACCTTCGCGTCGGCGTCCGCCACACTGTTGGCCAGCACCACCGACTCCGGCTTGCCGCCGAGGCCGGCGAGGTCGTCGAACAGGCTGCTCAGCCGCAGCGGCCGCGCCACCTTGGTGCGGACGACCTG
Organism: Amycolatopsis camponoti; assembly: GCF_902497555.1. Taxonomy (NCBI): domain Bacteria; kingdom Bacillati; phylum Actinomycetota; class Actinomycetes; order Pseudonocardiales; family Pseudonocardiaceae; genus Amycolatopsis; species Amycolatopsis camponoti. The sequence goes on along the minus strand of NZ_CABVGP010000002.1, from coordinate 2,023,391 downwards.
GGTGCCGACGCCGCGCCGCCGCACGAGCAGGCCCTGGTTGACCAGCGTCTGGATCGCCTGGCGGACGGTCGGGCGCGACAGCCGCAGGTTCGCCGCCAGGTCCACCTCGTTGCCCAGCCGGGCACCCGCCGGGAGCCTGCCGTCCTCGATCGCGGCGTGCAGCTGCTGCGAAACCTGGTGGTACAGGGGCTCGGGGCTGCCCGGGTCCAGCACGATCTCCCGGCCGGGGTCCCAGGCCGGGTGCGTGACGTCCACGCGGGACGACGGCGGAGGGGTGCTCATCGGGGGAAGCCTACCGCGCTCCGCGGTGCGGTAGGGATGACCTGTTGTCCATATGTCTTGACAAAGTCTTCGGGGCTCTGGCACTGTCGTTCTCGTACCGGCCGAAGGAGCGGAACTGTGACCGACATGCTGCGACGTCTCGTCGCGAAACGGGTGCACGACCCGGAAGCGATCGCCGAGGCGGCCGCGAACCGGGTGCGGGCGCGGTCGCCGTTCAACGACAAAGGCCGGACGATGATCATCGCCGCCGACCACCCCGCCCGCGGCGCCAACGCGGTGGGCGACAACCCGTCGGCGATGGCCGACCGGGGCGAGCTGCTCGAGCGGCTGTGCCTGGCCCTGGAACGGCCGGGCGTCACCGGCGTGCTCGCGACCGCGGACGTGATCGACGACCTGCTGCTGCTCGGCGTCCTCGACGGCAAGACCGTGATCGGGTCGATGAACCGCACCGGGCTGGCCGGGTCGAGCTTCGAGATCGACGATCGCTTCGCCTGCTACGACGCCGAAGCGATCGAGCGGATGCGGTTCGACGGCGGCAAGACGCTCACCCGGATCTGCCTCGACGACCCGGCCACGCCGAGCGTCCTGGAGAACACCGCGAAGGCCGTCAACGCACTGGCCGACCGGAAGCTGATCGCGATGGTCGAGCCGTTCCTGTCGGTCCGGACCGACGGCCGGATCAAGAACGACCTCTCCCCCGACGCCGTCATCAAGTCGATCACGATCGCCGCCGCGCTCGGCCGCTCGTCGGCCTACACCTGGCTCAAGCTGCCGGTGGTGGACGACATGGAGCGCGTGCTCGCGTCCTCGTCCCTGCCGGCCGTCCTGCTCGGCGGCGAGGTCAAGGACGCGGACGCGGCGTTCGCGGCCTGGCAGCGGGCACTGGCGCTGCCGACCGTGCAGGGCCTGGTCGTCGGGCGCTCACTGCTCTACCCGCACGACGGGGACGTCGCCAAGGCCGTCGACACCGCGGTGGGGCTGTTGTGCACCCAGCAGGCTCAGCGCCACTACCGGTAGGGAGCACCGTGAACACCATCGAGCACTGGATCGACGGCACCGCCACGTCCGCGGGCTCGACCCGCACGGCCCCGGTCTACGACCCGGCCACCGGGAAGCGGCAGGCGCAGGTCCTGCTCGCCGAAGCGTCCGATGTGGACACCGCGGTCGCGTCCGCGAGCAAGGCTTTCGAGGCGTGGGGCGACTCCTCGCTGTCCCAGCGGACCAAGGTGATGTTCGCCTTCCGCGAGCTGCTGGTGAAGCACGAGGACGAGCTCGCGCGGATCATCTCCGGCGAGCACGGCAAGGTCGTCGACGACGCCCGCGGCGAGATCGTGCGCGGCCGCGAGGTCGTGGAGTACGCCTGCGGCATCGCCGACGCGCTCAAGGGCAGCTTCTCCGACCAGGTCTCGCGCGACGTCGACGTGCACGACTTCCGGCAGCCGCTCGGGGTCGTCGCCGGGATCACGCCGTTCAACTTCCCGATCATGGTCCCGCTGTGGATGCACCCGGTCGCGATCGCCACCGGCAACACGTTCGTCCTCAAGCCGAGCGAGCGTGACCCGTCGGCGTCGAACTTCGTCGCGCGGCTCTACGCCGAGGCCGGGCTGCCCGACGGTGTGTTCACCGTCGTCCACGGCGACAAGACGGCGGTCGACGCGATCCTGGACCACCCGGACATCGCGGCGGTGTCGTTCGTCGGCTCGACCCCGGTCGCCAAGTACGTGCACGAGCGCGGGACCGCGGCCGGCAAGCGCGTCCAGGCACTCGGCGGGGCGAAGAACCACGCGGTCGTCCTGCCCGACGCCGACCTGGAGTACGCGGCGAACCAGCTGACCGCCGCCGCGTTCGGCTCGGCCGGGCAGCGGTGCATGGCGATCTCGGTCGGCGTCGCCGTCGGGGCGGCCGGCGACAAGCTGGTCGAGATCCTCGAGCGCAAGGCCCGCGAGGTGAAGGTCGGTCCCGGCTCGGACCCGGCCAGCGACATGGGCCCGGTGGTCACCGAGGCCGCTCGCGAGCGCGTGGTGAACGCCGTCGCGCGGGGCGCGGAGCAAGGGGCGTCGGTAGTGGTCGACGGCCGCGGCCTGACCGTCGACGGGCACGAGGAAGGCTTCTTCGTCGGACCGTCCCTGCTGGACAACGTCACCACGGACATGCAGGCCTACCGGGAAGAGATCTTCGGACCGGTGCTGGCGGTCGTCCGCGCGGAGACCGTGGCCGAGGCGATCGCGATCATCAACGCCAACCCCTATGGCAACGGCACGGCGATCTTCACCGGCAGCGGCGAGGCGGCGCGCACGTTCCAGCGCGAGGTCAAGGTCGGCATGATCGGGGTCAACGTGCCGATCCCGGTCCCGATGTCGTACTACTCCTTCGGCGGCTGGAAGGACTCCCTCATCGGCGACAGCCCCATCCACGGCCCGGCGGGCGTCAACTTCTACACGCGCGCGAAGGTGGTCACGACGCGCTGGCCGCACACGAGCACCTCGGCGGCGGGGTTCACCTTCCCCACCTCCAGCTGAGGCCCCGAGCAGAAGCGGAACACCAGTCTCCGCTTCTTGGTAGGGTGGCCGTCATGGGTTACCGAGGTCCACTCCCGAAAAACGCCGTCGTCCGCTTCAACACGTGCGTCGGCTCGCTCCGGACGTCCCCGCGCTGGGGAGGGCTGGTCCGTCGCCACCTCACCCAGGTCACCTACACGGGCCGGCGGTCGGGCCGCACGTTCAGCACTCCCGTCGGCTACCGGCGGACGGGCGACGTCATCACCATCGGCGTCATGCTGCCGGAGGCGAAGAAGTGGTGGCGCAACTTCACCGGCGACGGCGGTCCGCTGTCCCTCGAACTCGACGACGCGGAACGCACCGGTCATGCCGTCGCCCGGCGCGACGAAAAGGGCCGCGTCACGGTGACGGTCCGGCTCGACGGCGACGCCTAGGACGCCATCCCGTGCCAGAGCAGCTCGGCGAGCCCCGCCGCGTCGCCGCGCCAGTCGGCGTTCGGGTCGAGCAGCAGCAGCCCGGCCAGGCCCCGCAGCACCACCAGCGGGTCGAGGTCCGGCCGCACGGTGCCGGCCGCCTCGTTGGCCTTCAGCAGCTCCGACACCGCGCCGACCATCGCCTCGTACGCGCTCGCCGGCAGCTCGCCGCGGGACGCCGTCGCGCGGCGCAGCGCGTCGGCCAGCCCCTTCTTGGTCATCATGTAGTGCGCGAGATGATCGGTCACCCACACCCGGAACGCTTCGTCCGGGGCGTGTCCCTCCAGCAGCACCGGCACGATGTCGACGATCTGCCGCACCTCGCGCTCGTACACCGCGAGGATCAGCGACTCCGGCGTCGGGAAGTGCCGGTACACCGTGCCGACGCCGACCTCGGCCTGTTTCGCGATCGCGTTGAACGAGACCTCGCCGGTGCGGGCCAGCGACTCCGCGGCCACGACGAGGATGCGCTCGTGGTTGCGCCGGGTGTCCGCGCGCCGGGGGCTGACCGAACCCGTCGTCATCGTCCCTCCCGTCCACCGAAGTTGTCGTTCGCCGAATCTAACCCAGACCTGGAGCGACTCCAGCGTGACTGGTTCGTTGCGAACCGGATTGTAATCCGCTAGCCTCACGAACGGGTGAAGCGGATGACTATCCGCTCCCCGTTCGCCGCCACCACCACCGTCAGGCACCCACCCGGACGAGCTGCGGAAAGAGACCAGTGGACATCTCACTCGAAGTCAACGGCAGTACCGAACACCTGGACGTCGATCCCGGTGTGACCCTCCTCGACGCGCTGCGCGAGCGCCTCGACGTCACCGGCCCGAAGAAGGGCTGCGACCGCGGGCAGTGCGGCGCCTGCACCGTGCACGTCGGCGGCCGGCCCGTGCTTTCCTGCCTCACCCTGGCCGCCACCGTCAGGCAGCCGGTGACCACCGTCGAAGGACTGTCCACAGAGGACCGGCTGCACCCGGTGCAGCAGGCGTTCGTCGACCAGGACGCCCTGCAGTGCGGGTTCTGCACCGCCGGGCAGGTCATGTCGGCGGTCGCCGCCGTCGAGCAGGACGTCGAGGACGTGCGGGAGTTCATGTCCGGCAACCTCTGCCGGTGCGCGGCCTACCCGAACATCGTCAAGGCCGTCGAGCAGGCGAGGCGGGCCGATGCGTCCCTTTGAGCTGACCGCCCCCACCACCGTCGACGAGGCACTCGCGACGCCCGGCACCTTCCTGGCCGGCGGCACGACGCTGGTCGACCTCATGAAGCTCGACGTCCTCACGCCCCAGCACGTCCTGGACATCAACCAGGTCCCGCTGCGCGGCATCGACACGAGCGACGGCCTGCGCTTCGGCGCGCTGGAGCGGATGAGCGCGATCGCCGCGCACCCGCAGGTGTACCCGGCGATCTCGCGCGCACTGCTGCTGAGCGCGTCCCAGCAGATCCGGAACATGGCCAGCATCGGCGGGAACCTGCTGCAGCGCACGCGCTGCTCGTACTTCCGGGACGTCGCGATGCCGTGCAACAAGCGCGAGCCCGGCAGCGGCTGCTCCGCGATCGAGGGCGCCAACCGGATGCACGCGATCCTCGGCACCAGCGACTCCTGCGTCGCCACGCACGCCAGTGACGTCGCCGTGGCCCTGGTCGCGCTCGACGCGCGCCTGCTGCTGGCCGACGCCGAAGGCACCCGCGAAGTGGCGCTGCGCGACTTCTACCAGCTGCCCGGTGACACCCCGGCGCTGGAGAACGACCTGCGTCCCGGCGAGCTGATCACCGAGGTCGTCGTGCCGCGGCTGGACTGGGCGGCGAACTCCACCTACGTCAAGGTGCGCGACCGGCAGTCCTACGAGTTCGCGCTGTGCTCCGCCGCCGTCGCGCTCGATGTCCAGGACGGGAAGATCGCCGACGCCCGGGTCGCGGCCGGCGGCGTCGCGACGGTGCCGTGGCACCTGCCCGCCGTCGAGGACGCCCTGCGCGGCGCCCCGGCGACCCAGGCCTCGTTCGAAGCCGCCGCGGCCGTGGCCGCCGACGGCGCGCACCCGTTGTCCGACAACGGTTTCAAGGTGTCGCTGCTGAAGCGGACGATCGTCCGCGCCCTGCTCGAACTGACCGAGGGGAGCTCCCGATGATCACCCGGCTCGACGCGCCGCAGAAGGTCACCGGCGAGGCCAAGTACGGCGCCGACCGCACCTTCTCCGGCATGGTCTACGGCTACGTCCTGCTCAGCACGATCGCGCACGGCGAGATCGAGGCCGTGGACGCCACCGCGGCGAAGAGCGCACCCGGCGTGCTCGAGGTGTACACGCCGTTCGACCCCCTGACGCTGCAGACCCCGAGCATGCCGCCCTTCGGCGAGACGTGGGTTCCGTTGCAGAACAAGGAAGTCACCTACTACGGCCAGCCGATCGGGTTCGTCGTCGCGGAGACGTTCGAGCAGGCCCGGGACGCGGCGGGGCTCGTCGAGGTCGCCTACCGCGAGCGGCCCGCCCGGACCTCGCTCGCCGAACACCTCGACTCGGCCGAACCCGCGCCCCCGGCCATGGACGGCGCACCGCCGGAAATCGAGGTGCTCGAAGACGGCGTCGAATCCTTCGACGCCGCCCTGGCCGCGAGCCCGGTGGTCGTCGAGGCGACCTACACGACCGCGACGCAGAACCACGCCGCGATGGAGCCACACTCGGCGGTCGCGGTGTGGGACGACGGCGAGCTGACCATCTACAGCGGGAACCAGGCGTCGAACATGCAGGCGGCGGAGGTCTCCATGGCCCTCGAGCTGGCGCCGGCGGCCGTCCACGCGATCAACCCGTTCGTCGGCGGCGCGTTCGGCGGCAAGGGCCGGACGTCCACGCCGGCGTTCCTGGCCGCGGCCGCGGCCCGCGCCCTCAACCGGCCGGTGAAGGCCGCGCTCACCCGCGAACAGGTCTTCACCGCCACCGCCGGCCGGGCCGCGACGGTGCAGAAGCTCGCGCTCGGCGCCGAGCCGGACGGCACCCTGGTGGCCCTGCGCCACGACTCGTGGTGCCACACCGACACCGCCCGGTCGTTCGTCGAACCGACGTCGCACGGCACCTCGCGCGAGTGGTACGCCACGAAGAACCTGTCCATCTCCCAGAAGATCGTGCCGCTGAACGTCCCGCCGACGACGTTCATGCGGGCTCCCGGCGAGGCACCCGGGTCGTTCGCGCTGGAGAGCGCGGTCGACGAGCTCGCCGTGAAGCTGGGCATGGACCCGATCGAGCTGCGCGTCCGCAACAACTCGACCGCCCCGCCCGGCCACGACCTGCAGTGGTCGAGCAAGCACCTCGACGAGTGCTTCCGCGTCGGCGCGGACCGCTTCGGCTGGGCGCACCACCCGGCGGGCTCGCGCACCGACGGCGACTGGCTCGTCGGCATGGGCGTGGCCACCGCGGTGTTCCCCGCCCTGCGGTTCCCGGCCACCGTCGGGATCACCCTGCGGGCGGACGACACCGCCGTCGTCGCGACGAGCGGCGCGGACCCCGGCACCGGCCTGCTCACCGTGCTCTCCCTGGTGGGCGCCGAATCGCTGGACATCCCGGCGGACCGGATCACCCCGCGCCTCGGCGACTCCGCCCTCCCGCCGGGCGGCATGTCCGGCGGCTCGACGGCGACGGCGAGCGCCGGCACGGCGATCATGCTCGCCGCCACCAAGGCGATCGACGAACTGACCGCGCTCGCCGCCGACCCCGGCGCGCCGTTCGAAGGGCGGGAGGTCACCTACGCCGACGGCCGAGTCTTCGCCGACGGCGAGTCGATGACCTACGGCGAGCTGCTGCGGACCGTGGGGCGCGAATCGCTCGAGGTGACCGGCACCTCGGCACCCGGGGAGGAGCTGACCAAGCACTCCTTCGCCTCGTGGGGCGCCCAGTTCGTCGAGGTCCGCGTGCACAAGTGGACGCGCGAGGCCCGGGTGTCGCGGATGCTCGGCGTGTTCGACGCGGGCCGGATCATCAACGACAAGGCGGCCCGCAGCCAGATCATGGGCGGCATGATCTGGGGCGTCTCGGCCGCGCTGCACGAGGGCCTGGAGATCGAGGCGAACGGCCGGCTCGCCAACGGCGACTTCGCGAGCTACCTGCTCCCGGTCAACGCCGACATCCCCGAGGTCGGCGTCCACTTCGTCGAGTACCCGGACACCCTCCACAACGCGGTGGGCGCGCGGGGCCTCGGCGAAATCGGCACGGTCGGCATGGCGGCGGCGGTGGCCAACGCCGTGTACAACGCCACCGGCATCCGGGTCCGGCACATCCCGATCACCATCGAAGATCTGCTCGAGGACTGATCGCCCGGGGTGGGACGCGCGTGCGTCCCACCCCGGCGTTCGGCCACCTGGCGCAACGAGCCCGGCGCCGTTATCCATCCGCGACAACTCTCGGCGGATCGCCCATGACGGCGGCCCGTCCCCGGTCCTAGGCTGACGGGCGCTCGCCCGATCTTCCTCGAAGGGACCCCCCGGCATGACCGACCCCGTCGTCCCCACCACGTCCGGCGCGGTCCGCGGTCAAGTCACCGCCGCCGGCTTCGCGCTGTTCCGCGGCATCCCGTACGCCGCCGCGCCCGAGGGCGACCTGCGCTTCGCCGAACCCGTCCCGGCCCCGCCGTGGGAGGACACCCGCGACACGAGCAGACCCGGACCGACCGCACCGCAGCGCCGGCACGACGTGCCCGGCCTCGACCTCTCCCCCCTCACCGGCACCGGCTGGCGGCCGGGCCCGGAGTACCTGACGGTCGACGTCTGGACCCCGCAACTCGGCGCGGCCGGACTGCCGGTGCTGGTGTTCGTGCACGGCGGCGCGTTCCTCGGCGGCACCGGGTCGGCGCCGGTCTACGACGGCACCTCGTTCTCGCACGCCGGCGCGGTGCTCGTGACCGTCCAGTACCGGCTCGGCGTCGACGGCTTCCTGCCGCTGGACGGCGGCACGACGAACCTCGGGCTGCGCGACCAGCTCGCGGCCCTGCGGTGGGTCCAGGAGAACATCGCCGGGTTCGGCGGCGACCCCGGCAACGTCACCTTCTTCGGCGCCGCCTCCGGCGCGGTCAGCGTCGCCTGCCTCCTCGGCTCCCCGCTCTCGACGGGACTCTTCCACCGCGCCATCGTCCAGAGTGGACACCCGGACATGGTGCGCGACGGCGTCCAGTCACGCCGCCTCGCCCGGGTGATCGCCGACGAGCTGAAGGCCGAGCCGACCGCCGAGGCGTTCCGGAAGGTCTCGACCGAGCAGCTGCTCGACGCCCAGGACGCCGTCCTGCGGCCCGGCGGCGCCCCCGACCTGCGCGACGCGCTCGGCTACGACCGCGGGTACGGCCTCAGCCCGTTCCTCCCGATGGTCGGCGACGACGTCCTGCCGCAGCACCCGGCCAAGGCGATCCGGGCGGGCGCCGGGCGCGACGTCGACCTGGTCGTCGGCAGCTGCAGCGAGGAGATGCGGCTCTACCTCGTGCCCACCGGCGCGCTGGACGCCGTCACCGACGACCAGGCCGTGGCGTCGCTGGCGGTGTCGCACCCCGACCCGGCCGGCGTGCTCCAGCGGTACGGCCTCGGCTCGGACCGCTCGGCGGGCGAGGTCCTCGTCGCGGCCCTCACCGACCTGGTCTTCCGCGACGGCGTCCGCGACCTGGCCGAGCACCACGGCGGCCGAACCTTCCGGTACGAGTTCGAGTGGGGTTCGCCGCTGCTCGACGGCGCGCTGGGCGCGTGCCACGGGCTCGAGCTGCCGTTCGTGTTCGACGCGCTGGGGCCGGTGTCCGGGCCGCGGGGCCTGCTGGGCGAGCAGCCGCCGCGGGAGCTGGCGCGCGACCTGAACGGCGCCTGGTACCGCTTCGCCGCCACCGGCGCGCCCGGCTGGGCGGAGTACACGGACGAGGACACGCTGTTCCACACCTACTGACCCCTGCTCGGCCCCACCCCGCGAGCGGTTGACGACGCCCCTGCCGCGCTGCCAGGCTCAGACCGCCCGGACGGCCGGATGAAATGGGGACCACCGATGCCCGAGGCGGGCTCCGCCGCGCCGCCGCGCGCGCTCGTTCGCACGCTGTTGCGCAGCGGCACACCCGCGGAACCGGCCGAGCCTCCCGACGACCACAGTGATCTGGCCGCCATCGGGGACGCGACGCTCGCCCGTGCCGCGCGCTACTGGGTCGTCGTGCCGCTGGCCTACCGGATCGCGGCGTTCGTCAAGGTGTTCATCGGGTTCGCCGCGGCCAACGGCAGGCTCGGGCTCGGGCCGGTGCTCGCCGCCACGGTGTTCGCCGTCGCGGCCAACGCCGGCGCGGTGGCCTGGGTGCTGCGCGCGGGCGGGCTGCGGGCCCGCGTCACCGGCCGCGCGCTGGCGCTGGACCTGGCCGTCGGAGTGGCGCTCAACTTCGCCGTCGCCGCGACGGCCCCGGCGGCGGTGCAGCCGTTCGCGGTCGACGTGGCCTGGACCTGGGTGGTCAGCGCGGTGGCCATGTGGGCGGGTACGTCCGGGCTGCCCTCGGCGCTGTGGCTGGTGGTGGCGGCCGTCCCGCTCCGGGCGGCGCTCACCCTGGCCGGCGGCCTGCCGCTGACGAACCAGCTCGCGATCACGCGGTCGATCGGCTGCATGGTCGCGCTGGGCGTGGCGATCGTGCTGGCCGCGGGCATCCTCATCCTGCTCGGCGCCGGCACCCGGTTCGCGGTCGACATCGGGATCCGGCGCGGGCGCGAGGCCGAGCGCCGCCGGACGCGGCGCATCATGCACGACAGCGTGCTGCAGACGCTGGAAGCGCTGGCCATCTCCGCGCCGGGCGACGACGCGCACGCCGTGAGCCGGCTGTCCGAGGTGCGGTCGGTGGCCAAGGCCGAGGCCGCCGAGATCCGCCGCCAGATCACCGAGCCGATCCCGAACGGGACGGCGCGCGGGTTCGCGGTCGAGCTCGCCGACGTCGCGACCGAGATGGCCCGCGACGGCCTGCGCACCCAGCTCGTCGCCGCGGACTTCGCCGACGACGACAAGCTGTCGCAGGACCGCCGCACGGCGATGTGCGAGGCGGTGCGGGAAGCGTTGCGCAACACGGTGAAGCACTCCGGGACGAAGCAGGTGGTGCTGCGGGTGGAGGAGCGCGACGGCGGGATCGCGGTGGTGGCGCGCGACCAGGGCCAGGGCTTCGACGTCCACGACCGGCCGCCGGGCTTCGGCATCACCCAGTCGATCGTGGCCCGCCTGGCCGAGGTCGGCGGCCACGGCACGGTGGACTCCCAGCCGGGCCGCGGCACCCGCGTGACGATGTGGGTGCCGAGCTAGACAACGCTTCTGCGCTGGGGTCCAAGACCGCGGTGACCTCCCGGGCGCACCATGCCCGGACAAGCCACCGCGGGAGGAGATTCCCATGTCCGACGCACAGCGCCGGGACGCGCTGGGCACGCCGGGTGTCGTCTTCCTCGTGCTGGCCGCCGTCGCGCCGCTCACCGGCATCGTCGTCATCGCGGCGCTGGGCATCGCGCTCGGGAACGGCGGGGGCATGCCCGGCGCGTTCCCGCTCGCCGCCGTCATCCTCGTGCTCTTCGGCGTCGGCTACGCGCAGATGAGCAAGGTCGTCACCGGCGCCGGCGGGTTCTACGTCTACGTCACCAAGGGCCTCGGCCGTCCGCTGGGCCTGGTCGCGGCACTGATCGCGCTGCTGGGCTACAACTGCATCGTCGCCGGCGCGGTCGGGACGAAAGGTGCTCGGGGTCTCGCTGGTCCTGGAGGTGTCGATCCTGCTCGTCCTCGACGTCGCGGTCGCCGTCCGGACCGGGCTGGACGTCCACGCCTTCGCACCCGGTGTGGTGTTCTCCGGCTCGGTCGGGGTCGCGTTCCTGTTCGCCTTCAACGCTTTTCGTCGGCTTCAAGGCCACCGGGCTGTTCAGCGAGGAGGCCCGGGACCCGCACCGGACGATCTCCCGCGCGACCTACACGGCGATCGTGCTCATCGGCGTCTTCGCCGCGTTCACGACGTGGGCGGTGGTCAGCGCGACGCGCGTCGCCGAGGCCGGCAAGACCGCACAGGACCACCTCGCCACCGGGGACCTCGTCTTCTCGATCAGCCACACCTACCTCGGCTCGCTCCTCACCGACGTGATGATGCTGCTGCTGGTCGTCAGCCTGTTCGCGGCGCTGCTGGCCCTGCACAACTCGGCGACGCGCTACCTGTTCGCGCTCGGCCGGGCCCGGGTGCTGCCCGCGGTCCTCGGCCGGACGAACGCGGGCAACGGCGCGCCGTACGTCGCCAGCGGCGCGCAGATCGGGGTGGCGACGCTGATCGCGGCGGTGTACGCGCTGGCCGGGCTGGACCCGCTCGCCGACCTCACGGCCAGCATGACCGGCATCGGGACGCTCGGCGTGATCGCGCTGCAGGCCCTGGCCGGGGTCGCCGTCGTGGCGTTCTTCCGCCGGCGGCGCGACCCCCGGATCTGGCGCACGGCGGTGGCGCCCGGCCTCGGCGGGCTCGGCCTGATCGCCGTGACGACGCTGGCGTTCCTCAACTTCCCGACCCTCGCCGGGTCCGACGCGCCGGCGATCGCGTTGCTGCCGTGGCTGCTGGCGGTGGCGGTGGCGGTGGCCGGCGGGCTCGCGCTCGCGATGTGGCTGCGGCGTCGCCGGCCGGACGTCTACGCGGGCCTGGACGAGCTCGGGCTCGAAGCCGTGTCCAGCTAGGCGGCGCGCCGGGCGTCGCGCTCGGCGGCCAGGCTCGCGCGGCAGGCCGTCGTCAGCCGGGAGGTGGCGGCGCTGCCGCCGTGGCCGCAGCGCGGGCAGGTCATCGCGACGGCCAGGGACAGCTCGTCGACGGCGACGCACAGCTCGGTCCGGCAGCCGCGGCACCAGCGGTGGCGGGTGACCGGGCTGACGTGCGCCGGCGAGGCGACGCACTGGTGGATCCACCGGCCGTGCACGTGGCAGGTCAGGCGGTCGTCCGGCGCCAGCAGGCCCATGTCCTCGGCGTCGTCTTCGGTGGCGAGCAGGACCGGCAGGCTGCGGATCCGGGCGGTGGTGCGGGTCGTGGCGGTCATCGTGGTCCCCTTTCGCTACCTGTTCGTCGAAGGGCGGCGATCGGATTCGACATCCGGAGGTGGTTGGCCGGAACTCGGCGGTTCTTGGCATTCCAGCCACTGCCCGGCCCGCGCGAAGATCGGTAGCTTCGGCGCGTGTCGAAAATCCTGCTCTCGGTCCACGTCCTGGCGGCGATCCTCGCCGTCGGCCCGGTCGCCGTCGCGGCCAGCATGTTCCCCGCCGCCGTCCGGAAGGGTGATCTCAAGATCGCGAAGGTGCTGCACCGGATCTGCCGCGTGTACGCCTACGCCGCCATCGCGGTGCCGGTCTTCGGCTTCGGCGTGGCGGGCACGATGCACGTGATGGGCGACCCGTGGCTGCTCACGTCGATCGGGCTGACCGCCGTCGCCGCCGCGGTGCTCGCGCTGCTGGTCCTGCCCCGGCAGCGGCGGCTGCTGGCCGAAGAGTCCACTTCGGGCAAGCTGAGCAGGCTCGCCATGGTGACGGGCGTGTTCAACCTGCTGTGGGCCGCGGTGACGGTGCTGATGATCGTGCGGCCCGGCTCCTCGACCGGCGCCTAGCCGGGCACGCGGACCGCGACGAAGTCCGGCCGCTGCCGCAGGGCGAAGCCGAGCGAAAGGTAGAGGCGGATCGCGGAGGTGTTGCTCGCGGCCGCGTGCATCATCGGCGTCTCGCCGCGCTCGCGGATGCCCGCCGCCACGGCGAGCACGAGCCGCGTCCCGAGGCCCTGCCCGCGGTACGCCGGGTCCGTGCACACCGCGCTGATCTCCGTGAAGCCCGGCGGGTGCAGCCGCTCGCCGGCCATCGCCACCAGCGCGCCGCCGCGCCGGATCCCGAGGTACGTGCCGAGCTCGACGGTCCGCTTCCGGAACGGCCCGGGCTTCGTCCGCTCGACGAGGTCCAGCATCTCCGGCACGTCCGCGAGCCCCAGCCGCACGGCTTCGGGGTCCGGCGCGGCCGCGACACCCTCGTCGACGAGCTGGACGCCGGGAAGCGCGTCTAGCACCTCCCAGCCGGACGGCGGCCGCGGCGCGGTGGCGGCGGTGAGCACGACGACTCCCGGCCCGGCCAGCTCGGCGACGTCCCGCCAGTCCTGCTCGTCCGGGTCGCCGGGGAGGCCGAGGAAGGGCGCGACGTCCTCGAGGTAGCGCACCACGCGCCCGCGTCGTTCCGCGAAGCGGGCGTGCGGCCCGGTCAGCGACGCCCAAGCCGGGTTGTCCAGCGGAGAAGCCATACCGCCAGGATCCCCGGAACCGCCGGTAGCGCGGCGGCGCTCCCACATCCTGAGCAAGCGCTCAGCCGACGGTGGTCAGCTCGTCGTCCGAAAGCACGCCGGACCCGGCCGACACGACCAGCCTGCCGCCACCGACCTGGTACGTGTAGTCCCCGTTCTTCGCGACGAACCCGTCGCCCGAGGCCTCGGCGGGCAGCATGATGTGGGTGTCGCCCGAGGCCGCCTGCCCGCGGGCCTGGCCGTCGTAGAAGATCCGCCCGTCGGGCACCCGGCAGATCGTGATCAGCGACTTCACCGTCTGCGCCACCAGCAGCGCCGTCCCCTGGCCGCCGGGAAGGTAGCGGGCGGCGTCACCCGGGCACGGCTTCCCCGCCGGCGTGGGCGACGGCGAGGTCGACGTGGACGGCGTCACCGGCGGGGTGACGCCGTTCGCGGTCGTGACGACGGTCTTGGTCGTCGGGAGGGCGGGCGTCGTGTACGAGGGGAACGGCCCGGCCGAGTCCGGCGTGGGCTTCGAGCGCGCGCTGAACAGCAGGACCCCGCCGATCGCGACCCCGGCCACCAGCATCAGGGTCAGCAGTACCCACAGCGCCCGCGCGCGAGCCCGGCCGGGCGCCAGGCTCTGGCAGGTACCGCAGCGTCCGGCCGCGGGGTCGTTGACCGCGCCGCACTGCGCGCACGTCCAGGGGACACCCGCCATCGGGCCTCCTTCTCGCCCGGCGCGGAAGCACGCCGGTCCCTCATCGTCACCGACGCGGGTCCCGGCTGCAACGTCCCGTTACGCCTGATGGACGACGTTGACCATCCACGGGATGCCGAACTTGTCGATGCAGGAGCCGAATTCGTCGCCCCACATCTGCTTTTCGAACGGAACCGTCACGGTGCCGCCCTCGCTCAGCTTGTCCCAGTAGCCGCGCAGGTCGTCCGCGTCGTCGCCGCTGAGGCTGACCGTGATGTTCGTGCCCGGGTTGTGGTCCATCCCGGTCGGGGTGTCGGCCGCCATGAGCCGGTAGCCCTTTTCGGTCTCCAGCTGGGCGTGCATGATCTTGTCCGCGTCCGCCCCTTCGGGTGAACCGAATTCCCCGAACGTGTTCACGGTCAAAGTGCCGCCGAAGACGCTCTTGTAGAACTCCATGGCCTGCCGCGCCTCGGCGCGGAAGCTCAGGTACGGGTTGAGCACGGAAGCCACTGCGGTCTCCTTCTCGTCGGAAGAGAGCAGCATCTTCGCAGAAGCTCGTGACCTCGACAAACGCGAGAATTTCAGACGACGAACCGGCGGTGCGCGTGCGGTTCCAACGGCAGCGCGCCGTGCAGGGCGGCGCGGGCGCGCAGCTCCAGCGCGGGGTCGAGGGGCGCGTTCCCGGCGACGGGCGCGGTGTGGAACGTGCCGCGGTCGAACAGGTACACCAGCGCGAGCTTGCGGTCGCGGCGGCCACCGGGCTCGGCGAACTCGACGGTCGCCGACCGCAGGCAGCCGCCGTAGCCCGCCCGGGCCAGCCGGTCCGCGACGTCGACCAGGTCGCCGGTCAGCACGCGCAGGTCGTGGTTGCGGCGCCAGCACCGGACCGTCGAACGCCCGTACAGGTCCTGCGTCACCAGCGGGTGCACCGGCAGCCGGGCCGACGTCGCGGCGAGCAGCTCCGCCTCGGTGCGGGCCAGCGCGTCCCCGTCCACCTTGAAGCCGATCGCGCCGCCGCCGGTCGGCGTGAGGCCGAGCGCGGCGCGCATCCGCGGGGCGGCCGCGGCGAGGGTGTAGAGGGACTGCAGGTGCGGACGGGATGTCCAGCAGCGGACGAGCTTGCTGTCCAGCAGGGTCACGACGGTGTGTCCTATTCCGGTAGTGAAGGACCGCCGGGCCGGGCGCACTGGCAGTGTCCACTGTGGACGTCAGGCGCGGGGACGCGGGGTCGGAAAGGACAGCATGCTCCCGCGGCCGCCGGTTCCGGACCGGAACCCCGCGATCACGCGGCGAACGGCAGCACTTCGCCGCCGAACGGTCACTCCGTGTCAGGTTCAGCCGATCAGCGGTATCCCTTTCGCCTCACGCGGCGAACGGATCCCGACTTTCGCCACCTATTCTCCACTACCAGACATTTAGCGTTGCTAATAGATCTGAGTCAGAGCTACCTTGACGGTATGACCGAACTCGCCGAACGCCTGCTCGGTGCCGTCCAGGGGATCCGCCGGGTCGTGCGCCGCCGCGTGCGCGCCGAGGTGCCCGGCTTCCCACTGCCCGGCGCGCAGGTCGAGGTCCTGCGCGTCGTGGCCGACCGGCCCGGCATCGGCGTCGCCGCGGCCGCGCGCGAACTGCACCTGGCCGCCAACTCGGTCAGCACGCTGGTGAACCAGCTCGTCGACGCCGGCCTGCTGCGCCGGGAGGCCGACCCCGCCGACCGGCGCGCGGCCCGGCTGGAGATCACCGATGCCGCGCGCGACCGGATGGCCTCGTGGCGGCGCGCCCGCACCGGGCTCGTCGCCGAAGCACTCACCGGACTGTCCGAAGAGGACACGGCGGCGATCGAACAGGCGTTGCCGGCCATGGAAAAGCTCATGGGCATCCTGAAGGAGCAGCCATGACCGAACCCGCGGTGCGGTGCACCGGCCTGAGCCACTCGTTCGGGACGACCCGCGCGGTCGACGGCGTCGATCTGGAGATCTCCCCCGGCGAGGTGTTCGGCCTGCTCGGCCCGAACGGCGCCGGCAAGACGACGACGCTGCGCATGATCACCACGTTGCTGCCCACCGCGACGGGCCGCATCACCGTCTTCGGCGTCGACGTCGCGCGCCGGAGGATGGCCGTGCGGCGGCTGATCGGCTACGTCCCGCAGCAGCTGTCCGCCGACGGCGCCCTGACCGGGCGCGAGAACGTCGCGTTGTTCGCCCGGCTCTTCGACGTGCCGCGCGCCCGGCGCGCCGGCGAGGTGCGGCGGGCCCTGGACCTCGTCGGGCTGGCCGACGAAGCCGATCGCGTCGCGAAGGGCTACTCCGGCGGCATGATCCGCCGGCTCGAGCTCGCCCAGGCCCTGGTCAGCTCGCCGCGGCTGCTGATCCTCGACGAGCCGACGATCGGGCTCGACCCGGTCGCCCGCTCGGCCGTGTGGGAGCGGATCACGCAGATCCGCACCGACACCGGTATGACCGTGCTCGTCACCACGCACTACATGGACGAGGCCGAGCAGTACTGCGACCGAGTCGCGCTCATGCACGCCGGCCGGATCCGGGCGCTGGGCACCCCCGCCGAGCTCGAGACCGACCTCGGCCCCGGGTCCACATTGGACGACGTGTTCCGGGCGGTCACCGGCGACCGCCTCGAAACCGACGAAGGAGGGATCCGCAGTGTCCGTGCCGCTCGCCGCACCGCCCGCCGTCTCGGCTGACCCCGGCCCGCTGCGCCAGGCGCGGATCCTCGCCGCGCGCGTCGGCGCGATGTGCCTGGTGGAGCTGCAGAAGCTGCGCCGCGACCAGACCGAGCTGCTCACCCGGGCGATCCAGCCCGCGCTGTGGCTGCTGATCTTCGGGGAGACGTTCACCCGGCTCAAGGCGATCACGACCGGCTCGACGCCGTACCTCGACTACCTCGCGCCCGGCATCCTCGCGCAGTCGGCGTTGTTCATCTCGATCTTCTACGGGATCCAGATCATCTGGGAACGCGACGCGGGCGTGCTCGCCAAGCTCCTGGTGACCCCGACCCCGCGCGCCGCGCTCGTCGCGGGGAAGGCGTTCGCCGCCGGCGTCCGCGCGCTCGTGCAGGCCTTGATGGTGCTGATCCTGGCGGCGATCCTCGGCGTCGGGCTGACCGTGAACCCGCTGAAGCTGCTGGCGATGGCCGTCGTGCTCGTGCTCGGGTCGGCGTTCTTCTGCTGCCTGTCCATCGTGATCGCCGGGATCGTGCTGTCGCGCGAACGGCTGATGGGCATCGGCCAGGCGATCACGATGCCGCTGTTCTTCGGCTCGAACGCGCTCTACCCGGTGGACCTCATGCCGTCGTGGCTGAAGGTGCTCAGCCACGTCAACCCGCTGAGCTACCAGGTCGACGCGCTGCGCGGGCTGCTGATCGGCACGCCGTCGCACCTCGGGCTCGACTTCGCCGTGCTGGCCGCGGCGACGGTCGCCGCGGTTTCGGTCGCTTCGGCCCTGCTCGGCAGGTTGGCCCGTTGAGGCACATGTCTCACCGAACGGAAGCTTCATTCCCGGATGGCTAATCTCGGATTCGTGAATGGTCGCCCGGGCGTGTTCTCTTTTGCCGGTTTGTGCGTTCTCGCCGGAATCCTGGTGGCGGGCACGATGGCGCCCGCCGCCATCGGCGCCGGCCTGCTGTCGAATCAGGTCGGCGATTCGGTGGACGCCATTTCCGCCCAGCTGGCCGCGGCCGATCCGCCGCTGACCACGACGGTGACCGACCGCGACGGCACGCCGATCGCGACGCTGTACGCGCAGTACCGGCTGCCGGTCACCGCGGCCGGGATCGCGACGACGATGAAGGCCGCCATCATCGGGATCGAAGACCGCCGCTTCTACACCGAAGGCGGCGTCGACGTGCAGGGAATGCTCCGCGCGGCGGTCAACGACAGCGCGGGCGGCTCGCTTCAGGGCGCGTCGACGATCTCGCAGCAGTTCGTCAAGAACTACCTCGTGAACGTCGTCGACCGGAACGACCCGGTCGCGCAGCAGCAAGACCGCGAAGACTCGCTCGCGCGCAAGCTGCGCGAGGCGAAAATGGCCGTCCAGCTCAACAACACCATGAGCAAGGACGACATTCTGGCGAATTACCTCAACGTGGTCGAATTCAGCGGAACGGTGTACGGGGTCGGCGCCGCGGCGAAAGCCTATTTCGGGACGACGGCGGACAAACTGACCGTCCCGCAGGCGGCGTTGCTCGCCGGGATGGTGAACAACCCCAGCGTCTACAACCCGTACACCCACGCGGACAAAGCGCTGCAACGCCGCAACCTCGTCATCGACGCCATGGTCACCAACGGCTCCATCCCGGCGTCGTACGCGGCGACGGCGAAGGCGGCGCCGCTCGGGCTGCTGCCGGACGGTCCGGTGACGCCGTCCGGGACGTGCATGGGCGCGGCGCCGGACGCGGGGTTCTTCTGCGCCTACGCCGAGAGCTACCTCGTGCACGCCGGGTTCACCGCGGACCAACTCGCCACCGGCGGCTACACGATCAAGACCACCCTCGACCCGCGCGTCTCGCAGGTGGCGAAGGACTCCGTCGACGCGAACGTGCCGACCACCCAGGACGGCGTCGCCAACACCTTCGCCGTCGTGCAGCCGGGTTCGACCGGCCACCAGGTGCTCGCCATGGTCGCCAACCGGAACTACGGCACCGACCCGGCGCGGGGCGAGACGTCCACGGACATCGTCGCCGACGCGAGCAACGAGTTCGGCGCGGGCTCGTCGTTCAAGATCTTCACCTCGGCCGCGGCGCTCGTCACCGGCAAGGCGGGCCTGGAGACGCCGCTGCCCAACCCGGACAGCCAGTGCTTCCCGGTGCCGGACGCTCATTCGGCTTGCTACACCGTCCACAACGACGGCCACTACGCCGACCCGATCAGCCTCGCCGACGGCCTCGCGACGTCACCGAACGTCGCCTTCGTCGGGCTCGAGAGCCAGGTCGGGATGCCCGCCGTGCTCGACATGGCCTACAAGCTGGGCCTGCGGAACACCCTCGCGACCAACGACGCGGGCGCCGTCCCGGACCCCGCGTCGGGCAACCCGCAGTACAACGAACCGCAGTCGAAGTACTTCCAGAACCTGCTGTCGTTCACCCTCGGCAACAGCCCGGTCAGCCCGCTGGAGATGGCGAACGTCTCGGCGACGCTGATGAGCGGCGGCGTCTGGTGCCCGCCGAACCCGATCCTGTCGATGACCGACCGGAACGGGAACGCCGTCCCGGTGCCGCAGCAGGCGTGCGAGCAGGTCATCCCGACCGGCGTGGCGAACACCCTCGAAGCGGGCCTGAGCAAGGACACGACGGACGGCACGTCGGCCCAGGCGGCCCACGCGGCCGGCTGGACGCGCCCCGACATCGGCAAGACGGGCACGACGCAGCAGAGCGAGTCCGTGGCGTTCGTCGGCGGCGTCGACGGCTACGCGGTCTCGTCCATGGTCTTCGCCGACGGCCCGCGCCCGCGCGAAATCTGCCCCGGCACGCCGGTGCACCTCGGCAACTGCGGCCACGGCGCATTCGGTGGCACGGTCGCCGCGCCGCCGTACTTCCACGCGATGAGCCAACTGCTCGCGGGCGTGCCGGACCAGGCGATCCCCGGCCCGGACCCGGGCTACCTGACCGCGCGGAGCTAGCGGGGTTCGAGGAAGACGAGCGGGATCTCGCGCTCGGTCTTCGTCTGGTACTGCGCGTAGTTCTTGAACTCGCCGGAGATCTTCGGCCAGAGCTCGGCGCGTTCCTCCGCGTCGGCGACCCGGGCGAGCATCGGCCGCTTCGGCGAGCCCTTCAGGGAGACCTCGACGTCGGGGTTGTCGCGCAGGTTCAGGAACCACGCGGGGTGCGTGTCGTCCCCGCCGCGCGACGCCACGACGACCAGGGTGTCGCCTTGCTGGTGCGGCGAAGTCAGCAGCACCGACCGCGGCTGGCCGCTCTTGCGGCCGATCGTGGTGAGCTCCAGGACGGGCATGGCCGCGTGCCAGCCCACCTTCCCGCGGGTGAGCTTGATCAGGCCGCGGTGCACGGCGTTCATGGACTTGAGGGCGAAATCGCTCGGCATGATCACAATCTAGTCCCCGAGTTCCGCGAAACCGCCACGCGGCGGCGCGCCGGTGTGCGAGGCTGCGCGGCGGAACAAGACCTGGGAGAAAGAAGTACCGATGCTGATCTGGGGCTGGCGGACGCGGATCTACGTGCTGGCGATGACGACCTTCCTGTGCGGCCGGTGCGGCAACCCCGCCTCGCACGCCGTGCGCAAGGCGGTCACTAAGTTCACCCTCTTCTTCATCCCGCTCTTCCCGATCAGCGTGAAGTACTCCGCGCAGTGCACGTTCTGCGGGATCGAGAACCGGATCCCCAAGGAGGACGCCGTCCGCCTGCAGGCGCAGGAGGAGCAGGGGCAGGGTGCCCAGTCCGGCTACCCGCAGCAGCCGCCGTCGCAGGGTTTCCCGCAGCAGGGGGCTCCGCAGGGCTTCCAGCCTCCGCACCCCTCGCAGCCGCAAGGTTTTCCGCAGCCGCAGCACCCGTCACAGCAGCAGTACCCGCAGCAGGGTCAGTTCCCGCAGCAGGGCAGCTGAGCGCTCGGTCGCCGTCCTTTTCGGACAACCGGGGCGAGTTCGACTTTTCCGGCATCTTTCGCCGCTCCCGTCAAGCGCCGACCGGCGCGAATCCCGAGGCCCGGCGGGCGATCACGGCCGAGGTCCCGGCGAACCGGCCGTAAACCGCCGCCAGCAGCACCACGTCGACGGCGGCCCCCGCGCCACACCCGCGCGCTGCCTCGCGCAACCCACGCTCCGCGGCCTCGGCGAGCACGACCGCATCAGCCGGCCCGGCACCGCCTCCCCCGGCGAGCAGCTCCTGCAGTGCCCGGACCGCGGCCACCGCGTGCCCGCCCAGCCGCCCGAGCGCCGGACGCACCTCCACCGGCACCCGCCGCGGCTCCGCGACCTCCCGCGCAAGACCACCCATCCGAGTGAGATCCGCGGCGGTGTGGACCGCGGCGACGACCGCCTTCACGTCCGCCTCCCGCGGCGCGTGCAGGGCCAGCAGCGCACACGCCTGGTCCTCGCACGCAGCCCCGAGCGCGGCGACCGCGGCGACGTCTTCCCGCACGCGTCCGCCCAGCGTGTGGTCACTTTCGAGCACGGAACGCGTGGCCCCTTCGAGCGCGATCGCGACCAGCGCACACAGGTCCGCGAGCCGGTGGGCGAGCGTGCCCAGCTCCTTTTGAAACGCCGTCGGCATGGCGGCAGGAAACCAGCCCGGCCGGGTACCGGCATCTCGTCGCCCGGCCCGGAACTGTCGGTCCCCCGTGCTCTCCTCATCGGCGAGAGCGGTGCACCCCGCACCCGGAGGAGAAGGAGGAGCCCGATGGCAGGCGAAACGCTGGTCACCGTGGTCGGCAACCTGACGAGCGACCCCGAGCTGCGGTTCACCCCGGCCGGCGCCGCGGTCGCGAACTTCACGGTCGCGTCCACGCCCCGCACGTTCGACCGCGAGTCCGGCGCCTGGCGCGACGGCGAGGCGATGTTCCTGCGCTGCAGCCTGTGGCGGCAGTACGCGGAGAACGTCGCGGAGTCGCTCGGGCGCGGCGCCCGCGTGCTCGTCCAAGGCCGGCTGAGACAGCGGTCGTACGACACGAAGGAGGGCGAGAAGCGCACCGTGACGGAGCTGGACGTCGACGAGATCGGCCCGGCCCTGCGGTACGCCACGGCGAAGGTGACCAGGCTCAGCCGGGCCGCCGGCGGCGAGGCGACCAGTTCGTGGACGCCGGAGCCGGCGGTCGCGGGGTCGCCCCCGTTCTGAGCCCATCCGGTCGCGTCCTGAGTCCGAACAGCCGTCAACGGGGAGTCGACCCGGGCTCGACCGGCGGCGGTGACGATGGACGCACGCTTCTGGCCGGGCCGTTCCGGATGTGCTGTCGAAATCCCCTCAGCTGGTTCGACGCACGGGTAGGACGAGATCGGACCACGAGCGGGAGGGACCGAGATGAACAGGAACGAACAGCCCGGAACACCGGCCGTGCGACCCCTGGTGAACCACCGGATGCTGGCGATGCTGCGAGCGGTCGGCGCGGGCCGCGGCCGGGTGTCCTGCAGCAGCGAGCCCGACCTGTTCATCGACGGCCTGTCGTGCGGTGACCAGTTCGCGGCCCACGCGCTGGCCCACCAGGGCCTGGTCCGCGCGGCCCGCCCCGGCCTGCCGGGCGAGCTGGTCCCGGCGGTCCTGACGGCCGACGGCCAGGCGATCGTCACGGCGCAGCAGCAGCACCACGCCGCCTGACCCGGCGGCGCGCAGCTTGACAACTCCACAACGCAAACGCGGCCGCGTTGCCCGCCGCCGCCACCGGTCAGCGCGACTCGGGTCGCTGTGGGCCCGGCTCGCGGGTCACGCCCACCGGGGCCGGGTCCGCGTCGCGACTACCGTGGCGGGCATGAGCAACACCGAGGCCGCGCCCACCGAGCTCGCCTGCGGCGACCGGCCCGCGACCGCCGATCCCGAGCACCCGGCCGTCGAGATCCTCACCCCGCGTGAGGTGCCCCTGGGCGGCCCGCGGGCGATGCGGGTCCGGCGGACGCTCCCGCAGCGCTCCCGGTCGCTGATCGGCGCCTGGTGCTTCGCCGACCACTACGGCCCGACCGAAGTGACCGGCGCGATGGACGTCGCCCCGCACCCGCACACCGGCCTGCAGACGGTGAGCTGGTTGTTCGAGGGCGAGATCGAGCACCGCGACAGCCTGGGCACGCACGCGCTGGTCCGGCCCGGCGAGCTGAACCTGATGACCGGCGGGCACGGCATCTGCCACTCGGAGGTCTCGACCGAAGCCGCGAAGACACTGCACGGCGTCCAGCTCTGGGTGGCGCTGCCCGAGCGGCACCGGCACACCGCACGCGCTTTCGACCACTACGTGCCGTCGGTGAACCGGATCGAGGGCGCCGAGATCCGGGTGTTCCTCGGTTCGCTGGCCGGGCGCACGTCCCCGATCCCGACGTTCACCCCGCTCCTGGGCGCGGAGATCGTGCTGGGCCCGGACGCCCACATGTCCCTCGGAGTCGACCCGCGCTTCGAGCACGGCGTCCTGGCCGACACCGGCGACGTCGTCGTGGCGGGCACCCGCGTCCGCCCGGCCGAGCTGGGCTACGTCGGCACCGGCGTGCGCTCCCTGACGCTCAGCAACCGGGGCACCGCGCCGGCCCGGTTCCTCCTGCTGGGCGGGACCCCGTTCGACGAAGAAATCCTGATGTGGTGGAACTTCGTCGGCCGGACCCACGAGGAGATCGCGGCGTTCCGGGAGGCCTGGCAGGCGGAGTCCGACCAGTTCGGCAGCGTGACCGGCTACACGGGCACCCCGGGGCGGCTGCCGGCGCCGGAGCTGCCGGCGGTCCGCATCAAACCGCGCCGGAACCCGGCTTCAGGCCAGGAAGCCGGCCACGGCTGAGACGAACGCGGGCGAGTCGTCCAGCCAGGGATAGTGCGCGGCGCCGGGCAGGACGGTGACCCGCGCGTCCCGGAACAGCGCGGCGAACTCGTCGGCGACGGCCGGGCTGGCGATCCAGTCCAGCTCACCGGCCAGCACGAGCACGGGAGCCTCGACCGCCCCGAGCTCGGCCCGCGTGCGCTCGGGTTCGAAGGCACCATCGGCGTTGTAGACGCGGGCGGCGGCACCGTTGCGCTGGCCGGCCTCGGCGGCCTGGTGCCGCCGGGCGGCGTCGTCCCACCGGCCGTAGTACATCGGGGCCATGGCGGCCCAGTCGGCACTGGTCGCGGTCCGCGCGGCAATGGACTCGTAGGCCGCGGCGGCGGCATCGAACCAGGGAGCACCGGCCCGCCGCGCCATGATCCGCCGCCGATCGGCCACGGACAGCTGCAACCCGACGGCCCGCGGACTGGGCGCGACGAGCACAAGCCGGCGCAGCCGCCCGGGATACCGGGCGGCATAGAGAACGGCAAGACTCGCCCCGGCCGAGTGCCCCAGCAGGTCGAGCTGTTCGAGGCCGAGGTGCTTGCGCAACGCTTCGACGTCCTCGACCTGCCGATCGCACCGGTAGGTCGAGGGATCACCGGGCACCTCGGAGCCCCCGGTCCCCCGCGCATCGAGCACGGCCAGCCGACGCCGGGCACCAAGCCCCCCGAGATCCCCCAGATAGGCCCCGGCCCGCATGGGCCCACCGGGCAGGCAGACGAGGGGCGCACCACCGGAGCCGAAGAGGTAGAAGCAGAGCGCAGTCCCGTCCGGCGCGGAGAAGATCGGCATCCCCGACCCTGACACTCCGAAGGCGGCCCGGGCAACCCTCACCCGAGCACCAACCGGCCCCACACCCGGCGGTCACGCTCGCGCGGCAATTCCGCGCCAGCCCGGCACGCGACCAGGCCAACCCTGGCTCACACCAACCCCATGCCCACCGCACATCACCGGGCTACCCGCACCTGCCCACCACTCGCGGAACCTCGGCTACGCCGGCCAGGCAACCCCACCCGCGCCCGCCAGGCACCTCGCGGCACGTCTGCCGGACGATAATCACGCCAGCCAGCGCCCCAGCCAATCCCGGCGCCCTCACCGCTCCCGCGCGAGATAAGCCTCCAAGGTCGCCAACCGATGTCCCCGCGCGAACCGCTCGACCTCCGCCGGATCGCCCCCGCCCTCGATCAGCTCGAGCAGCCGCTCGTGTTCCTCGACCGACTGCGGCGCCCGGCCCGGCACGGACGCGAACGTGCTGTCGCGGACCGCCGCCAGCCTGGTCCAGCAGCGCTGGACCAGGTCGACCAGGTTCGGGTTGGGGCAGGCGCCGAACAGCACCTCGTGGAACTCCGCGTTCAGCGCCGTGAACGCGAGCGGATCGAACTCGGCCAGGCTCCGCCGCATCCGCTCGTTCAGCGACCGAGCGCGCGCCAACGCCGACGGCGTGAGCAGCGGCGCGGCCAGCCCGGTCGCCGCGCCTTCGACGATCGCCACCGTCTCCATCGCGTGCCGGTACTCCGTAGGGTCGATGGCGATCACCCGGGCGCCGACGTTCCGCTCGAACTCGATCAGCTCCTCGGCCTCGAGCCGGCGCAGGGCCTCGCGCACCGGCACCGCGCTGACCTCGAGCTCGCGGCCGATCTGGTCGAGCACCAGCCGGTACCCGGGCCCGTAGCGGCCGTCGAGGATCCTGGCCTTGATCGTCTCGTAGGCCAGCTGGGACTTCGTGACCGGTCTTCCCGAGGACGCGCTGATCATGTAGGAAACCATATATGGTCCCGCCGACGGACGACGCCCAGGAGGCCGTGCCGATGCCGATTACCCCGCCCGCCCCCACCGCGGCCGACCTGATCGTCGACGGGCTGCGGGCCCACGGCGTCGACACCGTCTTCGGGCTGCCCGGCGTGCAGACCTACGACCTGTTCGACAGCCTCGCCCGCGCGGGCGACGACATCCGGGTCATCGGCGCCCGGCACGAGCAAACCGTGGCCTACATGGCGTTCGGGTACGCCCAGGCGACCGGCCGCACCGGCGTCTACACGGTCGTGCCCGGCCCCGGCGTCCTCAACGCTTCGGCCGCGATGCTCTCGGCGCACGGGGCCAGCGCACCCGTGCTGTGCCTGACCGGTGAAATCCCCCGCGCGTACCTCGGTCGCGGGCTCGGGCACCTGCACGAGATGCCCGACCAGCTGACCACTCTCCGGACCCTGACCAAGTGGTCGGCGCTGGTCGAGCACCCGGTCGAGGTCCCGGACGCGCTGGCGACCGCCTTCCGCGAAGCCGCGGGCGGGCGGCCGCGGCCGGTCTCCCTGGCGGTGCCCTGGGACGTGCTCGGCCTGCGCGCACCCGCCGAAGCGGCCGGTCCGCTGCCGCTGCCCCGCCCGGCCGTCGACCCGGCGGCCGTCGCCGCGGCCGCGGAACTGGTGCAGGGCGCGAAGAACCCGATGATCATGGTCGGCGGCGGTGCCCGGCACGCGGCCGCCGAGGTCCGGGCGCTGGCCGAGCGGCTGCAGGCGCCGGTGGTGCCGTTCCGCGGCGGGCGCGGCATCGTCGGCGACGACCACCCGCTGGGCTTCACCTGCGTCTCCGGCTTCGAGCGCTGGGCGGAGACCGACGTCGTGATCGGCATCGGATCGCGGATGGAGCTGTCCTGGTTCCGCTGGCCGGACCAGCCCGCGGGCCTGAAGACGATCCTGCTCGACATCGACCCGCGGCAGGCGACCCGGCTGGAAGCGGACGTGGCGATCGTCGCCGACGCCGCCGACGCCACGGCCGCGCTGACCGCGGCCGCCGGTCCACAACGGACGGACCGAACCGAGGAGTTCGTGGCGCTGAAGGCGACCGTGGCCGAGCACTTCGCCGATGTCGGCCCCGAACTGGAGTTCCTGCGGGCGATCCGGGACGTGCTGCCGCGCGACGGGTTCTTCGTCGAAGAGATCTGCCAGGTCGGCTTCGCGTCCTACTTCGGGTTCGAGGTCTACTCGCCGCGCACCTTCGTCACGTGCGGCCACCAGGGCACGCTCGGCTTCGGCTACCCGACGGCGCTCGGTGTGCAGGCGGCGTTCCCCGGCCGCCCGGTGGTTTCCGTGGCCGGTGACGGCGGCTTCATGTTCGCGGCGCAGGAACTGGCCACGGCCGTCCAATACGGGCTCAACGTGGTGGCGGTCGTGTTCGACAACGGCTACTACGGCAACGTCCACCTCGACCAGGAACGGCTGTTCGAGGGCCGCGCGCTGGGCGGACGGCTGCGGAACCCGGACTTCGCCCGGCTCGCCGAAACCTTCGGTGCGCTCGGCCTGACCGCGCGCACCCCGGACGACCTGCGCGGCGCGCTCGACAAGGCGTTCGCAGCAGGCCGGCCGGCGCTGGTCCACGTGCCGTGCGAGCTGGGTGCCGGCGCCTCGCCGTGGAAGTACTTGATGCCGAAGTCGGACCGCAGCTAGCCGGCGGCCACGCGCTCGAGCGCGGCGAAGACGCGGTCGAGGTCGGCCGCGGTCGTCCGCCAGTTGCTGAAGGCCGCACGCAGTGCCGGGCTGCCGTCGTACACGGTCGGGGTGAGGAAGGTGGTCCCGTCTTCGGCGATGGCGCGGACGAGGGCGTCGATGCGGTCCTGGGTGACGTCCTCGGCCGGGGCGAAGCACACGACGTTGAGCCGCACCGGCGCGAGCAGCCGCCAGTGGGGCGAACCGTCGAGCCGCGCGCCGAGGTCGCGGGCGAGCGAGACGCAGCGCTCGACGATCTCGCGGTGCCCGTCCCGGCCGTAGGCCACGAGCGAGAACCAGGCCGGGAGGGCGCGCAGCCGCCGGGAGTTCTCCGGCGTGAGGTGCAGGAAGTCCGGGGTTTCGCCGATCTCGCCGAGGTAGGCCGCGTTGTTGCCGAACACGCGCAGCTGCAGGTCGCGGCGGCGGGTGAACTGGACGGCGGAGTCGTAGGGCACGTTGAGCCACTTGTGCAGGTCGACGACCACCGAATCGGCCTGGTCGAGGCCCGCGGTCAGCACCGCGTGCTCCGGCACGAGCGCGGCGAACCCGCCGAACGCGGCGTCGACGTGCAGCCAGAAGTCGTACCGCTGCTTGAGAGCGGCGATCGCGCGCAGGTCGTCGAAGTCGACGGTGTTCACGGTGCCCGCGTTCGCGACGACGACGGCCGGCCCGTCGAGCGATCCGAGCGCTTCGGCCAGCTTGGCGACGTCGACGGCTTCGCGGCCCGGAAGCACCGGCACCTTCCGCAGCGCCGACCGGCCCATCCCGAGGAACGACAACGCCTTCGGGACGCTCGAATGCGGCGAGCCGGACAGCACGGTGACCGGGCCGAGCGCGGCGGCGCCGTCGTCGGACACCGACACCCCGGCGCGCTCGCCGAGCCATTCGCGGGCGATGGCGAGACCGGTGACCGTGGACATCGTGGCGCCGGTGACGAACGCGCCGGAGAACTCCGCGCCGAGCCCGAACAGCTCGGCCAGCCAGCCGACCGTCTCGCGCTCCAGGTCCTGCGCCGAGGAGTCCATGCCGCTGGCGGGGTTCTGGTCGTAGGTGGCGGTGAGCCAGTCCCCGGCCAGCGCCGCCGGGGTCGCGCCACCGGTGACGAACCCGAGGTAGCGCGGCCCGGCGCTGCCCGCGACGCCGGCTTCCCAGCGCTGCGAGAACTCCTCCAGCGCGGCCCGGCCCCCGGCACCGCCGAGCGGCAGCGGCGCCCGGGACACGGCACCGGGCGGGACGGCGGCGGGTCGGTCGGGCAGCCCGGCCAGCGCTTCACCGGCGAGCTTCCGCGCGGCGTCGAGCAGCTCGGGCAGGGAGTTCAGGTCTTCGGCGAGCCTCGGATGCACGGCACCGACGCTAAGTGCCGCGACCAGCGCTGTCGCGGTCCAATCCCCCGAAACTGGTCCGCTCGCCGGCGGCGCGCGCCGCCCGCTACCGACCGTGGAACACGTATCGTTCATCTGTAACGACCGGAATCGCCGAACCGATCATCCAACGGCGCTCCGGACGGCCGGGAGGGGGTGGCGACGTGCTGGTCGTGGTGCAACACCCGGTCGTCGACGTGCGCGGCCTGCTGCCCGGTCCGGACCACCGCATCGACTCGCCGAAGTGGCCGCACCCGCTGCGGGTCCACCCCCGCGGCTCACAGGACGACTGCCGGACGGACTTCATCCGCGGCCTCGGACCGGTCCGGCGGCGGATGCGCGGAAACCCGTCGCCCTGGTTGAACGAGTCGTTCTACGTCGACGCCCGGAACAGGATCGTCCTGTCGAGGATGCGCGGGACGGAACCCCGGCTCCCTTTCCGGGTCCGGCTCAAGCCCTTGTTCCGGCGGTTCTACAGCGACGGTGTCGTCGGCCGGTTCGAGATCGGGTTCTTCTGCGATCTCGACTTCCGGGGGTTGGACCTGGCGACGATCACCTCGGGAGCGCGGACAGCGCTCGGTGTGCTCGCACGGATCCGCGGCGGCGCGGCCGAACCACAACCCCTGGCGCACTTCGGCCAGGCTCTCGCCGGCCACCTGCTGAGCGCCACGACGCGCCGCACCGCCGACGGTTTCACGCCGCCACGCTGGTGGGTTTCGGTCGGCACTCCCGGCGTCTTCCTGGAACTGCAGCAACGCTCGAAGGACGAGCCGCCGCCGGTCCGGCTCTGGCACACCTCGCCCATCGTCACGAACACGCCGGTGTCGTGCTGGACCATCGCCGACTCGGCGGATTCGGACCGTGAGCTCCTGCGGCGGCTGCGCGTCCAGGTGTCGCACCTGCACGCGGACCTGGCGGCGCTGGAGACCGTGCTGGGGTTCTGCCGGTCCGGCCGGCTGGCACCCGGCGCCGGGGTCGAGGATTTCCTCGACGACATGTGCGGCAAGCTGCTGCGCCCGGAACGGCACGGGCTGAGGCAGCGCGAGTACCTGACCGAGGTGATCGACGCGGCGCACGGCTACTACGCCGACCGCATCTGGATGCTGCAGGTGCTGAGCAACCAGGTGTCGAGCAAGGGCCTCGCCCGCAAGCTGACCGATGCGGCGACCATGCTGTCCGAGGCGCTGGAGCGCCCCAGGGGAAACTTCTACCTGATCAACGGAGGAGATCTCGTGCAGGAGAAGAACGAAACCGTCGTCCACGGCTCGGCGGGCGTCGTCGCGTCCAAGTCGACGGTCACCATGCGGGACGTGAACATGGGGACGCAGGGCGCCGACCTCGCGGCGCTCGTGGAGAAGCTCGAGGCGGAAGTCGCCGCACTGCGCGGCAAGGTGACCGACGAAGCCGCCGACCAAGCCGAAGACGCTGTCGCGAGCGTGAACAAGGAACTGGCGGCCAAGGAGCCGGACAAGCCCGGGATGCTGCGTCGGCTCAACGCCCTGGTCGCTCTCGCCAAGGGTGCCGGTGGAGCGGGAACGGCCGTCGCGGCGGCGGTCACCGCGCTGCGGGCGGCACTGGGTCTGTGATCGCCGGGTAGTCCCCGGCCGATGACGGACGACCGGGGAAGCACCGGATCTGCACTCGACGGTGTCGCTCCCCCGAGTGGCCGGTCAAGCGCCGGCGCCATGAGGGGACTGTTACCGCCTACCCTGTACCAGTCGGTATCTCATCCTGGATCTCACACGCAGGCCGACTCTCTCGAGCCGACCTCCGGTCGGGACGCGATGCCCATGCCTTCATCGCCGCAATCGGGCACCCGATGTGCTGTCGATCCCGGCAGGCGTTTCGAACGATAACACGGACTCCCGGTCCCGCCGGGGCGGTCAGCGGCGCCGGAGCCGCCGGACCCGGGCTTCGGCCGGGTCGAACGCCACCCGCCGCAATGGCGCGGCCAGCAGCAGCACCACCGCCATCGCCGACAGCGCGGCGAGGACCATCGCGGCGACGAACTGGGCGGCGCCGGACGTCGCCGTCCCGAGGATCAGGTAGCCGGCCAGCACCAGCGCCACCGGCGCCAGCAAGCCGCAGAGCAC
This sequence comes from Amycolatopsis camponoti, assembly GCF_902497555.1. Lineage (NCBI taxonomy): Bacteria > Bacillati > Actinomycetota > Actinomycetes > Pseudonocardiales > Pseudonocardiaceae > Amycolatopsis > Amycolatopsis camponoti. The sequence goes on along the minus strand of NZ_CABVGP010000002.1, from coordinate 1,992,818 downwards.
CGGGACCGGCGGCACCCGGTCACCGTCGGGGCGGCGGGCGGACACCACCGCCGCCCCGGCGCAGGTGACCGCGGCGACCAGGAGACAGCCGCCGACGGTGTCGCTCAACCGGTGCCAGCCCAGCGCCACGGCCGCGGCCGAGACCCAGGCGACGCCGACCCCGCCGGCGATCAGGGCCTGCAGGCGGAAGCGGCGTGGCAGCACGATCGCGAGCGCGACCAGGACGGCCATCGCCGCGCTGACGTGCCCGCTGGGGAAGCTGTTGTGGCTCGCGACACCGAACCGGTCGCCCGTGCTCGGGCGGTCCAGGACGTACAGCTTGAGCAGCTGCGCCACCATCAGCGGCGCGGCGAGCATGAGCAGGGCCGTCACGCCGAGCGCGAACCGGCGCCGCACCAGGGCGATCACCACCAGCAGCACCGCGACGCCGCCGAGCACGACCACCAGATCGGTGTCCCGGAGCGGGGCCGCCCACTCGACCGTCGCCCCGGCGGACTGGGCGCTGCGGACGACGCCGTTCTCGACGCCGCGCCCGGCCTCCGTGCGGACGAAGAGCAGGTAGGCCGCGACGAAGGCGAGAGCGAACCCGCCCGCGCTCGCCGCGAGCACGGCGGTGCGGGACACGGCCCGGGTCACGAGCGCGTGGCGCCCGGCCGGCGGGGCGGCGGGGCGTACGTCGGAGATGATCACTGCCATGTCTTCGAGTCTGGCTCCGGCATTTCGAGATCCCGTCAGGGCGATGTCATGGTTTTGCTACAAGATCGGCCCGGGTCGCCACGACGTGCGCTTTTCCGAATAATGGCGCCGTGGCCGAGGTACTGGTGGTGGAAGACGACGCGGCGGTGCGGGAAGGACTGCAACTGGCCCTGCGCCGGCAGGGACACGTGGTGCACACCGCGGAGTCGGGTGAGCGCGGCATCAAGGTGCTCGTGCACCAGCATCCCGACATCGTCGTGCTCGACCTGATGCTGCCCGGGATGGACGGCTTCGAGACGTGCCGCCGGATGCGCGCGTCGGGACCGATCCCGATCATCATGCTCACCGCGCGCAGCGACGACTTCGACGTCGTGGCCGGGCTCGAAGCGGGCGCGGACGACTACGTCGCCAAGCCGGTCGAACCCCGCGTGCTGGACGCGCGGATCCGGGCCGTGCTGCGCCGGGCCGTCAGCGAGCGGCCGGGCGAACGTCCTGGTGAACAGTCGGCGCCCGAAGAACGCCACGGCGACCTGGTGATCGACCGGGCCGCGCTCGAGGTGACCAAGCGCGGCGCACCGGTGTCGCTGACCCCGACCGAGCTGAAGCTGCTGCTGGAGCTCTCGCGCACACCCGGGCAGGTGTTCAGCCGCCAGCAGATCCTCTCCTCCGTCTGGGACCACGACTACCTCGGCGACTCGCGGCTCGTCGACGCGTGCGTGCAGCGGCTGCGCGCGAAGATCGAAGACGTGCCGGCGAAGCCGGAACACGTGCAGACGGTCCGGGGGTTCGGCTACCGGTTCGGCCGGTCGTGATCCGGCAGGTCCGCTCGTGGCTCGCCGGGCTGAGGCCCCGGCTGGTCGCCGCCTTCGCGGTCATCATGATCCTCGGCGCCACCGCCGCGGCCGGCGCGAGTTACGTCTCCGCGCGCAACGCCATCCTCAAGGGCATCCAGGACCAGACGATGCTGAAGCTGCGCGACCAGATCGTCGCGTACCTGCCGACCGTGTCGCTGCCGCCGACGCAAGCGACGCTCGACGCGTTCGCGGCGGCGCTCAAGCCGAGCGGCGCGCTGGTCGTCTACCACAACCTGCACTCGACTTCGGGCATGTCGCTGGAACAGGTGCCCGCCGAGCTGCGCCAGACCGTGGCGAACAGCACGTACACCCAGTTCCAGCGCGTCGACGCCCAGGGGTTCCCGCAGTTCTACGTCGGGATCCCGGTGCAGACGGCGTCGGGCACGCCGAGCGGCCTCGAGGTCTTCGCGGGGACATCGCTCGACCAGCAGCAGGCCGCGATCGACGAACTGGCCCGCCAGGCCTGGCTGGTCTCCGCGCTCGCGCTGCCCTTCGCGGTGGGGGTGGCCCTGCTGGCCGCGCGGCAGGTGCTGCGGCCGGTCCGCGCGCTGAACACCGCGGCCGACCAGCTCGGCCGGGGCCGCCTCGACGTGCGGCTGCGGGTCAAGGGCTCCGACGAGCTCGCGCAGCTGGTCACGACGTTCAACCACACCGCGGCGGAGCTGGAGCGCACGGTCGGCACGCTGCGCTCGATGGAGGCCGACGCGCGGCGGTTCGTCGCCGACGTCTCGCACGAGCTGCGGACGCCGCTGGCGGCGATGAACGCCGTCACCGACGTCCTCGACGAGGACGCCGGCCAGCTGCCCGCGGACACCGCGGTCGCCGCGCGGCTGGTGTCGGCGGAGACGAAACGGCTGACCCGGCTGGTGCAGGACCTGATCGAGATCTCCCGGTTCGACGCCGGGCGGGCCGAGCTGCGCCGGGAGGAGCTGGACGTCGCGGCCGCGGTCACCGACAGCCTCGCCGCGCGCGGGTGGGAACCCGGTTCCGAAGACTCCGCGGTGGTCGCCGACCTGCCGGCCGGGATCACGGCCGCGCTCGACCGGCGGCGGCTGGACATCGTCGTGGCGAACCTGGTCGGCAACGCGCTGCGGCACGGCGCGCCCCCGGTCGAAGTGGTGCTGCGGGCGGAGGGTGCCGACGTCGTGCTGACCGTCACCGACCACGGGCCGGGCATCCCGGACGAAGTGCTTCCCCGGATCTTCGACCGCTTCGCCAAGGCGGACACGGCCCGGGCGCGGTCGGAGGGCAGCGGGCTCGGGCTGTCCATCGCGCGCGAAAACGCGCGGCTGCACGGCGGCGACATCCTCGCGGCCAACACCGGTGTGGGAGCCCGCTTCGAGGTGCGCCTGCCCCGGCAGGCCCTGGTCGTGGAGGCGCGGTGAAGAAGCTCTTCGTCCTGGTCGTCCTGCTGCTGGTGAGCGCGTGCGGCGTCAAGCCGACCGGTGTCGTCTCGGCCGGGCCGGCGCCGACGCTGCGGAACCCGGGCAGCAGCGGGCGCGGCACCGACGCGATCCTGTACTTCGTCATCGACGGACGGGTCGCCCCGGTGACGCGGTCGACCGGTACCACCGTGGGGGTCGAAACGGCGCTGTCGATGCTGCTGGCCGGACCGAGCACCGACGAGGCGGCCGACGGCTACTTGACGAACCTGCCGTACCGGACCGGACCGATCGAGCTGGCTCCCGGCCCGAAGGCGACGATCACCTTCGCGTTCCCGCTGAAGCCGATCACCGGCACCGGGATCAACCAGCTGGTCTGCACCGCGTTCGCGGCGCTGGCCGCGCAGGGCGGGTACTCGGTCGACGGCACCATCGCCCTCGTCGGGACGGACGTCCAGCTGCCGTACCAGGCGTGCCAGGCGTTCTGAGCACTGTCTACAGTGGACTGACCGGCACGGTGGCCGAGGCGACGAAGATCGGGACGGCCCGGAAGAACCGACCGGCCGGGGTGCGCCCCGTTCAAGCCGACCTGAAGTCAAGCTCCGGGGTACGGCCGGACCGTCCTGGCCTCCGCCAGCGACCGGGCCCACCAGCTCAGCTGGTCGAGCATCGCCTTCGCCGCGACCGCCGCCGCCGCGTCGGTCGGCGTTCCGTCCTCGCCGAAGCGGGCGTGGGCGCCGTGGAAGCTGACCGTGTCGCGGATCGTCACCGCGTGGAGCTCGGCGAAGACCGCCCGCAGGTGCTCGACCGCGCGCAGGCCGCCCGACATCCCGCCGTACGAGACGAACGCGACCGGCTTGGCCGTCCACTCCGCGCGGTGCCAGTCGATCGCGTTCTTCAGCGAGGCCGGATAACTGTGGTTGTACTCCGGGGTGACCACGACGAACGCATCGGCGGCGAGAAGCCGCGGCGTCACTTTCGCGACCTCGGCGACCACCGCCGCCGGTGGCACCGCGCCGAACGCCGGCAGCACCATCGGGAGGTCGGGCTCGGCGAGGTCGACGACGTCGACCTCGAACCCGCCGTGGTCGCCCGTGACGCCGGCCAGCCAGTCCGCCACCACCGGGCCGAACCGTCCTTCCCGGACACTTCCCACGATCACCGCGACCCGCACGGGAGCTTCGGACACACTTCCTCCTTGGCACAGCGGCGTTGTTGCCGTCCGAGCCAGGATCAGACCTCAAGCTCGCTTGAAGTCAAGTGTCCGGCTGTGATTGGCTGGAAACCATGGTCACCACCAAACTGCCCGAGCTCACCGTCGGCGAACTCTCCCGGCGCAGCGGGGTGCCCGCGTCGGCCCTGCGGTTCTACGAAGACGAAGGCCTCATCCGCAGCCGCCGCACCGCCGGCAACCAGCGCCGCTACTGCCGCGACGCGCTGCGGCGGGTGACTTTCATCCGGATGTCCCAGCGGGTCGGCATGCCGCTGTCGGCGATCCGGGAGGTGCTCGCCCTGCTCCCCGACGACCGCACCCCGACCCGGGCCGACTGGGCCCGGATCTCCCAGTGCTGGCAGCACGACCTGAACGCGCGGATCCGTCAGATGGAACAGCTGCGCGACCAGCTCACCGACTGCATCGGCTGCGGCTGCATGTCCCTGGCCAAGTGCCGGCTCGCCAACCCGGGCGACCAGCTCGGCGTCGAGGGGCCCGGCCCGCGGCGCCTGGCCGATCACCGCGGGGAGGGCTACGAAGACTAGCGGCGCTCCAGCACTCCGCGGACGAACATCGCCTGCCCGGCGTGCTGGATGTCGTCGTCGAGGACGCTGACCAGCCGCACACCCAGCGTCACCGGCGGGTCCCATGCCTCGTCGACGACCCGGTCGAGCGCCGGCTCGTCGAGGTTCTCGAGGTAGCGGACGGTCTGCTCGTGCACCGCGTCGTAGTAGCCGGTGAGCAGGTCCGGCCGGTCGACCCGGACGGCCTCGACGTCGGCCGGGCGGTGCCCGTAGCCGGTGTCGGCCGCCGGGAACGGGAGACCGAACCGCGAAAGCCAGTCCTGGCCGGTCCACACCTGCTCGGTCCCGGCCACGTCCGCGACGTGGTCGTCCTGGACCCGGGTCAGGTGCCACACCAGCCAGGCGATCGAGTTGGCCTCGTCGTCCAGCCGGGCCCGGAGCTGCTCGGCGGTGAGACCTTCCACCGCCGCGTGCACGTTCTCCCGGACCCGGCCGAAACCGTCGACGAGCAGATCGGCCACGTTCATCGACTGCCTCCCGTTGCTGAAGCCGTTCACCGGCGTGCTACCCGATCATGCCCGCCGGCAAACGGTTCCGGCTACCGGGGCAGCAGCTGGTCGAAGAACGAGCGGTAGCGGCGCAGCGCGATCCGCAGCTCCTCGGTGGCCGGTTCGCCCTGCCGCCACTGGCCTTCCAGCTCGCTCTTGTGCTCGGCGAACGTGGTGGCCAGCGCGCTGATCACGGCCGCGACCAGCTCGTCGGCCTGGTGCACCGCCTGCTTCGGGTCGTCGACGAAGCCGGTCTGCACGTTCTGCCAGCGGTCCCGGAAGCCGGTGACCTTGTCCTCGTCGATCAGCGGCTGCGCCTCGACGTCACCGCCCGACTTCGCGGGTGCCTCGACGTCGCCGCCCGACTGGGCGGGCGTGGCGTCGGCGTGGCCGTCATCGGCGGTGGGCTGGGCCGACGCCGAAGCCAGGTCGGCCGTGCTCAGGTTCTGGTCGCCGTCGCGGTCGAGGTCGGTGTCACGATCGGCGTCACGATCGGCGTCATAGCCCTCGTCGACGCCCGGTTCGCGGAAGTCGGCCCGGTCCCCGGGGACTCCGGCGGTGTCCGGCTCGCGGCCGTCCTCATGTCCGGTGAAGTCGTCGTCGTGTTCGGCGCTGTGCCGGGTCAGGTGCTCGGTCATGGTCAGCGTCCTCCGTTCCACTCGGTCCGCGGCTGCGCGGACGCCTGGCGTTCGTCCTGTCCGGTTTCGTGGGTCTCGTGCCGGTCGTCGTCGCGACGGTCGGCGCGGTCACGGTCGTGCCCGTTGTGGTCGTGCCCGTTGCGGCGGTCGTGGTGGCCGTGCTGGTCGTCATCCGCGCCGTCGGTCAGCAGGTCCTCGAACACGGTGCGGTAGCGCACCATCGCGTCGCGCAGGTCCTCAGTGGACGCTCCGTCGCGCTTCTGCTGCGTGGTGTGCGCGGCACGGTAGTGCTCGAGCGTCTTGGCGTGGCGCACCGAAAGATCGGCCACCTGCTGCTCGTACCCCTCGGTGGGATACCCGCGCTCACCCATCAGCGCCACGAGGAGCTGGTCCGCTTCGGAGACCGCGGTGGACGGCTCGTCGACGAACTTTTCCTGTACCTGCGTCCATTCCCGGGCGTAGCGCTCCCGCGCCGACGCCGACAGCGGACGGATGTCGAGCTCCTTGTGCCGGCGCTCGCGCTCGGCGAGTTCACGCTGTGCGGCACGCGGGTTTTCGCTCTCCTCGACCGTCCGGTCATACTCCGGGCCGAACCGCTGCTGCAGCCGCTTGCGCTGCATCTCTTGCGACACAAGCCAAATCACGGCACCGAGCACCGCGATGGCCACGACGACGATCACGACGATCAGCCATGTGGGCATTGCACAAACTCCTTAACGGATGTCGCCCCCGACGCGTCCGGAGTTCCCGCCCACCGGGGCCGGAAACCGTGTTGACCCGCGATTCGGCCGACCGGCCGCGCGGATACGGCCGGATGCCGACCGCGACCCACGGGTGTAACGACGATAACACCAGATGACTAGCGCCGTTACCATCTCAGTGCTATCGTCGGTAACAGAACGACGGAAACGGTGATACCACCACCGCACTGACCGGAAGAAGGAAAACCATGACCACCACCGGAACCCGCGTCGCGATCGTCACCGGCGGCTCCCGCGGCATCGGCCGCCAGGTCGCCGAGCGGCTGGCCGCCGACGGCATGGCCGTCGTCGTCAACTACGCCGGCAACGAGAAAGAGGCTCAGGCCGCGGTCGACACCATCACCGAGCGGGGCGGGCGGGCGATCGCCGTCCGCGCCGACGTGGCCGACCCGGCCGCGGTCGCGGAGCTGTTCGACACCGCGGAGGCCACGTTCGGCGGCGTGGACGTCGTCGCCCACCTGGCCGGCGTGATGAACCCGCCGACCCCCATCGCCGACACCGACTTCGAGGTCCTCGACCGGGTGCACCGCACCAACATCCGCGGCACCTTCGCCGTGGCCCAGCAGGCCGCGAAGCGGGTGCGCGACGGCGGCGCGGTGATCACCACCTCGACGTCGGTGCTCGGGCTGAACCTGCCCGGCTACGGGATCTACAACGCGACCAAGGGCGCGGTCGAGGCGATCACCATGATCCTGGCGCGCGAGCTGCGCGGCCGCGACATCACCGTGAACACCGTGGCACCGGGCCCGACGGCGACCGCACTGTTCCTCGACGGCAAGGACGAGGAGACCGTCGACCGGATGGCCAAGCAGCCGCCGCTCGAGCGCCTCGGCAAGCCCGAGGACATCGCCGAGGTCGTCGCGTTCCTCGCCGGCCCGGCCCGCTGGGTCAACGGCCAGGTGCTGCGCACCAACGGCGGAATCGTCTGAGAGGGGAAGGCCATGATCATCGTCGTCACCGGCGCCTCCAGCGGGATCGGCGCCCTCTCCGCCCGGGCGCTGGCCCGCAGCGGCCACACCGTCTACGCGGGGATGCGCGCCACCGGCGGCCGCAACGCGCCCCAGGTCGAGGCCGCCGTCGCGTTCGCCCGTGAGCACGGCGTGGACCTGCGCCCGGTCGAGCTGGACGTCTCCAGCCAGGACTCCGCCGACGCCGCCGTCGAGCGGATCGTCGCCGAGCAGGGCCGGCTGGACGTCGTCGTGCACAACGCCGGGCACATGGTGCTCGGCCCGGCCGAGGCGTTCACCCCCGAGCAGCTCGCGCAGCTGTACGACACCAACGCGATCGGCACCCAGCGCGTCAACCGGGCCGCGCTCCCCCACCTGCGCGCGCAACGCGACGGGCTGCTGGTGTGGGTGTCGAGCAGCAGCGTCCGCGGCGGCACCCCGCCCTACCTCGCGCCGTACTTCGCGGCGAAGGCGGCGATGGACAGCCTCGCCGTCTCCTACGCCGCCGAAGTGGCCCGCTTCGGCATCGACACCACGATCGTCGTGCCGGGCGCCTTCACCTCGGGCACCCAGCACTTCCCGAACTCCGGGCACCCGGCCGACGAGGCCGTCGCGGCCGCCTACGAGGAGCGGTACGCGGGGTTGGTGGACCACGTCGCGGAGAAGCTGGCCGACATCACCCCGGCCGGCGCCGACGTCGTGACCGTCGCCGAGGAGCTGGCGAGGGTCGTCGACCTGCCCAAGGGGAAGCGGCCGTTCCGGGTGCACATCGACCCGTCCGACGACGGCGGGTGGCTGGTCGCGGAGGTCGGCGACCGGATCCGGAGCGAGTTCCTGCGCCGGATCGACCTGGGCGACCTGCTCACCCCGGCGGCCGGCTGAACCGCGTGACGATCACGTGGTCCTTCGCCGGGCCGCGGACCGCCCACTCCTGCCGCCAGCGCCGCGCGTCGAGCACCCGGTAGCTCCCGCGGTACAGGTCGGCGCGGCAGGGGTGGTCCGTTTCCCAGTGGCCGGCGCGCAGGTCGAGGGCGTGGAAGAACCCGCCGTGGTCGAAGTGCACGTCCGCGCGCCCGGGCGCGGTGGGCCGGTAGTGCAGCGTGCGGGTCACCGGTCCGGTATAGGTGCCGAGCCGCATCTCGCCGGCTTCGCGGTAGACGAGGACGCCGTCCTCCTCGGTGAAGGTGGCCATGCCGGTCACCTCCCCCGCCGGATCCCCGCCGGCGGTGAGGATTTCGCGGTCGAGCCGCCACTCGCCGCCGAAATGCGCGGCGAGATCGGGCACCGGGAAGCACTCGTCCATCACGACCAGTGTGTCATCCGGCCGTGACCGGGCCGGGATAGGTTCGGATCATGCGTCTTCCGAGGGGGATGGCCGCCCTGTGCGTGCTCGCCTGCGTCACCGCCTGTTCCGGCCCGCCGCCCGCAGTCACGCCGCCTGCGGTCCCGCCGCCACCGGCCACGACGAGCCACCCGCCGACGCCGGCCCGCACCACGACCAGCCCGCCGCCGGCCTTCGTCACCCCCGCGGAGGTCACCGCGGCGTGCCCGTTCGTCACGGTGGACGACATCACGCACGCGATCGGCGGCAGCTGGTCGGCAACCGCGGTCGAGCAGCCGGCGGAGAAGGATTCGTTCCTCTGCACCTACAAGAGCGAATTCCACGACGCCGCGGCATTCCAGCTGCGGATTCTCGTGCCCGTCGGCCGTTCGCCCCGGAGACTGTCCGCCGACATCGCGAAGTCGTGCGCGAAAAGCCCGGTCGCCGTTCCCGGCACCGGTGACGCCGCGTTCCACTGCCAGGGCCCCGACCAGGACATCGACGGGATCGCGGAGAAGCAGACGCGGATCGTCGTCACCAAGACGAGTCACGGCCAGACCCGGGCCGGGGTGCTGGATCTGCACACGATCCGCGACGACGTCTACGTCGCCCTCGCGAAACTCCTCAGCGAACGGCTCTGATCCCGCCGCGCCGGAGAGGGCGGCCGGAAGTTGTCGGACCCCCGCTCTAGACTCGGCCGGGTGGCAGAGACCGAGTTCGCGACCGCGTCCGACGCGCTGGAGACCCTCCGGCGCGTGTTCGGCTACGACGCCTTCCGCGGTGACCAGGCGGCGATCGTCGAGCACGTGATCGCGGGTGGCGACGCGCTCGTGCTGATGCCCACCGGCGGCGGGAAGTCGTTGTGCTACCAGATTCCCGCGCTGGTGCGGCCGGGTGTCGGCGTGGTCGTCTCACCCCTGATCGCGCTGATGCAGGACCAGGTCGACGCATTGCGCAACGCCGGTGTCCGCGCCGGTTTCCTCAACTCCACGCAGGACTACGCGGCTCGCCAGGAGGTCGAGTCGGCGTTCCTGTCCGGCGAGCTCGACCTGCTCTACCTGGCCCCGGAACGGCTTTCGGTGGAATCCACCGTGCGGCTGCTCGACCGCGGCAAGATCTCGCTGTTCGCGATCGACGAGGCGCACTGCGTCGCCCAGTGGGGCCACGACTTCCGGCCCGACTACCTCCAGCTTTCCGCGCTGCACGAACGCTGGCCGGACGTGCCGCGGATCGCGCTCACCGCCACCGCGACCGAGGCCACGCACCAGGAGATCGCGGCCCGGCTGAACCTCGACGAGGCCCGCCACTTCGTCGCGAGCTTCGACCGGCCGAACATCCAGTACCGGATCGTCGGCAAGAACTCGCCGCAGCGGCAACTGCTGGAGCTGCTGCGCACCGAGCACCAGGGCGACGCGGGGATCGTCTACTGCCTGTCCCGGAACTCGGTCGAGAAAACCGCGGAGTTCCTGGTGCAGAACGGGATTCCCGCGGTCCCCTACCACGCGGGCCTCGACGCGCGCACCCGCGCGAAGCACCAGTCGCGGTTCCTCCGCGAGGACGGCCTGATCGTGGTCGCGACGATCGCGTTCGGCATGGGCATCGACAAGCCGGACGTCCGGTTCGTCGCCCACCTCGACCTGCCGAAGTCCGTCGAGGGCTACTACCAGGAGACCGGGCGCGCGGGGCGTGACGGCCTGCCCTCCACCGCCTGGCTCGCGTACGGGCTGCAGGACGTCGTGCAGCAGCGCAAGATGATCGACACGTCCGAGGGCGACGACGCGCACCGGCGGCGGCTGGGCGCGCACCTGAACGCGATGCTCGCGCTGTGCGAGACGGTGGAGTGCCGCCGCGTGCAGATCCTCAACTACTTCGGGCAGAAAAGCGATCCCTGCGGCAACTGCGACACGTGCCTGAGCCCGCCCGAGAAGTTCGACGGCACGATCCCGGCGCAGAAGTTGCTGTCGACGATCGTGCGGCTGCGCAACGAACGGCGGCAGAAGTTCGGGGCCGGGCAGGTGATCGACATCCTGCTCGGCAAGTCCACGCCGAAGGTCACGCAGTTCCAGCACGACACGCTCAAGACGTTCGGCATCGGCACCGAGCTGCGCGAGCCCGAGTGGCGCGCGGTGGTACGGCAGCTGCTGGCCCAGGGCCTGCTCGCGGTCGAAGGCGACTACGGCTCGCTGGTGCTCACCGAGGCCAGCGCCGAAGTCCTGGGTGGCGACCGCGACGTGATGCTGCGCCGCGAGCCCGAGCGCGCGGCGGCCGCGAAGGTCCGCGGCAGCAGGAAGACCGCCCCCGCGGTGGACATGCCCGCGGAGGCGGCCCCGGTGTTCGAGCGCCTGCGTGCCTGGCGGGCCGGCGTCGCGAAGGAGCAGGGTGTGCCCGCGTACGTCATCTTCCACGACGCGACCCTGCGCCAGATCGCCACGCAACGGCCGGCTTCACTGGCCGACCTGGGCACGGTCAGCGGCGTCGGCGAGAACAAGCTCGCCAAGTACGGCGAGGGCGTCCTCGAGGTGCTGACCGCCGGGTGACTAGCGGGTGGCCGGTCCCGGCTGCCCGTCCGGCCCGGTCACGGAGTTGACCTTGCGGACCGCGCCGGCGATCTGCTCGTGGTACTTGCCCTTGGTCTTGTCGTCGACGAACTTGGCCGCCTTGCCGACGGCCCCGTTCACCTTTTCGGGGTTTTTCTTGGCGTACGCGCGGGCGGCGCCGGCCGCGCCGGCCAGCACGGTGAGCTTGCGCAGGAAAGCCATGGTCGTCTCCCTCGTCGGTGTGCGGTCATCCTGACAACGCGGACGAACCACCCGGAGGTTCCCCGTGTGACGACCGCCAAACCTCGGGGCTCGGCGTGCCGGGCCGGGAACGCACCGTGGCCGGGGCGGAAAATGCCGCGCGACCTGCCGCCACCCGCCTCTAGGCTCGCGTTCATGCGCGACCTGGCGACCCTGCCGAAGGCCCACCTGCACGTCCATCTGGAGAGCACCGTCCGGCCGGGCACCCTGCGCGAACTGGGCGAGGCCAACGGCGTCGACGTCCCGGCCGAGCCGCCGGTGTTCGACGGCTTCCGCGCCTTCGCCGACTACAACGCGCTCATCCGCTCGTGCCTGCGGCGGCCCGAGGACTTCGAGCGCATCGCCCGCGAGTACTGCGAAGACGAACTCGCCCAAGGCACGCGCTACGCGGAAATCACGTTCACCGCGGCTTCGCACGGGGAACGCCTCGGCGACCTCGAAATGCCGCTCGCGTCCGTCCTCAAAGGACTTTCCGGCACCGGGCTCGGATGGCGGCTCCTCCTGGACCACTCGCGACGCCGTTCGGTCGAGCGGGCCGAGCGCACCCTCGACCTCGCGCTGAAGTACGACGAAGTCTTCGCGATCGGCATGGCCGGTGAAGAAAACCACTCCCTGCGTCCCTTCGCGACGGTCTTCGAGAAGGCCCGCGCGGCCGGCCTCCACCTGCTGCACCACACCGGTGAGGACGCCGGCCCGGACAGCATCCGCGAAGCCCTCGACGTCGGCCGGACCGAACGACTGGGCCACGGCATCCGCGTTCTCGAAGACCCCGCGCTGGTCGCCGAGGTCCGCGACCGGGGGCTCGCGCTGGAGGTCTGCCCGTCGTCGAACGTGACGCTCGGGCTCGTGCCGTCCCTGCCCGGGCACCCGCTCCCCCGGCTCCTCGACGCCGGGCTGACGGTCACGCTCAACACCGACGTCCCGTCGGTCACCGGCGCGAACCTGGCCGCGGAGTACGCCCGCGTCCGGGACGCCTTCGGCTACGACGACGCCGTGATGGCGGGCTTCGCGCGGGCGAGCGTCACCGCGTCCTTCGCCCCCGAGGCGGCCAAGGACGTGATGCTGCGCGACATCGACGCGTGGCTCACACCGGCAGCAGGCGGGTGACCAGCGTGCCGAGCTGGTGCACCGTGCGGCACTCGTGCATCTCGACGACGTCGGCGTACTCCAGCGCGGCCGAGTCGCCGGTCGACCACAACGACCGCCGTTCCGGGTTCAGCCAGTAGACGTGCCGGGCGCGGGCCTTGATCTCGCGGACGGCGTCGAGGTTCGGGTCGCCGCCGTTGGTGCGGGCGTCGCCGAGGATCAGCACCGACGTGCGCGGGCCGACCGCGTCGAGCCAGTTGGCCGTGAACTGGCGCAGCGAGCCGCCGTAGTCGCTGTGGCCGTCCCAACGCACCAGCGCCGCTTCGGACAGCATGCGCGCGCCCAGGTGCTCGGGGTCGGCGGTGCCCGTGGTGACCAGGTGGGTGACCTCGTCGGCGCTGTCGACGAAGGCGAACACGCGGATCTTGCTGAACTGGTCGCGCAGGGCCTGCACCAGCAGCATGGTGAAGTTCGCGAACCCCGCCACCGAGCCGGAAAGGTCGCACAGCAGCACGATTTCCGGCCGGCCGGGCCGCCGGTGGCGGTAGGCCGGGCGCAGCGGCACCCCACCGGTCGACAGCGACCGCCGCAGCGTGCGGCGCAGGTCGATCTGCCCGCGCGTCGTGCGCTTGCGGCGGGCGGCGAGGCGCGTCGCGAGCTTGCGGGACAGCGGCTGGATCGTCCGGCGCAGCTCGGCGAGCTGGGTCCGGCTGGCGATGAGGAAGTCGACGCGGTCGGGCGCGGGCGCGATGGCGTGCTTGGCGACGCGCTTGCGGCCACGGACCTCGGCCGCGCGCCGTCGCGCCTCGGTGCGGACCTGACCGCGGAAGCCTTCGACGCGGCGGCGGATCTCGTCGCGGTCGAACCGATCGGTGAACTCGCCGCGCGCGCCGCCGCCGCGCACCGCGGCCAGCACCCGCGCGATCAGCGTCTGCGGCTGGAGCCGCTCCAGGGTCTGGTGGGCCGAGAACCCGCCGCCCGGGCCGGAGGACGAGCCGTACTGGCCGAGCATGTCCACCGCGAGCCCGGCGAGCTGGGAGAGGGCCTGTTGGTCGCCGTCGGCGAGTGCGGCGGCGAGTTCCTCGCGCAGCTCCTCCGGCGTCGACGGCTGGTCTTCCCGGGCCCGCTCGGGCGTGCCGATCCCGGCCGGGAAGTACAGGTCGAACGCGGCGTCGAACACCGCGCGCTGCCCGCCGCGCCGGACCAGCGCCGCGGCCAGGCCTTCGCGGACCAGCTCGCGGTCGTCGAAACCGAGGACTTCCAGCGCGGCCGCGGCGTCGACCGTCTCGGCGGGGCCGGCCGGGATGCCCTGGGCCCGCAGTGCCTTGACGAACGACGCGAGCCGCTCCGGCACGCCGCCGGTCACGACGCGTCCAGGACCTGTTCGAGCTTCAGGCCGGCACCGGCCTTGGCGATGTCGTCCTGGTGCTTGAGGACGACGCCGAGGCTTTCCCGCACGACCTGCTCGTCCAGGGCGTCCGCGCCGAGCGCGAGCAGGGTGCGGGCCCAGTCGATGGTCTCGGCGACCGACGGCAGCTTGCGCAGGTCCATCGCACGCAGCGCGGCGATCACCCGGACGACGGAATCGGCGAGCGCGTCGTCGATGCCCGGGACCTTGAGCCGGACGATGTCGCGTTCGAGCTCTTCGTCCGGGAAGTCGATGTGCAGGAACAGGCACCGTCGGCGCAGGGCCTCGGACAGCTCGCGCGTCGCGTTGGAAGTCAGCACGGCGAACGGCGCGCGCGTCGCGGTGATCGTCCCCAGCTCCGGCACGGTCACCTGGAAGTCGCCGAGCACCTCCAGCAGCAGGCCCTCGACCTCCATGTCGGCCTTGTCGGTCTCGTCGATCAGCAGCACGGTCGGCTCGTCGGAGGAGATCGCGGTGAGCAGCGGGCGGCGCAGCAGGAACTCCTCGCCGAAGATGTCGGTGCGGGCGTCCTCCCACGTCTCGTCGCGGCCGGCGGTGATCCGCAGCAGCTGCTTCGCGTGGTTCCACTCGTACAGCGCGCGGGCCTCGTCGATGCCCTCGTAGCACTGCAGGCGCACCAGCCGCGAGCCGCTGACCTGGGCGACGGCCTTGGCGAGCTCGGTCTTGCCGACGCCGGCGGGGCCCTCGACGAGCAGCGGCTTGCCGAGCCGGTCGGCCAGGAACACCGTGGTCGCCACCGCCGTCGAGGCCAGGTAGCCGGCTTCGGCCAGTTTCGCCGACACGTCGTCGACGGAAGCGAAGAATCCGGTGCCCACCACTGACCTCCTAAGCGGTCGCTCACCAGGAGCGTACCCGACAGCCGGGCTAGCATCGGCCGCGTGACCTACGTTGCGGCATCCGGCCGATACGAATCGATCCCCTACCGGCGCTGCGGGCGGTCCGGGCTCAAGCTGCCCGCGATCTCGCTCGGGCTGTGGCACAACTTCGGCCACGACCGTCCGCTGCAGACCCAGCGCGACATCACCCGCCGCGCCTTCGACCTCGGCATCACGCACTTCGACCTGGCCAACAACTACGGCCCGCCGTACGGCTCGGCGGAGGAGAACTTCGGGCGGTTGCTGGCCACCGACTTCAAGCCGTACCGCGACGAGCTGGTGATCTCGACCAAGGCGGGCTACGACATGTGGCCCGGCCCGTACGGCGAGTGGGGCTCCCGCAAGTACCTGCTGTCCTCCCTGGACCAGTCGCTCGGCCGGCTGGGCCTAGACTACGTCGACATCTTCTACTCCCACCGGTTCGACCCCGAGACGCCGCTGGAGGAGACGGTCGGGGCGCTCGACTCCGCCGTCCGCGCCGGGAAAGCGCTTTACGTCGGGATTTCGTCGTACAACTCGGAGCGGACCGCCGAGGCCGCGCGGTTGCTGCGCGAACTCGGCACGCCGCTGCTGATCCACCAGCCGTCGTACTCGATGCTGAACCGCTGGATCGAGGAGGACGGGCTCCTGGACACCCTGGAGGAGGTGGGCGCGGGCTGCATCGCGTTCTCGCCGCTGGCGCAGGGGCTGCTCACGGACAAGTACCTCAAGGGCGTCCCCGCGGATTCGCGGGCGGCGCAGGGCAAGTCGCTCGACCCGGACACCCTCGACGAAGACCGGCTGGGCCGGGTCCGCGCGCTCAACGAGATCGCCTCGCGCCGCGGCCAGTCGCTGGCCCAGCTGGCGCTCGCGTGGGCCCTGCGCGACCACCGCGTGACGTCGGTGCTGATCGGCGCGAGCAGCGTCAAGCAGCTCGAAGACAACGTCGGCGCGCTGGGCAACCTCGACTTCAGCTCGGAGGAGCTGACCGAGATCGACGGCCACGCCACCGACGCGGACATCAACCTCTGGAAGCGGTCCTCGGACGGCTGACAGCCGACGAACCGGCGACGGCGGGGCGCCCGGTGCGTCCCGCCGTCGAAGCGGACCCGCTCGCCGCGCGGCTGTCGTCCGAAGTGGACGAACGCCGGAAGCAGGCGGCGAGCGGGCCGGCCGACCAGTCCGGGCCCGCGCCCGCGCCCGTGAGATGCTGGCCGCATGACCCAGCTCTGGGTGGACGACCTACGGCCGGCGCCGCCGGGGTGGACGTGGGCGAAGTCGAGCGCGGAGGCGATCTCGCTGCTCAGGGCCGGCGAATTCACGGCAATCTCGCTGGACCACGACCTCGGCGGCGACGACACGACCCGCCCGGTCGTGCTGTGGCTGTGCGAGCACGACCGCTGGCCGCCGGAAGTGCGAGTGCACACGGCGAACCCGGTGGGCCGGGAGTGGCTCACCGGCATGGCGCGGCGGTACGGGCCCGGAGTCCGCTAACCGGCACCGCGCGCACGCCGGGCCTCGACCAGGTCCTCGCGGGCACGGGCGACTCGCGAGCGGACGGTCCCGACCGGGCAGCCGCAGACGTCGGCGGCCTCGGCGTAGGACAGGCCGAGGACCTGGGTCAGCACGAGGACTTCGCGCCGTTCCGGGTCGAGGCCGTCCAGCAGGAGGCCCAGCTCGACCAGTTCCTCGAAGCCGGCCGCCGGGTTGCGGGTGCGCTCGGCGGCGGCTTCCCAGTCGGTGTCGGCGATCTTCGGGCGGGCGCCCGCAGCCCGGAGCTGGTCGACGACCACCCGCCGCGCGATCGACAACAGCCAGGTCCGCGACGACGAACGTCCGGCGAAGCGGCGAAGGCTGCCGAAGGCGCGAAGGTAGGTCTCCTGCGTCAGGTCGTCGGCCGCGGACGCGTCGGTGAGGTGGGCGAGGAAGCGCCAGACGTCGGCCTGTGTCGCGCGGACCCAGTCCTCCAGGGCGAGCCGGTCGCCGCGGCCTGCCGCCATCGCCAGGGCCGTGACGCGCTCGTCGTCTTCACCGCGGGTCATGATCCGGAACTTAGCAGTGACGACGACCCTCGCGGATCCGCCGTCCGGCTGCCGGGAACACCCGTCACTCGACCTGCTTGACCGCCCATTCCGCCCACTCGCGCTGCATCGCCGAGAACCGCTTGCCCCACTCGAGCACCAGGCGGCCGTAGAGCGACTGGTTGTCGTCGCCCCAGTCGATCGTGCCCTCCAGCTCGGCCAGCCGCTCTTCGCGCGCCCGCGCCGACTCCCCCATCGACGCGACGTAGCCGCGCGCCTGCGCCGGCGAGACCGAGCCGAGGAAGTACACGCGCAGCAGACCGGCGCTGCGGGGCGGGCCGCCCGGGTCGACGTCGATCAGCCAGTGCCGCAGCTCTTCGAGCCCGGCCTCGGTGATCTCGTACTCCTTGCGCCCGCGCGGGCCCTCGGCGAGGACGTGGATCATGCCCGCCGCCTCCAGCTTGCCCAGCTCGCCGTAGAGCTGGCTCTGCGTCGCGGGCCAGACGTTGGCCATCGCCCGCTCGAACCGCTTCAGCAGGTCGTAGCCGCTTCCGGGCTCGTCGGCCAGCATGCCGAGCACCGCGTGTCGAAGGCTCATGCGCCCATCATGACATTCCACTATTGACATGTCTATCCAGGAGCTTCTAGTTTTGACATGTCAAAGTTGGAACGTCAGGGGAGAGACCGGCATGAACTACCTGAAGAGCTTCCTTCCGTGGATCGCCTTCGCCGTGGTCGCGACGCAGTTCGACTGGCGCTGGTCCGGCCTGACCGGGCTGGTCATCTCGGCCGCGCTCCTCGTGCTCGCCCGCCGCGAAGGCCGCAAGGCGGACGCCCTCATCATCGAGTTGAGCGCGCTCGCCTTCTTCGCGCTCCTCACCGCCGTCGCGTTCGCCTTCCCGGCGTCGCCGCTCAAGACCTACACCGGCGCGCTCACCGACGCCTGGCTCGCGCTCACCGCCTGGGGCTCGCTCGCCCTGCGCCGGCCGTTCACCCTCGGCATCGCCCGCACCATGACGCCGCCGGAGCTCTGGGACAACCCGATCTTCAAGCGCGTCAACGTGGTCATCACGCTCGTGTGGGCCGCGAGCTTCACCGTCACCGGCCTCGCCGGCATCGCGCTGCTGAACTTCGCGCCGCACGCGACGGCCGCGCTGATCACCCTCAAGGTCCTCGGCTTCGCCGTCCCGGTCGCCTTCACCATCCGCTACCCGCGCATCGTCCGCGCCCGAGCCGAAAAGGCCGCCTGACATGACCACCAGCGACTTCCACCTGAGCGGCGCCTACGCGCCCGTCCACGACGAGCTGACGGCGTTCGACCTCCCGGTGACCGGCGCCCTGCCGCCCGAGCTGACCGGCTGGTACCTGCGCAACGGCCCGAACCCGCGCGAGGACAGCAAGCACTGGTTCACCGGCGACGGCATGGTCCACGGCGTCCGGCTCGAAGGCGGCCGCGCCGCCTGGTACCGCAACCGGTGGGTGCGCACCGAGAGCTTCGACGACCCGGATCTCGGGCTGTACAACGAAGACGGCTCGCGCAACCTCCACGCCAGCGTCGCGAACACGCACGTGGTGAACCACGCCGGCCGCACCCTCGCGCTCGTCGAATCCTCGCTGCCGTACGAGATCACGACCGACCTCGAAACCGTCGGTGCCTACGACTTCGGCGGCGAGCTGGCCGACTCGATGACCGCGCACCCGAAGATCTGCACCACGACCGGGGAACTGCACTTCTTCGGCTACGGCGGCATCACCGCGCCGCACGTCGGCTACTACCGGGCCGACGCCGCCGGCGAGCTCGTCGTCAAGCAGCCGATCGACGTCCCGGGGCTGACGATGATGCACGACTTCGCGCTCACCGCGGAGCACGTGGTCTTCTACGACCTGCCCGTGGTCTTCGACCGGGCGTCGGTCGGCCAGGGCATGCCCTACCGGTGGGACGCGGGCTACGGCGCCCGCCTCGGCGTGCTGCGCCGCGACCGGCCCGAAGCCGGCGTGCGCTGGCTGGAGATCGAGCCCTGCTACGTCTTCCACACGCTCAACGCCTTCGACACGCCCGACAGCCGGATCGTCGTGCACGTGATGCGCTACGACCACCAGTGGTGGGCGGGCCACGACGACCCGCCGGCGTCGCTGTGGCGCTGGACGATCGACCTCGCCGCGGGCACGGTGACCGAGGACCGGCTCGACGACCGCCCGGGCGAGTTCCCCCGCATCGACGACCGGCTCGCCGGGTCCGACACGCGGTTCGGGCACGTCACCGGCCACGACGTCCTGCGCCGCTACGACCTGCACGCGGGGACCGCCACCGAGCACGTCTTCGGGGAAGGACGCGTCCCCGGCGAAGCGGTGTTCGTCCCGGCGGAGCACGGCGAAGGCTGGCTGCTGACGTACGTCTACGACGCGACAGAAGACCGCAGCGACCTCGTCGTGCTCGACGCGGGGAACGTCGGCGCGGCGCCGGTCGCCACGGTCCACCTCCCGCAGCGCGTTCCCGCGGGCTTCCACGGGAACTGGCTGCCGGACGCTTAGGCGAACTTGGTCTTCGGCCGGTCCTGCCGGACGCCGTCCACGTAGACGTCGACCTTCTCGTCGAGGAAGGCCACCAGCCCGGCGGCGCGCTCGCTCTCCGGCAGCGGCGTCGGGTAGCTCCAGGCGAGGTCCTCGTGCCCGGTCACGTCGAAGTGCTCGGCGGCTCCCTTGTACGGGCAATGCGTGACGGTGTCGATCTTCGTGAGCAGGTCCATCCGGACGTCGACGCGGGGCAGGTAGTAGCGCGTCGGCAGGCCGGTCTCGAAGAGCAGGTGCGGCCGCACGGTGTCGGCGACGGTCACGCCGTCGACCTCGATCCGCACGTGGCGCGAGCTCGGCAGGATGTCGACGCGGACGCCGGGGTCACGCGGGTGCGTGAAGATCTGTTCGTCCTCCTCGAACCAGTCGAAGGCGCCGAACTCGAAGCGGACGTGGTCCCGGAGCTCCTCGATGGGCGAATCCGGGTACTCCAGCGCGGCGTCCACCGCCTCGCCTCCCCCACCCTTTATCGTCGACAGAACACCTTCTCCGCGGCTGGGCGAGTGCGACGTCCGGCCGGAGGGTGCGAGAACGCCGCTGACGACGTCCGCGCGCGGGAAGTAGTACGTCGGGTAGTAGGGAACTTCCCACACCAGAAGGGGGTGCACCGTGTCCGCGACGACCTGCCCGCCGAGGAACACGCGTACCCGCTTCGCGCCTTGTGCCACGCGGACCCGGCCGCGTACCGGAGTGCTCATGCCCCGGTCAACGGGTCCCGAAGCGGGCGTATTCCGGCGGAACCGGGGTTCGGGCGGCTAGCGTGGCAGGAAGCAAGCGGACGACAGGAGGCGGGCACGGGTGGCCGGCGTAGAAGTTCCAACGGTCGGGACCCCCGCCGGGATGCGCAAGATCAACCAGCGGGCGGTGCTCGACCTGCTGCGCCGCAGCGGGCCGGCGACCCGGCCGCAGGTGGCGAAGGACACCGGGCTGTCGAAGCCGACGGTGAGCCAGGCGCTGCTCGCGCTGGAAGCCGCCGGGCTGGCGCGCCCGACCGGCCACACCTCCACCGGCACCGGACGCTCGGCCGTGCTGTACGAGGCCGACCCGACCGCGGGGTACGTGCTGGGCGTCGACATCGGACGCGAGCACATCCGCGTCGCGGTGTCGGACCTCGGCCGCACGATCGTCGCGCGCCGCGACGAACGCAACACGGCACGTTCCGGCGCCGCGCTGGTCACGGCGGTCGGGAAGATCGCGGCTTCGGCCGTCGCGGAGGCGCGGCTGGCGCAGTCCGACATCGTTGTCCGCGTGGTCGGCTCCCCCGGCGTCGCCGACCCGGAGAAGCGCTGCTTCCGGCACGCGCCGAACCTGCCGGGCTGGGGCCGCGCCGGGCTGATCGACGACCTCGAGGCCGCGCTGGGCCCGGACCTGATGGTGGAGAACGACGCGAACCTGACGGCGGTCGGCGAAGGCGAAAGCGGCGCCGCGCGTGGGGCGTCGGTGTTCGGCTGCATCACGATCGGCACGGGCGTCGGCATGGGCATGATGGTCGACGGCCGGGTGTTCCGCGGCGCGACGGGCGCGGCGGGCGAGATCGGCTACCTGCCGTACGGCCGCACCCGATCGTCCCTGGAGGACGGCGCCCCGCCGGCCCGCGGCCACCTGGAGGAGGCGACGGCGGCCCAGTCGGTGGTCCGCGGCGCGCGCGAACTCGGCTTGGGCACGGCGAAGTCGGCCCGCGAGGTGTTCCGCCTGGCCCGCGAGGGCGACGAACTGGCGCGGCGGGCCCTGGAGGCGGAAGCGGACCGGCTGGCGTACACGGTGGCCTCGGTGGCGGCGGTGATCGACCCGGAGCTGATCGTCCTGGGCGGCGGGATGGGGACGGCGGCGGATCTGCTGCTGGAGCCGCTGGATCGCGCGCTGCGGGCGTTCACGCCGTTGGTGCCGAAGGTGGTACAGGGCGAGCTGGGCGAGGACGCGGTGCTGGCGGGGGCGATCAGCGTGGGCTTGCGGGCGGCTCAGGGGTTGGTCTTCGACCGTCGCGTGGGTGCCGCTTAGGCCGCGCGCCAGGCTTGGCCGCCGGTCGAGAGGCGCCACGGCGTCAGCTTCAGCACCGTGATCTTCGGGTCCCGGAAGTCCTCGCCGCCCAGGATCTTCGGGTCGTAACCCAGCGGCTCCGGTGCCGAGGCGAACCGGCCCCACAGGTACTTCCGGGTCTCCTCGTCGTCGGTGAACTCCGCCCGGCACTCCGCCACCGCCACCTCGTGCCGCGGGTCCCAGTACGAGCACGACACGTACGGCGATTCCGCCAGGTGCGCGACCTTCAGCGGCGTCGGGCGGGTGAACACCCAGCCGGTCAGGCCGTCCGGGCCGAGGTCCCAGATCGGGTGGACCACCCGCGACCGCGGCCGCCCGCGCCGGTCGACGGTCACCAAAGTGCACCACACCACGCGGTGCGCCACGCGGACGAACGCTCCGGCCAGTTCCGCCGGCACCCTGCTAGATTCCACAACCATGGTTGTGCATCCTACGCCGGACGGCTTGGACTTGTCACTCACCAGCCTCTTCGCGGGCTGGGTAATGACCGACGAGGTCCAGCGGCGGCTCACCGAAAACAGCTTCGGCGACTTGCGGTTCAACGACGGCGTGGTGATCCAGCACGTCCTCGCCGCTCCGCTGTCCATCACCGCGCTCGCCGAGCGGATGGGCGTGACCCAGCAGGCGGCGTCGAAGGCCGTCGCGGACCTCGAACGGCGGGGATTGCTGCGCCGCGAGCCCGATCCCGCCGACGCGCGCACCAAACTGCTGCACCTCACCGGACACGCGCTCGACGCCGTCGAAGCCACTCGCGACCGAAGGCAGGAGCTTCAGGACGAACTCGTTGCGGAGTACGGGAAAGAGCGCGTCGATGACGCGCGAGAACTGCTGGCGTCGATCATCACGCGCTTCGGCGGCGGTGAGGCGATCCGGGGCAGGCGGGTCCGGCCACCACGCTAGTTACCCGGCAGGTAATCGACCACCGCGCCCGGACCGCCGACGATGAACGGCATGAGCGAAACGAACCGCACCATCGTCGTCGACTGCCTGGAGAACCTGTTCACGCACAAGGACTTCGACGCCGCGAAGGCCGCGCTGCACCCCGACTTCGTCACCCACAGCCCCGGCCTGCCGAACGGCCGCGACGCGTTCGCCGACGCCGTCGAGAACTCGCCGCTCGCCGGCGCGACCGCCGAGATCAAGCACGTCGTCGCGGAGAACGACCTCGTCATGGTGCACCTGCACGTCGCCGGGCAGGCCATCGTCGACATCCTGCGCGTCGAGGACGGCCTGCTCGTCGAGCACTGGGACGTCAAGCAGCCGCTGGGCGGGTGATCACGCAGGTCCCCGACGCCGTCGCCAGCAGCTTGCCCTCGGCGTCGCGGATCTCCCCCTCGGCGAACGCGATCCGCGAGCCCTCCTTCACGACGCGCCCGGTCGCCCGGATCTCGCCGCGGCCCGCGTGGATGGCGCGCAGGTAGCTCACCTTCAGCTCCACCGACGAGTAGCCGACGCCCGCGGGCAGCGTCGTGTGCACCGCGCAGCCGACGACCGAGTCCAGCATCGTCGCCGCGACGCCGCCGTGCACCATCCCGATCGGGTTGTACAGCGACTCGTCGGGCTCGATGACCGCGACGACCTCGCCGTGGCCGATGTGCGTCCAGCGCATCCCGAAGTGCGCGGCGATCGGCGGCCCCGGGATGCGCCCCTCGGCGATCGCGGTCAGGTACTCGAACCCGGTCATCGTGGCGCCGAGGCGGGCGGTCGGCAGCGGATCCTGCCAGGTGATGGTCTTCGAGCGGGTCTGCGCCCCGGCGGCCACGTCGGTCATCTCGGCTCCTCGATTATGACAACTGTCTTAATCGCAGCGTCGCCCGCGCGCCCGCCCGCGTCAAGCGCGGCGTGACCCAGGCCACGGCGGGCGACCCGCGGGTGGAATCATCCGGGGGTGGACAACGACGCCGGCCGCAAGCTCATCGACCCGGAACGGGTGAGCGCGGCGATCGACGGGCTGGGCGACCGCGCCGTCATCGCCGAGTGGGCCCAGCGCTTCTCCGTGGTCGCCGACCCGTCCCGGCTGGCCCTGCTGGTCTCGATCCACTACGCCCGTGAAATCAGCGTCACCGACCTCGCCGCCGTCACCGGCATGACCGACACCGCGGTTTCGCAGGCCCTCCGGCTGCTGCGCGCGCACGGGCTGGTCACCACGCAGCGCACCGGACGCGTCGTGCGCTACCGGCTCGCGGACGCCACCGTGCACGAACTCATCCACCGGGTGCGGCCGCACCCGGAACAGCCCGTGCAGGAGGAAGAACGGTAGCGTGCGGACATGACGGGATTGCCCGAGACCATCACCGCCTGCCTGTTCGATCTCGATGGAGTTCTTACCGGTACGGCCGTTCTGCACAGCCAAGCCTGGAAACGGACTTTCGACGAGTTTCTTCGCGCCCGCGACGGCGACGGCTTCCAGGAGTTCACCGACCGGGACTACGCGACCTATGTGGACGGCCGCCCGCGCGCCGACGGGGTCCGCGAGTTCCTGCGCTCACGCGGGATCGAACTGCCGGAAGGCACCCCGGACGACCCGCCGGACGCCCCCACCGTCAACGGCGTCGGCAACCGCAAGAACGAGCTCGTCCTGAAGATCATCGACGAGAACGGGGTGAACACCTACCCCGGCTCGGTCCGCTACCTCGAAGCCGTGAAAGCCGCCGGCCTGCGGATCGGCGTCGTGACGTCGTCGGCGAACGGCGCCAAGGTGCTCGACGCCGGTGACCTGACCAAGTACGTCGAGGCCCGCGTCGACGGCCTGACCATCCGCGAGCAGCACCTCAAGGGCAAGCCCGCGCCCGACTCGTTCCTGGCCGGCGCCGCGGCGCTCGGCGTCGAACCCGCCCACGCGGCCGTGTTCGAGGACGCCCAGTCCGGCGTCCAGGCCGGGAAAGCCGGCAACTTCGGGTACGTCGTGGGCGTGAACCGCGCGGACCAGGCCGAAGCGCTGAAGGCGCACGGCGCCGACATCGTCGTCGACGACCTCGCCGACCTGCTGGAGGATCGATGACCGAAGAAGAACCCCGCGGCTACGAATGCGCGGCGTGGGAGCTGCGCTGGCGCGGGATGGACGTCGACGCCCTGCAGCGCACCGAGTCGGCGTTCGCCGTGTCCAACGGCCACATCGGGATGCGCGGCACGCTCGAGGAAGCCGAGCCGCGCGGCCTGCCCGGCACCTACCTCAACGGCTTCTACGAGCAGCACGAACTCCCCTACGCCGAAGCGGGATACGGCTACCCCGAAGAGGGCCAGACCGTCGTCAACGTGACCGACGGCAAGATCATCCGGCTGCTCGTCGAGGACGAGCCGCTCGACATGCGCTACGGCGCCGCCACCAAGCACGACCGGGTGCTCGACTTCCGCAAGGGCACGCTGTGCCGCAGCACGGAGTGGTCGTCGCCGACCGGGCGGCGGGTCCGCGTGCGCACCGAGCGGCTGGTGTCCTTCACCCAGCGCGCGGTCGCCGCGATCCGGTACGAGGTCGAGCCGCTCGACGAGGACCTGCAGCTGGTCGTCCAGTCCGACCTGCTGGCCAACGAGCCGATCGAGTCCGACACCAGCGACCCGCGGGTGGCCGCCGCGCTGAACTCGCCGCTGGTGGGCGAGTTCCACCGCGCGTCCGACTACAACGCCGTGCTGGTGCACCAGACCCGCCGGTCCGGGCTGCGGATGGCCGCGGCGATGGACCACAAGATCGAGGTGGACGACGGGATCCGCGCCCGCATCCACTCCGAGGAGGACCTCGCGCGGCTCACCGTCGCGGTCGACGTGCCGAAGGGCGGGCGGCTGCGCATCACCAAGTTCCTCGCCTACGGCTGGTCCGCGCAGCGTTCGGTCCCCGCGCTGCGGTCCCAGGTCGAGGCCGCGCTGGCGGGCGCGCGCCAGACCGGCTGGAAGGGCCTGGTCACCGAGCAGCGCCAGTTCCTCGACGACTTCTGGGCCACCTCGGACATCGAGATCGAGGGCGACCCCGAGCTGCAGCAAGCCGTCCGCTTCGCGCTGTTCCACCTCCTGCAGGCCGGGGCCCGCGGCGAAAGCCGCGCGATCGCGGGCAAGGGGCTGACCGGCCCGGGCTACGACGGGCACGCCTTCTGGGACACCGAGTCGTTCGTCCTGCCGGTGCTCACCTACACGATGCCGGACGCCGCGCGCGACGCCCTGCGCTGGCGGCACTCCACAATGGACAAAGCGCGGGAACGCGCGCACCAGCTGGGGTTGCGCGGCGCGGCGTTCCCGTGGCGCTCGATCAACGGCGCCGAGTGCTCGGCGTACTGGCCGGCGGGCACGGCTGCGTTCCACGTCAGCGCGGACATCGCCGACGCCGTCCTGCGGTACCTCAACGCGACCGGCGACGAGGAGTTCGAGCGCGACTACGGCACCGAGCTGCTGCTGGAAACCGCGCGGCTGTGGGCGTCGCTCGGGCACCACGACCGGCACGGCGACTTCCGCATCGACGGCGTCACCGGGCCCGACGAGTACTCGGCCGTGGCGGACAACAACGTCTACACGAACCTGATGGCGCGCCGGAACCTGATGGCCGCCGCGGATTCGTGTGAGCGTCACCCGGACGTGGCGGCGCACTTCGGCGTCGACACGGTCGAGCTGGACAGCTGGCGCGCGGCCGCCGCGGCGATGTACCTGCCCTACGACGCGGAGCTCGGCGTGCACCCGCAGTCCGAGGGCTTCCTCGACCACGACGAGTGGGACTACGAGCACACGGACCTCGCGCACTACCCGCTGCTGCTGCACTTCCCGTACTTCGACCTGTACCGCAAGCAGGTCGTGAAGCAGGCGGACCTGGTGCTGGCGCTGTACATGTGCGGCGACTCGTTCAGCCCGGAAGAGAAGGCCCGCAACTTCGCCTACTACGAGGCTCGCACGGTGCGGGACTCGTCGCTCTCGGCGGGGACGCAGTCGGTGGTCGCGGCCGAGGTCGGGCACCTCGAGCTGGCCTACGACTACCTCGCCGAAGCCGCGCTGACCGACCTGCACGACGTGCACAACAACGTGCGCAACGGCCTGCACATGGCGTCGCTGGCCGGGGCGTGGCAAGGCGCCGTGGCCGGTTTCGGCGGCCTGCGCGACCACGGCGGGAAGCTGGCGTTCGCGCCGCGGCTGCCGCCGCAGCTGGACCGGATCACGTTCCGGCTGATGTTCCGCGGCACCCGGTTCCAGGTCGAGGTCGACCGCGACCAGGCGACCTACCACGTGCTGGACGGCGACCCGATCGACGTGCTGCACCACGGCGAGCGCGTCACGGTCACCGCCGAGCCGCAGCGGTTCACGATCCCGAAGATCGACGCGGGCGACCCGCCGACGCAGCCCCCGGGCCGCGCCCCGATGCGGCGCGACTCGGAAGAGGCCCGTCAGTACGCGGAACCGGCGAACCCGATCACTGCGGAAGGTCGCTGACGGCGTCCCGTCCGGGTGGGGCCGGAACGTCTTCGGTCCCACCCGGGTTCACGTCCGGGTCGGGCGCGGTGGGCACGTCGTGGGTCAGCTGCCCGGGGGTCGGGAGCTTCGGGAGCTCGTCGTCTTCGTCGTCACGGGCGTGGAGGCGCTGCTGCTCGCTCATGGTTCCGGAATACCCGGTTTTCCCGGCCGGGACCAGTGGTCAGGCCGCGGCGGCCTTGCCCCGCGCCTTCTCCCGCGCTTTGTCCTGCAGCGTCAGCAGCAGGCCGTCACGGGTCGACCAGGGGCAGATCGCGACCTTGCCGCCCGCGACCGTCAGCAGTGCTTCCGCCACGATCGCGCCCGCCAGCGCCTGGTGGGCGCGGCTGCGGGAGATGCCCGGCAGCTCCGCGCGCTTCGACGGCGGGAGCGCGGCCAGCCGCGGGATCCAGGCCCGCAGGTCGTCGAGCCGCAGCTCCTTGCACTTGTTCGGGCGGGCGCCCGACAGCCGCGCGAGCTGCTGCAGCACCTTCGAACAGCCGACGACGCGCGGGTCGTCGACGTCCGCGGCGCCCAGCGCGGTGGTCACGACGTCGAGCGCGTGCGCGCGCAACGCCTTGACCCGCTTGGCGGACACGCGTTCGCCCGGCAGCCAGTCGCGGGTCATCGACCGCGCGCCCAGCGGCAGCGACCGCGCGAACGTGGCGTGGTCGCCGCGGCCCGCGGCCAGCTCGACCGTGCCGCCGCCGATGTCGAGCACCAGCAGCGGCCCGGCGTCCGCGCCGAACCAGCGGCGGGAGGCCACGTAGGTCAGCTCGGCTTCGCGACGGCCGGAGAGGAACCGCAGCTCGACGCCGGTTTCACCGGCGACGTACCGCACGATGTCGGCCGCGTTGGTGGCGTCGCGGATCGAGGACGTCGCGAGCGGGTAGATGTGGCTCACGCCGTGGCGGTAGGCGGCGCCCATGCCCGCGGCGACGGCGGCCGTGACGTCGGCGATGCCGTGGGCCGAGAGCCGGCCACGGCCGTCGAGCTCGCGGTCGAGGCGCAGCCGCGTCTGGTGGTTCAGCACCGGCTCCCGCGGCGAACCGTCGACCGGGACCACCACCAGGCGGGCGCTGAACGATCCCACGTCGAGTACGCCCACCGTGGGCTCTTCGATTTTTCGCACGGCTCGGCGCACCTCGCTTCCGGACTAGTGAATATCCCCAGTTCGACAGGTCGAAACACGCAATACTGCCGGAAATCGACGCGGTTTGCCGCATTTACCACCTCCGGAAGTGCCTTGATGAAGCGAAGGTCACAGTCCGATAACCCAATCGAGTGAACCGTGCCACTGCTGGACACGATTCGGTAACGCCCGCTCTCCGCGTTCCGACTTACCGGCGTGGGGCAGGGGAACGTGGGCGAGCGGCATTCGATGCTCGTACGGCCGGCCGCCGCCGTGCTCGCGGTGGTGGCCGGGCTCGGTTGTGTCCTGCTCGGCGTCACCGCGGTGCTAACCCCGGGCGATCCGGGAGCCCCCGGAGTGGCCGCGGACCGGCCCGTGACCGTCGGCGCCGGGGTCCTGCCGGCCGCGCTGGCGATCCCCGACCTGGGCCTGGCCCTGAACCACCTCGTCGACCTCGGCCACATCGGCGGCCGCCGGGAGCAGCCTGGCACGGCGCTGGGCGTCGGCTGGTTCGCCGACGGCCCGGCCCCGGGCGCACCGGGCGTCGCCGTGCTGTCCGGGCACGCCGAGTTCGGGTACTCCGGCGGCGCGTTCGGCCGCCTCGGCACGCTGAAGCCGGGCGCACCCGTCGTCGTGCGCGACGACGAAGGGCGCGAAGCCCGCTTCACGGTCCGCAGGACCGCGACGTTCCCGGCCAGTGAACCCGACAGCACGCTCGTCGCGCCGGAAGGCCCGGGCCCCGAGCTGCGCCTGATCACCAGCGACGGGACCCACGACCTCGCCGGGATCGACTCCCCGCGGATCGCCGTCTACGCGGTCCCGGTCTGAGGCTCAGCCCAGCAGCTCCCGCAGCTGGGACACCGCCGAGACCCGCGCTTCGCGGCCGGGCAGCATCGGGTTGACGACGAGCGTCGTCGCGCCGGCCTCCTTGAACGCCGCCAGCCGCTCCTTGACGTACCCGGCCGGGCCGACCAGCGAGATCGAGCGCAGCAGCTCGAGGGGCACGGCCGCCGCGGCCTCGTCCTTCTTGCCGTCGAGGTAGAGGTCCTGGATCAGCTTCGCCTCGGCCTCGTAGCCGTAGCGGCGCGCGAGGTCGTTGTAGAAGTTCTTGCCGCGCGCGCCCATCCCGCCGACGTAGAGCGCCACGATCGGCCGCAGGTGGTCGAGCAGCGGCTCGACGTCGTCGCCGATCGCCAGCGCGGCGCTGACGAACGTGTCCAGCTCGCCCAGCGCCGGGTCGCGCTTGGCCTTGCCGGCGGCCAGGGACTCGCCCCAGACGTCGGCGGCCTTCTCCGGGTGGAAGAAGATCGGCTGCCAGCCCTCGGCGATCTCGGCGGTGAGCGCGACGTTCTTCGGCCCGAGCGAGGCCAGCAGCACCGGGATGCGCTCGCGCACCGGGTGGTTGATCAGCTTGAGCGGCTTGCCGAGGCCGGTGCCCTGCTCCGGCGGCAGGGGGATCGTGTAGTGCTTGCCGTCGTGGACGACGCGTTCGCGGCGCCACACCTGGCGGCAGATCTCGACGATCTCGCGGGTCCTGGCCAGCGGCGCGTCGTACTTCACGCCGTGGAAACCCTCGATGACCTGCGGGCCGGAGGCGCCGAGGCCGAGGATGAACCGCCCGTCGGAGACGAAGTCGAGCCCGGCCGCGGTCATCGCGGTCAGCGTCGGGGTCCGGGTGTAGATCTGGAAGATGCCCGACGCGAGCTGGACGCGCTCGGTCTTCGCCGCCAGGAAGCCGAGCTGGCTGACGGCGTCGAAGGAGTAGGCCTCGGGAACGAACGCGACGTCGAGCCCCGCCTTCTCGAGTTCGACGATGTCGGCGACGCTTTCGGCGAAGCCTCCGGCGTAGTTGATCCCGGTCCCGATCCGCATGGCCACCTCCGTTGCTGAGCAAGCGCTTAGTAGCGGATCCTAACGGGGCCGGGCGGGCCGCGCGCCGGCGATGTGCGCGCCGCCACTCAGCGGCCGCTGAGCGTGCGGACCACCAGCTCCGCCGAAGCCCCGGCCCCGAGCGTCGTGCCGGCGTAGCGGACGTCGGCGGCGAGCGTGCCGGCCGGTGGCTCGGCGCGGACCGTGAGCCACACCGTGACCATCAGGAGCCAGCGGACGACCAGGTAGACGAACAGCAGCACGCCGACGAGCGTGCCGAAGGCCGCGACCGCGGGCGACCGGCCGAGCAGGTGCAGGTACAGCCCGCCGGCCTGCTGGAGCGCGGCGAGCCCGACGGCGGCGGCCCCGGCCGGACGCAGCGTCGAGCGCAGGGGCAGCGGACGGCGCGGCAGGTGGGCCAGGCACCAGGCGATGACCAGCCAGTTCGCCGCGAGGCCGAGCAGCAGGGAGCCCGCGACGAGGACGAAGTGCGCGAACCCACCGGTCAGCCCGGTCAGGTGCAGGAGCCCGGTGCCGGCCGCGCCCGTGAGCGCCGCCAGACCGAAGGACACGGCCATCGCGAGCCCGACTCCGGCCAGCACCACGACGTCGGCGGCGATGCCGCGCAGCAGCGGCCGCGGGGTGCGCTCCTGGCCGAGCATCGCGGTGACGGCGTCGCGGACGTTGCTGATCCAGCTCCAGCCCGAATACGCGGCCACGGCGAGCGCGAGCAGCCCGATCCGGCCGCGTTCGCCGACGACGGTGTGCACGACGCCGGTGACCTGCCCGCCGATCTCGGGCGGCAGCGAGCCGTCGATGACCCGGTCGAGCTCGGTCGCGAGCAGCCGGTCGCCGGCCAGCACGAACCCGGCCACCGAGACGGCGACCATGACCAGCGGGACCAGCGCGAGCAGGCTGAAGAAGGTGACCGCGGCCGCGTAGTGGTCACCGTCGCGTTCGCGGTACCGGGCCAGCGTCGCCCCGGCCCGCCGGACCCCCTTGCCCACGACGGCTTTCCCCGCTCCACGTCCCACCGGCCGACCCTCTCATTCGCGCGTGTCCCCCGCAGTCCGACACCGCGGCGGGGAAAACGTCACGTGATCACGGCCGGATCTCGCGCGATTGTTTCTTCGCGGCATCAATCCCGTGGGTGCGGATTCCCGAATTCGGGGACCACCGTGCCCCGGACGTCGCCGAAACCGATCCGGGTGCCGTCCGGGCCGGGAGCGGTCGCGGTGATGACGACCTCGTCGCCGTCTTCGAGGAACGTCCGCTGCTCGCCGTCCGGGAGGTCGAGGGGTTCGCGGCCGCCCCAGGACAGTTCCAGGAACGAGCCGCGCTGGTCGCGGTCCGGGCCGGTCACCGTGCCCGAGGCGAACAGGTCGCCGGTGCGCAGGCTCGCGCCGTTGACCGTCAGGTGGGCCAGCTGCTGCGGCGCCGTCCAGTACTGCGTCGCGAACGGCGGGCTCGACACCAGGTGGCCGTTGAGCCGGATCTCGATCGCCAGGTCCAGTCCCCATTTTTCGCTGGTGCGCAGGTACTCGAACGGCTCCGGGTCCTGCGGCGGGCCGTCGACCCGGGCGTGCTCCAGCGCCGCGAGGGGGACGATCCACGGCGACACCGACGTCGCGAACGACTTGCCGAGGAACGGGCCCAGCGGCTGCGACTCCCAGGCCTGGATGTCGCGGGCCGACCAGTCGTTGACCAGGCAGACGCCGAAGACGTGGTCCGCGAAGTTCTCAGTGGACACTCGCGTGCCGGGCGTGGACGGGACGCCGACGACGAACCCGACCTCCGCCTCGATGTCCAGCCGTTGCGAGGGGCCGAACGAAGGATCGTCGGCGTTGCGCGGCTTGCGCTGCCCGTGCGGGCGGACGACCGGCGTGCCCGACGCGACGACCGTGCCCGCCCGGCCGTGGTAGCCGATCGGCAGGTGCTTCCAGTTCGGCGGCAGCTCGGCCGCGTCGGGCCGGAAGATCCGGCCGGCGTTGAGCGCGTGCTGCTCGCTGGAGTAGAAGTCGACGTAGTCGGCGACCTCGAACGCCAGGTGCGTAGCCACTTCGGCCAGGGGCACGAGGTGCGGGCGCAGCTGGTCGGCGTAGCGGGGTTCGGTCAGCCAGGCCCGGACGCTCTCGCGGACCTCCCGCCAGGTGTCCGGCCCGGCGGCCAGCAGCGGGTTGAGTACGCCGGAGGTGAGCAGCGGCGCGAAGGCCGCCGCGGTCTCGGCGGCCGCGGCCGTCAGGTCGAGGACGTGCTCGCCGACGGGCACGCCGACCCGCCGCTCGGGCGCGCCGCCGACCGAGAACACGCCGTAGGGCAGGTTGTCCAGGCCGAACGGCGTGTCGTCGGGGAGGTCGAGCCAGGTCACGTCTGCTCCTCGTGGTAGTGGTACCGAGTCGGCGCGGAGGTCGTATCCGGTTACGACCGCTCGCCGGCTCGGTCGTGCGGGCTCGGCGGCGTGCCGCCGAGCCCGGTCACGTCTGCTCCTCGTCGTCCGCGCCAAGCCGGACCAGCTCACGTGTGATCAGCGAGCCGACACGCGTGATGGGGCAGTCGACACGCGTGATCGCGGGGTCGACACGGCCGGTCTTCACTCGGTGCCCTCCGCCGAGCGGGCCGCGACCCAGGTGGCCACCACGTCCGCCAGGACCGGGAGCGGGAGGGTTCCGCTGCCCAGCACCGTGTCGTGGAACTCGCGGATGTCGAACCGCTCGCCCAGCGCCCGCTCGGCGTCGGCCCGCAGCCGCTCGATCTCCAAGCGGCCCACCATGTAGCCGAGCGCCTGGCCCGGGTGGCCGGCGTAGCGGTCGATCTCCGCCTCGATCTCGATCTGCGCCATCGGCGTGTTCTCGACCAGGAAGTCCACCGCCCGTTGCCGGCTCCAGCCCAGCGCGTGCAGACCCGTGTCGACGACCAGCCGGGCCGCCCGCATCGAGTCCTGGGTCAGCAGGCCGAGGCGGGACACGTCATCGGAGTACAGGCCCATCTCGTCGGCGAGCCGTTCCGCGTACAGCCCCCAGCCCTCGGCGTACGCGTTGAAGATGGCGATCCGCCGCAGCAGCGGGACTCCGGTGAGCTGCTGCGCGAGCGTCAGCTGGAAGTGGTGCCCGGGCACGGCTTCGTGGAACGCGACCGACTCGCCCAGCGTCCGCTGCCGCTGGTCCGCCTCGTGCGTGTTGGCGTAGTACGTGCCCGGCCGGGAACCGTCGAGCGACGCGTCGATGTAGTAGGCGATCGAGCCGCTTTCGGCCTCGGCGGCGGGCACCGGGGCGACCTGGCACTGCTGCTCCGGAACACGCGAGAACCACTGCGGTGCCACGGCTTCCGCCCGCGCGATCGTCCGCCGGGCGGCATCCAGGAGCTCGTCGCCGTCGCGCCAGCGCAGCGCCGGGTCCGTGCGGATCCGCTCGAAGATCCGAGCGAGATCCGTCGTGCCGAACACCTTCTCGCCCAGCTCGCGGTACTCCCCCGCCAGCCGCTCGATGATCGCCAGCCCGGTGTCGTGCAGGTCCTGGGCCGTGCGCTCGGTCGTCGTCTCCGCGCGGATCAGCGCCGCGTAGCGCGCCGGCCCGCCCGGCAGGTCGCCGATGCCCGGCGACGTCTCCGGCCGCCCGGCCGGGACCACTTCGCCGGCCAGGAAGTCGCGGTAGCGCGCATACGCCGGCCTCACGACTTCGGCCAGCAGCCGGTCGCGCTCGGCCTCGAGCCCGTGGACCGGCACCTTCAGCGGGTCGGCTTCCGGGGTGGCGAGGTAGCGCTCGACGTACCCGACGCCGATGCGCGCCAGGAACTCCGGCGGCGTGAGGCCTTCGGCGAGCGCCGCCCGCTGACGCTCGATCAGCTGGTCCACATACGTGCCGACCGCGGCCAGCCGGCTCAGGTAGCCGCGGGCCTTGGCCTCGTCGTCGAGCACCGTCTGCGGCAGCATCATCAGCAGTTCCAGCGCCGGCGCGGCGAGCCCGTCGCTCACCGCGATGTCGGCGCGGCCCGAGTCGAGCACGTCGATCAGCGTGCGCGCCTGCCAGATCACGACGTCGCGGGTGACGCGCTCGTCCGGCGACAAGGCCGCCGCGTCGAGTGCTTCGGCCCGCGAGATGATCCCGGCGAACGCGGTGCGTTGCCGGGCGCCCGCCTCGGCGGACTGGTCGGCGAGCCGGTCGTGCGTGCCGGGGAGGCCGTAGAGCGACGGCAGCAGCGGCTGCGCCTCGAACATCAGCTCCAGGCACTCGTCCGCGAGCGAATCCGGGGTGTCGGTCCGGCTCGCGACCCAGTCCGTGACGACCTTGGCCAGCGCCGAAAGCGGCAGCATGCCGTGGCCCAGCACGACTTCGTGGAAGTCACGGATGTCGAAGCGCTCGCCGAGCGCCGCCTCGGCCTCGGCGCGCAGCCGCTGGATCTCCAGCCGCCCCACCATGTACCCGAGGGCCTGGGCCGGCCAGCCGGCGTAGCGGTCGATCTCCGCCTCGATCTCCATCCGCGCCATCGGCGTGTTGTCGACGAGGAAGTCGATCGCGCGCTGCCGGCTCCAGCCGAGGGCGTGCATCCCGGTGTCGACGACGAGCCGGCCCGCCCGCATCGAGTCCTGCGTCAGCATGCCCAGCCGCGCGACGTCGTCGGAGTACAGGCCCATCTCGTCGGCCAGCCGCTCGGCGTAGAGCCCCCAGCCTTCGGCGTAGGCGTTGAACATGCCGATCCGCCGCAGCAGCGGCAGGTCGCTCAGCTCCTGGGCCAGGCTGAGCTGGAAGTGGTGGCCCGGCACGGCTTCGTGGAACGCGATCGCCTCGCTGGTGAACCGCGGGCGCTTGTCGGCTTCGTGCGTGTTGGCGTAGTAGGTGCCCGGCCGCGAACCGTCCAGCGACGGCTGCAGGTAGTAGGCGATCGTGCCGCTCGCCGCGTCGGCCTCGGGCACCGGCGCGACCTCGCACTTCTCCGCCGGGATGCGCGAGAACCACTGCGGCGCCACGGCTTCGGCGCGGGCGATGGCGTCCCGGGCCGCGGACAGCAGCTCCTCGCCGTCACGCCAGCGCAGCGCCGGATCGGTGCGCAGGCGCTCGAAGATCTGCGCGAGATCTGTCGTGCCGAACACCTTCTCGCCCAGTTCGCGGTACTCCGCCGAGAGCTTCTCGATGATCGCCAGCCCGGTGTCGTGCAGGTCCTGGGCCGTGCGCTCGGTCGTCGTCTCCGCGCGGATCAGCGCGGCGTACCGCTGCGCGCCGCCCGGCACGTGGCCGATGCCGGGCGCGGTGTCGGGCCGGCCGACCGGCTCGACCTCGGTGCGCAGGAAGTCGCGGTAGCGGGCGTACGCCGGGTGGACGACCTCGGCGAGCAGCCGGTCGCGGTCGGCTTCGAAGCCCTCGACGGCGGCCGTCGTGCTCACCTTCAGCGGGTCGCTGTCCGGCGCGGCGAGGTAGCGGTCGATGTACTCGATACCCACGCGCGCGAGGTAGGCGGCCGGCACGAGACCGTCGGCCAGGCTCTCCCGCTGCCGTTCGGTCAGCTCTTCGAGGAACGTGCTGATCGCGCCGAGCCGGGCGAGGTAGCCGCGGGCCTTCTTCTCGTCGTCGAGCTTGTAGTACGGCAGGTACAGCAGCAGGCCCAGCGCGGGCGCGGTCAGCCCGTCGCTGACCGCGATGTCGGCGGCGCGGGCGCCGAGCCGGTCGGCCTCGACCTCGGCGGAGGCGATGACGACCTCGCGCGTGACGGCCTCTTCCGCGCTCAGGGCGTCGGCGGGCAGCGCCCGGGCACGGGCGGCCAGGTCCCGGTAGGCGGCGCGGAACCGTTCCTGCGCTTCCCGGGTCTGCTCGCCGAGCCGGTCGTGGTCGCCGGGCAGGCCGAAGACCGACGGGTACAGCGGCTCGTGCTCGAAGGTCAGCTCGACGAGCTCGCCGGCCAGGCCGTTGGCCGTGTCGCCGTGCCCGGCCACCCAGTCGTCGACGGCGGCGGCGAGCGCCGAGAGCGGCAGCGCACCCCCGGCGAGCACGAGGTCGTGGAACGCGCGGATGTCGAACCGGGACCCGAGCCGCTCCTCGGCGCCGGTGCGGATCCGCTGGATCTCCAGCCGCCCCACCATGTACGCCAGCGCCTGGCCCGGCCACGCGATGTAGCGGTCGATCTCGGTCTCGACCTCGACGCGCGCCTCCGGCGTGTGCTCGAGCAGGTAGTCCACGGCCTGCTGCCGGCTCCAGCCCAGCGCGTGCAGGCCGGTGTCGACGACCAGCCGGGCCGCCCGCATCGAGTCGCCGGTCAGCATGCCCAGCCGCGCGACGTCGTCGGAGTACAGCCCCATCTCGTCGGCGAGGCGCTCGCTGTAGAGCCCCCAGCCCTCGGTGTAGGCGGTGAAGTTGCCGATGCGGCGCAGCAGCGGCAGCCCGGTGAGCTCCAGCGCGGTGCTCAGCTGGAAGTGGTGCCCGGGCACGGCTTCGTGGAACGCCGTCGACTCCGCCGTGTGCCGGAACCGCTCGCCGGCGTCGTGGGTGTTCGCGAAGTAGATGCCCGGCCGGGAGCCGTCGACGGCCGGGCGCAGGTAGTACGCCGCGGGCGCGCCGGGCGCGGTCTCCTCCGGGACCGGCTCGACCGCGCACTCCTGCGCCGGGACGCTGCCGAACCACTTCGGGGCCTCGGCGGTGGCCCGCGCCACGGCCGTGCGGGCGGTGTCCAGCAACTCGTCACCGCTGGTCCAGCGCAACGCGGGATCGGTGCGCAGGCGCTCGAAGATCGCCGCCGGGTCGTCGGTGCCGAACACCTTCTGCCCCAGCTCGCGGTACTCGGCGGCGAGCGAGTCGATGACGTCGAGCCCGATCCGGTGCAGCTCCTCCGGGGTGCGGTCGGTGGTCGTGTGCACCTTCGCGAGCCGCGCGTACGCCGCATCGCCGCCGGGCAGCCACTTCAGGCCGGGCCGGTCGGCGGGCCGCCCGTGCGGCCGCACCTCGGTGGCGAGGAATTCGCGGTACTCGGCGAAGGCCGGACGGACGACCTCGGCCAGCAGCTCGTCCCGCCGGCGCCCGAACTCCTCGTCCGGCGCCGGCTGGCGGCGCAGCGGGTCCGCGGCCGGGTCGGCGAGGTAGCGGTCGAGGTGCGCGACCGCGGCGTCGACCAGGTGCGCCACCGGGACGAGCCCGGCGCCGATGCCCTCGGCGTGGCGCCGCGCGGCCTGGCGCAGGTACTCCGGGACCGCGGCCAGGCGGCCGAGCTGGGCCTCCGCGGCCTCGCCCGCCGTCACCGCCGTCATCGGCAGCGCCATGAGCAGCGACGCCGCGGGCGCGATCAGCAGGTCGGTGACCGTGAACTCGGCCATCCGGGTGTCGATCGACGCGACGCGGTCTTCGGCCGTGGCGATCAGGACCGCGCGGGTGACGCGGTCCTCCGCCGACAACCCCTCGGCGTCCAGCGCGCGGGCCCGCTCGGCGAACCCGGCGAGCCGCGCCCGGTGCGCCCGTTCGGCGTCGGCGGACAGATCCGGCAACCCCGGCTCGGCCGGGCGGATGCCCAGCAGCGCGGGCGTCAGCGGATCGGCGGCGAACAACGCTTCGACGAACTCGTCGGCGAGTTCGGTGACCGCGGTCATGGCAGGACCCCCAGCGTCGGTGTTGTGCTCCACGGCCGACCCTAACGGAGATCACCGACAGGAACGGTGTGCTGTTCGCCGGGGGCGGACCACCTCGGCGTGGTCGCGGCGGCGAGGCGGTAGCGTTCAGCGGGTGGCCGTGACCGATCCCGTGGATACCCGCCTGCTCGCCGCGCTCGCCGAACTCGGCAAGGCGGCGGTGCACGAGCTGGCGGCCAAGGTCGGCATGGATCCGCGCGAGGTCGCCTACCGGCTGGTGGCGCTGTCCGGCAGCGGGCTGCCGCTGCTCGTCGGCGTCGAGAGCGACCCCCAGGGACTCCGGGCGGCGATCGCGGGCTCGCCGCCGTCGTGGGCGAACCGACCGCCCCAGCAGTTCCCGCCGCCGCAGCAGTTCCCGCCGCCGCCGTCCCAGCCGGTGCCGCAGCAACCCGCGCCGCCGATGCCGCCGCCGGGCCCGCACGGTGTCCCGTCCGGTCCGTACAACGTGCAGGGCGTGCCTTCGGGGCCGTACAACGTGCAAGGCGCGCCGTCCGGGCCGTACAACGTCCAGGGGACGCCGTCCGGGCGGTACCCGGGCCCGCCGCCCGGGCCTCCCCAGCAGCGCCCGCCCCAGCAGTTCGTCCCGCCGCCGGACCCGGTCGTGAGCACGTGGGGCCTGCCGCAGACGGCGTCGTGGGCCCGCGGCGACGAGCCCGCCCGCCCCGCGGCCCCGGCCGGTGGCAAGCGGGGCCGGATCCGGGAGGTCCTGGAGACCCAGGGCCTGGAGGGCGAGCAGCTGTCGGTGCAGCTGCTGGAGGTCCAGGACCCGGCGGACTCCCTGTTCAGCGCGGCGGGCTACCGCCTGGAAGAGGGCGAGCGCTCGGTGGTCGTGCACACCGAGATCACCAACCGCGGGGCGATCCCGTTCGCGTCGCTGCCGGACAACTACCTCGAGCTGCTCGCCGCCGACGGCACCGCGATCGGCAAGGCCCCGGTGTCGCTGACGTCGCGGCCGCCGCACAAGATCGGCGTCCAGCCCGGCGAAACCCTGGGCGGCCACACGGTCTACGTCCTCCCGGACGCGACGCGGGTGGTGTCGGTCCGCTGGAGCCCGCGGCCGGAACCGGACGAGCGCACGCTGACCTGGTCGATCGAAGACTGAGGCTTGTTCTGGTCAGCCCGCCGCGACCCGCGCGGAAACCGCCGGCCACCGGAGAAGTCATGCGGCGGGCGACGGCTGAACAAGCCTCACTAGTAGCTCTCGTCCCGCAGAGTTTCCAGAGCCTTCGCCAGGTCGTCCGGGTACTCCGACTCGAACTCGACCCAGCGGCCGTCGGCCGGGTGCGCGAACGCCAGGGTCTTCGCGTGCAGCCACTGCCGGCTCAGGCCGAGGTGGCGGGCCAGTACCGGGTCCGCGCCGTACGTCAGGTCACCGACGCACGGGTGCTTCAGCGCCGAGAAGTGGACGCGGATCTGGTGCGTCCGCCCGGTTTCGAGCTTGATGTGCGCCAGCGACGCCGCGCGGAAGGCCTCGACGACCTCGTAGTGCGTCACGCTCGGGCGGCCGCCCTGGACGACCGCGAACTTGTAGTCGTGGCGCGGGTGGCGGTCGATCGGGGCGTCGATCGTGCCGCGCATCGGGTCGGGGTGGCCCTGGACGATCGCGTGGTAGCCCTTGTCGACGGTGCGTTCCTTGAACGCGCGCTTGAGCACCGTGTACGCGTGCTCGCTCTTGGCCACCACCATCACGCCGGTCGTGCCCGCGTCGAGGCGGTGCACCACGCCCTGGCGCTCGGCCGCGCCCGACGTCGCGATCCGCAGGCCGGCCGCGGCGAGGCCGCCGACCACCGTCGGGCCGGTCCAGCCGGGGCTCGGGTGCACCGCGACGCCGACCGGCTTGGAGATCACGACGATGTCGTCGTCGTCGTGGAGGATCTGCATGCCGTCGACCGGCGCGGCGATGATCTCGACGGGGTTCGCCGGCTCCGGCAGCGTGATCTCCAGGAGACCGCCCCCGGACAGCCGGTCGGACTTGCCGGCGGGCCGGCCGTCGAGCAGCACGTCGCCGGATTCGGCCAGTTCCGCGACGACCGTGCGGGAGAGCCCGAGCAGCTTGGCGAGGCCGGCGTCGACCCGCATCCCGTCGAGCCCGTCGGGCACCGGGAGCATCCGCGCGCTCACGCCTGCTCCCCGGGCTGCTCGGTCTTCTTCTTGTCCTTGGTCGACGTGCCGTCGTAGTCCTTGCCCAGCAGGGACAGCAGCACGATCAGCGCACCGCCGACGCAGATCGCCGAGTCGGCGATGTTGAAGATCGCGAAGCCCTTGCCGTTCGGGGCGAACGCCGAGATGAAGTCGACGACGTGGCCCTGCAGCCCGCCCGGCGCGCGGAAGACGCGGTCGGTCAGGTTGCCGAGAGCGCCGGCGAGCACGAGGCCGAGCCCGATGGCCCAGCCGATCGAGCGCAGCCGCCGGGACAGCCAGATGATCGCGACGACGACGGCCAGCGCGACGAGCGCGAGCACCCACGTCATGCCGGTGGCCATCGAGAACGCGGCACCCGGGTTGCGGATCACCTGCAGGTAGACGAGACCGCCGAGGATCCGGACCGGCTCCTTGCCCTCGAGGTTGGCGGCGACCAGGTTCTTCGTCACCAGGTCGATCGCCCAGAACACGACCGCGACGGCGAACACCCAGCCCACGCGGCGCTTCGGCAGCGGCTTCGCCGGCGCTTCCGGTGTCTCCCGCACGGTCTCGGGCACCGCCTCTTCGGGCGCGGCGGTGTCGGGTTCGGAGTGGCTGGGGTCGGTGCTCACCGCTCCATTGTCCACGGCTGGTCAGGGCGCGTCGGCGGCAGTGTCACGGGGCCGCCGCAGGAGCACCGCGAACGCGGCGGCGAACAGCACGCCCGCCGCGCCCAGCGCACCGCTGACCGGCGGCTGGAAGAGCACGGTGACCAGCGCGAACACCACGGCCACGGCCAGCACGAACCGGCTGCGCTCGTACGCCGCCAGCACCAGCAGCCCCAGCGCCGCCACGAGCGGGCCCCGGACGTCGCCGGACAGCCGCAACTCCAGCGCGCCGACCAGGTCGAGCAGCGGGAGGGCGACCAGTGCGCCCAGCGTCCCGAGCACGAAGCGGACCGGCCGCGGCGGTGTGCCGGCGCGGCGCAAGCCCAGCCAGTACCACCCGGCCACGGCGAGCACGACGGCGGCGAGACCGGCGAGCCAGCCGAGCGTCGCCGACGGCACGACGTCGGTGGAAGTGGCGATGGCGACGGCCGAGAGCCGGTTCTCGGGCATGCCCGCACCGCCGAGCCCGCCGGTGCCGAGGGACACCCCCCGGCTCAGCTCGTAGCCGCGCACGGTGGCGAACTCGCCGGCCACCGGGGTGGCCGGGACCAGCGCCACCACCGCCATCACGAGCAGGGCGAACCCCAGCGCGGCCAACGGGAACCAGAGTCGTCGTCCATCCCCCATCGGGGCAGGTTAGCGCTCAGCAGAACGGCGGCAGCTCGCGCGGGTCGCCGACCGGGGCCCAGCGGCCGTCGACCTTCGCGTACTCCCAGCGAGCCCCGCGCGCCACGATCTGGCGCAGCGCCAGCACCACCCGGTCGACGTGCTCTTCGGTGCTGCCCAGGCCGAGGCTGACGCGGATCGCCTGCTGCCCGCTGCCGCCGGCGACGCCGATGAGGCGCTTGGCCGCGATGTGGGCGCAGAACGCGCCGTCGCGCACGCCGATTCCGTATTCGGCGGACAGCACCGCCGCCACCCAGCCCGGGTCGAAGCCGTCGACGACGAAGCTGAGCGTGCCGACGCGGTCGACCGGCGCGTCGAACAGCCGCAGCTCGGCGCAGCCCGGGATGCCCTCGAGTCCCTTGCGCAGCCGGGTGAGCAGGGCCTGCTCGTGCGCCACGACGGCGTCCCAGTTCTCGCTCAGCGTCTCGCACGCGACGCCGAGCGCGTACACGCCGACGGTGTTGGGCGAGCCGGCTTCGTGCCGCTCGGGGCCGGTGTTCCAGACCACCGCGTCCTCGGTGACGAGCTTGGTCGCGCCGCCGCCGGCGAGGTACGGCCGGGCGGCGCGCAGCCAGTCGGCGCGGCCGATCAGCGCGCCCGCGCCGAAGGGCGCGTACAGCTTGTGGCCGGACAGGGCGACGTAGTCGACGTCCAGCTCCTTGAGCGAGATCCGGCGGTGCGGGGCCAGCTGCGCGGCGTCGAGCGCGATGCGGGCACCGTGCTTCCGGGCCACCGCGGCGATCTCCGCCACCGGCAGGAGCTCACCGGTCACATTGGACGCTCCGGTGACGACGACCAACCGGGGCCCCTGCGGGGAATCCGCGAGGGCTTCGTCCACAGCGGACACCGCGGCGAGGCGCGTGCGCGGGGTCGGGATCCGCCGGACGTTCGGGCCCTGCCACGGCAGCAGCGCGGCGTGGTGCTCGGTGTCGAAGACGACGACCGTGGTGTGCCGCGGCAGGCTGCGGGCGAGCAGGTTGAACGAGTCGGTGGTGTTGCGGGTGAAGACGACGGTGTCGGTGCGACGGGCGTCGACGAAGCGGCGCAGGACGTCGCGGGTGCGCTCGTAGAGGCGCGTCGAGACCTGGGACGCGAAGCCGGCACCGCGGTGGACGCTGGCGTACCAGGGCAGGAACTCGTCGACCTTCGTGCGGACGGCGTCGAGACAGGGGGCGCTCGCCGCGTGGTCGAGGTTGGCGTAGCCGATGGTTTCGCCGGTGACCAGCGGGACCCGCAGCGCGGCCCCGGCGACGGCCGGGATGTCCTGCGTGGCAAGGCTTTCGGC
This sequence comes from Amycolatopsis camponoti, assembly GCF_902497555.1. Classification (NCBI taxonomy): domain Bacteria; kingdom Bacillati; phylum Actinomycetota; class Actinomycetes; order Pseudonocardiales; family Pseudonocardiaceae; genus Amycolatopsis; species Amycolatopsis camponoti. The sequence goes on along the minus strand of NZ_CABVGP010000002.1, from coordinate 1,950,373 downwards.
GAAGACGGCCCGGGCAGCGGTGGTGGTGCTGGTGCGATCGATGGCGAGAGTCATCGGTGCCTCCTCGGCGGTCCGGGGGACCCCGGCGAGGGGCCCGCGCTTGCCCGTCGCACGGCGCGACCGGCCCGGTCTTCACCCGGGGCACCCCACCGCGGTAGGAGGGTTGCCGGCCAGCAAGCCGGGGCTGAACGCTGGCACTCATGACCTGAGTCAGAAGGTAACCGAGAACGCCGCCACCGGCCAACCCCCGCCTCACATTCTGAGACGCCGCTCACACACCGTGAGGACCTCAGAGCTTCGCGCGGAAACGTCCCGGGAGCTGCGTCACGGCGTTGTCGGCGAGGTGCGTCGCCGTGCCGGTGTACTGCTCGGCGCCCGCGGTGAAGCGCCAGCCGCCGATCGACTTCCCGTCGACCGGTTCGCCGCTGGCCGCCGCGACGACCGTCGAGACCTCGGCGAACGACTTGCCGTCCCAGTTCGCCGCCGCCGGGGCACCGGGGAGGGTCCAGAGCGTGAAGTGCACGTGGGCGCCGGTGCTGCTGCCGCCGCACGGGAGCGCGTTGCCGGTCGAGCCGAGCTCGGCTCCGGCCTCGACGTGCTCACCGTCGGTGACCTCGATGCCCTCCATGTGGTAGTACCCGGTTCGCCAGCCGCCGTCGTGGTCGATGGTCACCCAGTCGCCGCCCGCGCAGTGCTGCAGGTGGACGGTGCCGGCCAGCGGCGCGCGCACGGTGCGGTCGGCCGGGCTGAAGTCGATGGCGTTCTTGACGCCGGTGCTGCCGTCGTCGGAGTGGATGCCGGCCGAGTAGACCTGCTGACCGGCTTTGAACGGCAGGGCGAGCGCCGGAAACGGAGCCACTTCGGCGGTCGCGGTGGCGGGGACGGCCAGCCCGAGTCCGGCCGTGGCAGCGACGAGCAGAACCGCGAGACGAAGCTTTATCACCGTGCGTACTCCTCTGACTTGATGTTCACCCATTCGAACCAGTCGATGCGGGCGCACTGTAAGCCAAAAGAGGGAACCTTGGGAAGATCGAGTGAGATTTTCGTGAACCGGGGCGAGTACCACCCCGGCCGGCTCAGCGGCCGGACTCGCCCTTCCAGCGGGCCAGGCGGCCGGCCCGGTCCACCGCGCGGAGCCGGCGCTCGACGGAGTCGCGGACCTCGCTGGTCGTGACCACCAGCAGCTGGTCCAGCTCCTGCAGCCGGCTGGTCTTCTGCGGGGTGAAGCCGGCGCCTTCGCGCACGAGCAGGCTGACCGTCGCACCGACCGGCAGCCGCAGCTCCGACAGGTACACGCCGTGCAGCTTCGACCCGGGCTGGATGCGGACCTGCAGCAGTTCGGCACCCAGCTCGTCCAGCGGCGCGGAGTCGACTTCGATCTCGTGCGGCTCGGACTTCTTCGCCAGCCCGAGCCAGCGCCCGAGCGGCCCGAGCGTCGCCCCCTGGACCAGCGTCAGCACGATGACCAGCACGAACACCGCGTTGACCAGCCGTTGCGCGCCGGGCACCCCCTGCGACAGCGGGATCATGGCGAGCACGATCGGCACCGCGCCGCGCAGCCCGGCCCACGACAGGAACGCCTGCTCCCGCCACGGCAGGCGGAACGGCAGCATCGCCAGCACGACCGAGATCGGCCGGGCCAGCAGCAGCACGACGGCCCCGGCGACCAGGCCCGGCACCACCGCCTCGAGCACCCGGCCCGGCGAGGCGAACAGGCCGAGCAGCACGAACAGCCCGATCTGCGCCAGCCAGCCGAGGCCCTCGGCGAACGACAGCGTGTCCGAGCGGTGCGGCAGCCGCGAGTTGCCGAGCACCAGCGCGGCGACGTAGGTGGCGAGCAGCCCGGACGCGTGCAGCAGCTGCCCGGACGAGTAGGCGACGACGCACACCGCGACCGTGGCGAGCGGGTAGAGCCCGGTCGCCGGCAGCGCGGCGCGGCGCAGCGCGATCCCGCCGAGCCAGCCGAAGGCGAGCCCGATCGCCAGGCCCGCCCCGAGCTCGTAGACGACCAGCAGCGGCAGCGTCCAGTCCACAGTGGCGCCTTCGGCCAGCACCACGACGGCGATGTACGCCGGCGCGTCGTTGATGCCCGACTCCAGCTCCAGCGCCCCGGTGAGCCGTTTGCCGATCCCGGCCGAGCGCAGCACCGAGAACACCGCGGCCGCGTCGGTCGAGGCGAGCACCGCGCCCCAGAGCAGCGCGAACCGCCAGTCGAGGCCCAGCAGCCAGTGCAGGGCGGCGCCGGTGACCGCGACGCTCACCACAACGGCCACAGTGGACAGTGCGATACCGATGCCCAGCGCGGGTTTCACCGCCGACCAGCGCGTCGTCAGCCCGCCTTCGGCGAGGATCATGACGAGCGCGGCGAGGCCGAGCGACTGGGTCAGCTCGGGGTTGTCGAACCGGATGCCGAAGCCGGCTTCGCCCAGCAGCACACCGATCGCGAGGTAGAGCAGCAGCGAAGGCAGGCCCAACCGGATCGACACGCGCACGGCGAGCACGGAGGCGAGCAGCACGACACCACCGACGCCGAGCAGCAGGGGGAGCTGGTCCATGCCGCCTCCCTCCGAGTGCCGTGGGCCCTCAGAATAGTGAAGCGGTCGAGTTAACTCCTTCGTGTACCGCTGGGGCGCGCCGAGGGCGTGGTGTGTTAAGGCCCACCGAGCGCGGCGAGGTCGACACCGAGCGCCGCGAACGGCTTCTCCGCCGCCGGAAACACCTTCACCGCGCGATGCCCGTCGCGGCCGACCCAGCCGGCGGCGACCGCGCGCTCGAGCAACGCCGCGGGCACGGCCCCGGCCAGGTGGTCGCGCCGCTCCGTCCAATCCAGACAGTCGCGCAGCGGCGACCGCCGCCCGGTCGCGACCGGGACGCCGAGCTCGGCCAGCACCTCGCGGCCGCGGCCGGTCAGCGCCAGCCCGCCGTCGGCGTCGACCAGGCCGGCGGCCAGCATGCCGTCGCGGACGGCGACACCGAGCACGCCGGCGAGGTGGTCGTAACAGGTCCGCGCGAACCCGAGCCGCTTCACCCGCAACGAGGACTTCAGCCCGGTCACCGGCCGGTGCCCGCCCGTTCGTCGGGGGCTCCGGGTGGCGGAGCCCCCGGCCCGGGGCAGCGCCCCGGATGTCACAGCGTGCTGGGCCAGGTGCTCGATCAGCTCGGCGACGCGCGGGTCGGCGATCCGGACGTAGCTGGCCCGGCCCTGCTTGACCCGGGCGACGAACCCGGCGTCGACCAGGCGGGTGACGTGCTCACTGGCCGTGGAGAGCGCGATCCCGGCCGCCTTGGCCAGCTCGCCGACGGTCCACGCCCGCCCGTCGAGCAGGGCGAGGCACATGGTGGCGCGGCTCGGGTCGGCGAGCACCGCGGCGACCTCGGCGAGAGCGATCGTCTCCATCCGCCCACGGTACGGCGGCGGGACTTCGCCCGCGGCCGAACCTTCGCACGGACAACACCCGCACCCAGCCCGACACGCGTACACAGCTGGCCGACACACGTACCCGGGCGGACGACACGACCGAGGCCCGGCGTGTCGTCCATCGGCGTACGCGTGTCGTCCGGGCAGGTGCGCGTGTCGTCCGTGCAGGTGCGCGTGTCGTCCGGGCGGGTGCGGGTCAGAGGGCTTTCAGGAACTTGGCGGCCAGGGTGACTGCCGGGCCCGAGTCGTTCGAGTCCTCCAGGAGCACCGCGAACGCCACGGTCCCGCGGTACCCGACGAACCAGCCGGTGGCTTGAGAACCGTCGCCGAACTGGGCCGTGCCCGTCTTGCCGAACACCTCGCCCGCACCCGCGGCACCGCGGGCCGTTCCGCTCGTCACCACCGCGCGCATCATCGTCCGGACCTGGCCGAGCACCGCGGCGGGTGGCGGCGAGTAGCCCTTGACGACCGTCGTCTTCAGGTCGTGCCACAGCCGCGGCGTGATCGCCTTGCCGGACGCCACCGTGGCCGCCATCAGCGCGCCGCCGAGGCAGCTCGCCTGGATCCGGCCCTGGCCGAACCCGTCTTCGACCTGCTCGTCCTTGCTCGCCGCCGGCTCGACCTTGCCCAGCTCGGTGTCGATCCCCGGGATCTCGTAGTCGGCGTTGAGGCCCAGCTCGTTCGCGGCTTTCACCAGCCCGTCGGCCGGCAGGTCCAGCGCGAGCTGCCCGAACGTCGTGTTGCACGACCGCGCGAACGCCGTCTGCAAGTTCGTCGCGCCCAGCTCGAAGCCCTCGTTCTTGACCGTGCGCGTGCCGACCGTCGCGACACCGGGGCAGTCGACGGGTGAGGCCGCCTTGAGCCCGCTCTGCTGGATCGCGGCGACCGACGTCGCGATCTTGAACGACGATCCCGGCTCGTACAGGCCGCTGAGGGCCTTGGGCGACTGCCCGGCGGCGGAGTTCTGCGCGACGGCCAGGATGTCGCCCGACGCCGTGTCGAGCGCGACCATCATCGCCGAGCCCGCGGTGTAGCCGTCCACCGCGGCCTGTGCGGAGTTCTGCGCGGCCAGGCTCAGGCTCGACGTCAGCGGCTTCGCGTCGCCGTCGGCCTTGCCGAACAGCGTCTCCACGTTCTTGCCTGCGGTGTCGACGCGCTCGACGGCGAAACCGCCCCCGGCCGCCGCCGTGACCTGCCCGCCCAGCGCCGAGTGCAGCAGCGGAGCGGGGTTGCCCGGCACCGTCCGCAGGCCCTGGGCCCCGCTGACGAGCAGCGGCTTGCCGTCGCGGTCGGCCACCGCCGTCGTGTCCTGCACCGCCGTGCTGACCACCAGCCGCTGCCCCGCCTCCAGCTTCGGGTGCAGCAGCGACGGCGCCCAGTGCACGAGCCACTTGCCGCCGGCCTGGGTCAGCTCGAACGGCACGTCGTAAGTCCAGGTGCCCGGCTTCAACGTCCACGCCATGCTGAACGTCCCGCCGGTCCGCTGGGCGCCGGCCGGGGTCGGCTGCAGGACGGTCAGCTTGGCCACGACCGACGACGGGTTCAGCGTGTTCCGCGCGTCCCGCAGGGCCACCGCGGCCGCCGGGGCGGCGTCGGTCAGCCGGCTCGCGGCGTCCGGGTTGTTCTCGGACACGTCCTGCAGGTACTCGGTGATGGCCGAGTGCGGGTCGATCGCGCCCGGGCTCTCGACGCTGGTGGCCCCGGCTTCCGCCTCGGGTGTCGATCCCCCGCCGTTCAGCAGGAAGAACGCCGCCGCCACGACCACGACGACGAGCAGCGCGCCGCCGATCAGGATGCCCCGTCTTCTCGCAGGACTCATTTCCGCGTACCCCTCCCCCAAGGAACCGCCACCGTCGTGGGTGACCGGCCGATCTTACCGGTCACCCACGACAGCCGGTCAGGCTTTTACGACCGAAACCGTCACCTTCGTGCCGTCGCCGACGGTGCCGGCCGAGCCGTCGGCCACCGGGGCGTGGGTCACCGACGTCGCCAGCGTCTCCGACGCCAGGAAGTCCTGGTGCGTCCGGGCCGCTTCGACCACGTCGGCCGGCGCGTCCACGGTCAGCGCGATTCGGTCGGCGACGTCGAGCCCGGCGTCACGGCGGGCCTGCTGCACGACCCGGACCAGGTCGCGGACCAGGCCTTCCGCCGCCAGCTCCGGCGTCACCTCGGTGTCGATCAGCACCAGCCCGGACCCGCCGGGCAGCTCCGCCGCCGCCCCGCCGCTCTTGGCGACCAGCCGGCGTTCGAACTCGCCTTCCCGCAGGCTGATCCCGGCCGCGACGACGACGTCGCCCCGCAGCGACCAGTCACCCGCCTTGACGGCCTTGATCACCGTCTGGACGTCCTTGCCCAGGCGGGGGCCCGCCGCCCGCGCGTTGACCGCGACCTCGAACCCGCCGTGCGCGGCGACGTCGGTGGTCAGCTCGACCGCCTTGACGTTCACCTCGTCCCGCAGGATGTCCGCGAAGGGCGCCATCGAGTCGGCGTCGCCGGCCGCCACGACCAGCGACGACAGCGGCAGCCGCACGCGCAGCTTGTTCGCCTTCCGCAGCGACAGCGCCGACGACGCCACCTGCCGCACCCGGTCCATCGCGGTGACCAGCGCCGCGTCGGCCGGCAGGTCGAGCGCGTTCGGCCAGTCGGTGAGGTGCACCGAGCGGCCGCCCGTGAGCCCGCGCCAGACGACCTCGGTGGTCAGCGGCAGCAGCGGCGCCGCGACCCGCGACGTCACCTCCAGGACGGTGTGCAGCGTGTCGATCGCGTCCCGGTCGCCGGCCCAGAAGCGCTCCCGGGAGCGCCGGACGTACCAGTTCGTGAGGACCTCGAGGAAGTCCCGCACGGTCTGGCACGCCCCCGCGACGTCGTACTGGTCCATCGCGTACTCGACGTCGGTGACGAGCTCGTGCGTCTTCGCCAGCACGTACCGGTCGAGCACGTTCGGCGAGTCCGTGCGCCACTTGCCTTCCACGCCTTCGGCGTTCGCGTACAGCGCGAGGAAGTAGTACGAGTTCCACAGCGGCAGCACGGCCTGGCGGACGGCGTCGCGGATGCCCTTGTCGGTGACGACCAGGTTGCCGCCGCGCAGGATCGGGCTCGACATGAGGTACCAGCGCATGGCGTCGGAGCCGTCGCGCTCGAAGACCTCGTTGACGTCCGGGTAGTTGCGCAGCGACTTCGACATCTTCGCGCCGTCCGAGCCCAGCACGATGCCGTGCGCGACGCAGGCGCGGAACGCCGGCCGGTCGAACAGCGCCGTCGCGAGCACGTGCAGCAGGTAGAACCAGCCGCGGGTCTGCCCGATGTACTCGACGATGAAGTCGCTCGGGTAGTGGTGCTCGAACCAGTCGGCGTTCTCGAACGGGTAGTGCACCTGGGCGTAGGGCATCGAGCCCGAGTCGAACCAGACGTCGAGGACGTCCGGCACGCGGCGCATCGTCGACTTGCCGGTCGGGTCGTCCGGGTTCGGCCGGGTCAGCTCGTCGATGTAGGGCCGGTGCAGGTTGTCCAGCCGGACCCCGAAGTCGGCCTCCAGCTCGTCGAGCGAGCCGTAGACGTCGGTGCGCGGGTACTCCGGGTCGTCGGACTGCCACACCGGGATCGGCGTGCCGAAGTACCGGTTGCGGGAGATCGACCAGTCGATGGCGTTCTCCAGCCACTTCCCGAACTGGCCGTCCTTGACGTTCTCCGGGTACCAGGTGATCTGCTGGTTGAGCTCGACCATCCGGTCCTTGAACTGCGTCACCGCGACGAACCACGACGAGACCGCGCGGTAGATCAGCGGGTTCCGGCAGCGCCAGCAGTGCGGGTAGGAGTGGTCGTAGGTCTCGTGGCGCAGCAGCACGGCGCCCTGCTGCCCCGCGGAACCCGTGCCGTTCTTGAGGTCCCGCACGATGTTCGGGTTGGCGTCGAAGACCTGCTGGCCCTCGTAGTCCGGCACGGTCGCGTCGAACTTGCCGTGCGCGTCGACCGGCGTGACCGGCGGGATGCCGGCGGCGTCGGTGACCACCTTGTCGTCGGCGCCGTAGGCCGGGGCGATGTGGACGATCCCGGTGCCGTCGTCGGTCGTGACGTAGTCGGCGGCCAGCACCTGGTGCGCGTTTTCGGTGCCGGTGAAATACGGGAACGGTGGGGCGTAACGGGTTCCGAGCAGCTCGGCGCCGGTGTAGCGCGCGACGACGGCCGGCTCTTCGCCGAGTTCACGCTCGTACGCGGCGACCCGCGCTTCGGCGAGCAGGAACCGCTTGCCGTCGTGCTCGACGACGACGTACTGCACCTCCGGGTGCACGGCCGTGGCGAGGTTGGACGGCAGCGTCCACGGCGTCGTCGTCCAGATCAGGAGGTAGGTGCCGTCGAGGTCGTTGTCGTTGCCCTCCAACCGGAAGCCGACCGTGACGGCCGGGTCCTGGCGGTTGCGGTAGACGTCGGCGTCCATGCCCAGCTCGTGGTTGGACAGCGGCGTCGCGTCGCGCCAGCAGTACGGCAGGACGCGGTAGCCCTCGTAGACGAGTCCCTTGTCCCACAGGCGTTTGAAGGCCCAGAGCACCGACTCCATGTACGTGACGTCGAGGGTCTTGTAGTCGTTGTCGAAGTCGACCCAGCGGGCCTGGCGGGTGACGTAGTCGCGCCACTCGTCGGTGTAGCGCAGCACGGACTCCTGCGAAGCCGCGTTGAACTTCGCGATGCCCATCTCTTCGATCTCGGACGTCTCGGTGATGCCGAGCTGGCGCATGGCCTCGAGCTCGGCGGGCAGGCCGTGGGTGTCCCAGCCGAAGCGGCGCTCGACCTTGCGGCCCTTCATCGTCTGGTAGCGCGGCACCAGGTCCTTGACGTACCCGGTGAGGAGGTGACCGTAGTGCGGCAGGCCGTTGGCGAACGGCGGGCCGTCGTAGAAGACGTACTCGTTGTCGCCGTGCTCACCCGCGGGCCGGGCGTCGATGCTCGCCTGGAACGTCCGGTCGCTCTCCCAGTAGGCGAGGACCTGCTTCTCCAGCGCGGGGAAGGACGGCTGCGAAGGAACTCCTGCGCCGTCGTCCAGACTGGCCTGGGGATACATCCGGGTGCTCCTCGGTTCGTCGCTCTCGTACGGACGACCGGCTCCCGGTCACCCACACGGGGACGAGACGCCTCACGGCGTTCCGCGGTACCACCCCGCTTGCCCGGCACTTGCTCCCGGGCCGCTCGTTCGACGGCTGTCACGGGCCGCACCCGTCCGGTTCTACTGAGAGCGGTGACGCTCGGTTCTTCCGGAGGCTCCCCGGTGATGGCCGGATCGACGCCTTGCTGGTTACCAGGTTAACCGGCCCGCGCAACCCGGTTGTCAGGAGGGGCACGTACGCCGGGGAGAGTTCGGGACGGGCCAGGGGTGCGATGGCGTGTCGTCGCACCGCACTCGCGTGTCGTCGTTCAGCGGTGAGCGGAGACCAGGTTCGCGTCGGGACGGCAGCGGTCACAGGGGGTGAAGCCGAGCTGACGCGCCTCGCCGACGCCGATCGGGATCGTGTCGCGGGTACCCAGCCAGACGCACGTCGTCAGGTGGTAGCGCGGGTGCTCGTCGACCACCACGACCTCGTCCTCGAGGTCGGCCAGGACGGCGATGTCGGCCGCCGGGGTCTCTTCCTCGCCAGGGTCGGTCTCGGGTTCGGCCGGAACCTCCGCCGCGGCGGGTTCCGCCGGCGTCTCGGGCTCGGGGGTGTCGGCCGGATCCCCCAGGTCACCGGCCGCGGGGATGAGGACAGTCTGTTCCGCGTCGGCCGGAGGCTTCTCCGCCGACGACTCCTTGGAGACCGGCTCCTCGGCAATCGGCTCCTCGGAGCCCGGCTCTTCGGCGACGGGCTCTTCCGTGACCGGTTCTTCGGACGCGGGTGCGGAGGGTGCGGGTTCGGCAGGTGCCGCGGACCGACGCCGGCGGCGCAGCCAGTCGGCGACCAGCAGCAGCCCGGCCAGCACCGAGAGTCCGATGGAAACCCACGCCCACAGCGAAGAAGCGGTGATGAGCGCGGTGACGAGCAACCCCAGAGCCGCCAGTACCAGTACCAGCACGATGTAAAGCACGCTGAATTACAGCACGAACGGGGCAAGATCGTCGGTCGACCCGCCCACCTGCGGTATCGGATCGACTCCGAACCGTGGCCCACCCCGCCGGCTCGCGCCGGCGGGGTGGGCCCGGGGGAAAATCAGCCCGCTTCGGCCCGCGGGCCGAACGAGTAGCCCTGGCCGCCGCTCGTCGAACCGGACGACTGCCCGGAGTTCGACGACGCCGACGCCGGGGCCGCGGAGCCGCGGTCGTCGAGCTCGCGCAGCTGGGACTCGAGGAACCCGCGCAACCTCGTGCGGTACTCCCGCTCGATCGTGCGCAGCTCTTCGATCTTCTTGCCCAGCCCGCCCTTCTCGGCGTTGAGGCTGTTCATCGTCTCGGTGTACTTCCGCTGCGACTCGCGCTCCAGTGTCGTCGCCTTGTCGCGCGCCTGGCGCTCCAGCGTCTCCGCCCGGGTCCGCGCGTCGTTCAGCATCGTGTCGACCCGGGTGCGGGCCTCGTTGACCATCGAGTCGGACTTCGCCCGGGCGTCCGAGAGCAGTTGCTCGGACTTGGTGCGGGCCTCGGCCAGCATCCCGTCGGACTCGGTCTTCGCCTCGGCGGTCAGCCGGTCGGCCATCTCCTGGGCGAGGCCCAGGACCTTGGCGGCCTGCACGTTCGGCTCGGCGCTGTCGCCGACCATCGAGTGCGCCTGGGTCTGTTCCATGGCGGACTGCGGCGGCGGCACCGGCGCCAGCCGGCGCGACGGCTCTTCACGCATCGGGGGAGCCGACTTGGCGTTGTCGAGCTCGCCACGAGTCGACTCCAGCTCGGCGTCGAGCTGCTCCATCTGCTGGCGCAGCTCGTTGTTGTCTTCGATCAAGCGAGCCAGCTCGGTCTCCACCAGGTCGAGGAACGCGTCCACCTCGTCCTCGTTGTAGCCCCTCTTGCCGATGGGCGGCTTGCTGAACGCAACGTTATGCACGTCAGCGGGGGTCAACGACATCAGATCACCTCACGCACTCCATGGCCTGCAGGGTCCATCCAAGTTCTTCCCCGATCAACTTGGAGTCGCCAGTTGCATCGCGAAGAACACAACCAGCAGCAGAACCATAATCGACAAGTCCAGTCCGACGCCGCCGATTCGAACCATCGGAATGATTCGTCTGAACAGACGAACCGGCGGGTCCGTCACTGTGTAGATGGTCTCGAGCGTCACCGCAACCCCCCCGGCCGGATGCCACTCACGGGCGAACGTCCGGACGAGTTCGATCACGATCCGCGCCGTCAGCAGCAGCCAGAAGGCGAACAGCACGTACCAGACGACCAGCCACACAGCTTCCACGTACCTACTCTAACCGGGCGTCCTCGTAGAAGACGCTGTTGAGGGGGTCGACGCGGCATCGGGTCGACAAAATCACGTCTGCTTGCGCTCAGCGGTCCGCGCGACTTCAGCCCCGCAAGAATAATCCGCCCTCGGCAATCCGCCGACGGTCTTCGGCGGTGACGTCCACATCGGGCGGTGAGAGAAGGAACACCTTGTTGGTGACCTTGTCCATCGACCCGCGCAGTGCGAAGGCCAGCCCGGCGGCGAAGTCCACCAGCCGCTTGGCGTCCGCGTTCTCCATCTCGGTGAGGTTCATGATCACCGGGATGCCCTCGCGGTAGTGCTCGCCGATCGCCCGTGCCTCCGCGTAGCTGGTCGGGTGCAGCGTGGTGATCCGGCTCAACGGGTCACGCACCGGCTGGCGCACGACCGGTTCGGTGACCGGTCGCAGGCGCGCCACGGGCTCGGGCTGCCGGTCCATCGCGAGCGCGCCGTGAACGGCCGGCTCCGCACTGGCCACGGAGCGTGACCGGCTGCGGCTGACAGGCTCGTCGTAAGTGTCGTCGACGTCGCGGTACCGTGAACGCGACGACCGAGGAGCCGGCTCTTCGTAGGAGTCGTACTCGTCGTCGTAGCCGCGTCGATAGTCGTCCTCGACTTCGTAACCGTCGTCGTCAGCGGGCACCATCCCGAAGTAGGCCTTCAGCTTCTGCAGCGCGCTCATGCCTCTCCCTAGCCCTAGCCGCTCCCGCACCAACGTTTCTCCACGCCGTCAGTGCCCCGTACGGCCGACCACTAAACGTGACCGCGTACGGGCTCCCTACGGCGAGGCTAAACCGCGTCCGCCGAGCAACGCGGTTCCGACACGCACACAGGTCGAGCCGTGCGTGATCGCCTGCTCGAGATCATGGCTCATCCCGGCGGAGACTTCTGCGGCATTCGGGTGATCTTCACGGAGCCGCTCACCGGCGCGAGCGAGCCGTTCGAAGGCCTCCGACGGGTCGGCGCCGAGGGGTGCGACGGCCATCAGGCCCCGAAGCCGCAGTTCACCCATGTGAGTGACGCGCTCGGCGAGCGCGCCGAGCTCGTCCAGCGGGCAGCCGCCGCGCTCCGGATCGTCGTCGAGGCTCGCCTGGATCAGCACGTCGAGGGGTTCGTCACGTATCTGGGCGTCCCTCGCCGCACGGACCGCCTTCGCCAGCGCGTCGGCGAGCCGGGCCGAGTCGAGGGACTGCACCTCCTGCGCCCACTCGACCACGGAACGCGCCTTGTTCCGCTGCAGCCGGCCGACCATGTGCCAGCGCAGCGTGGCGCCGGGCCGCAGCCCGGCGACTTCGACCGTCTTCGGGCCGGCGTCCTGGTCGCGGTTCTCGCCGAGGTCGGTGACGCCGAGGTCGGCGAGCAGCGCGGCGTCCGAAGCCGGGAACGTCTTGGTGACCGCGATCAGCTTCACGTCGTCTCGCGCGCGCCCGGCGGCGCGGCAGGCGGCGGCGATGCGCTCCTCGACCGCGGCGAGGTTCGCAGCCAGCTCGGCCTTGCGATCGAGGGTGTTCATGCCGCCTCCGCGGAAAGAAGCACGTCGGCGGTCATGCCTCGACCCAGGTGATCCCGGCGATCCGCCCGGTCGTCCCGTCGCGGCGGTAGCTGAAGAGCGTCTTGTCCTCGTTCGTGCACCGCGGGTCGACGCCGATCTTGCCGACGCCCAGGTCCGCGAGCTGCCGCCAGAGGCCTGCGCGCAGGTCGAGGCCGGGTGTCCCCTGGCGCGTCTTGCAGGCACTGCCGGGAACGTGCTTCTCGACGTCGGCGGCCATGGCGGCCGGGACCTCGTAGCAGTCGCCGCAGATGGCCGGGCCGAGCAAGGCTTCGATGCGGCCCACCTCGGCGCCCGCCTCCCGCATCGCGGAGACTGCCGCCGGGACGACGCCGACCCGGGTGCCGACGCGCCCGGCGTGCACCGCCGAGACCACCCCGGCCTCGGCGTCGGCCAGCAGGATGGGGACGCAGTCGGCGACCAGCACCACGAGCGCGACACCCGGGGTCGCGGTCACGAGCGCGTCGGTCGCCTCGGCGGCCCGGGTCTCGGAGCCGTCCACAGTGGTCGCGGTACGGCCGTGGACCTGTTCCATCCAGGCCAGCTTGTCCTCGGCCAGGCCCAGCTCGGCGGCGAGGCGCTTGCGGTTCGCGAAGACGTTCCCCTCGTCGTCGCCGACGTGGTCGCCCAGGTTGAACGTGTCGTACGGCGGCCGGGACGCGCCGCCTGCCCTGGTCGTGACCACTCGCCGAACCCGCATGCCGCCATCCTCCCAAACGCGGTGAAGGCCTCCTGATCGGCCTGGAAAGCCGGCCAGGAGGCCTTCACGGAACAGTGTCGTCAGCGCCGCATGAACGGCGGGACGTCGACCTCGTCGTCCGACGGGTCGTCGTGCACCGGCATCGCGCGGCCGGGCAGGCTGCCCTGGGTCGCGTTGGAGCCCATCGGCGAGTAGCCGCGCGAGCCGCCACCCGGCTGCGGGAGCCCACCCGAAGACTGGCTCCCGGTGGCCGAAGGCAACGGCGAGTGCGACCGCGGCGGCGCGACCGGGTAGCCGGAGCTGCCGGCCGACGGCACCGGCGTGGCTCCCGACGGCGGCGTCGGCGGGTGCGACACCTGGCCGGCCGAGGCCGACGCGGTGGTCGAGCCCTGGCGCGAGCCGGAGCCGAACGTCGACGGGTCGAGCTTCTTGTGCGTCGGTGCGCCGGCGTCGAACCCGGCCGCGATCACCGTGACGCGGACCTCGTCGCCGAGGGAGTCGTCGATGATCGTGCCGAAGATGATGTTGGCGTCCGGGTGCGCCGACTCCTGCACCAGCGAGGCGGCCTCGTTGATCTCGAACAGACCCAGGTCCGAACCACCCGCGATCGAAAGCAGCGCGCCGTGCGCACCGTCCATGGAGGCCTCGAGGAGCGGCGAGTTGATCGCCTTCTCGGCCGCCTGGATGGCCCTGCCTTCACCGCGTGCGCTCCCTATTCCCATCAACGCCGAGCCCGCGCCGGACATGACGCTCTTGACGTCGGCGAAGTCGAGGTTGATCAGGCCCGGCGTGGTGATCAGGTCGGTGATGCCCTGGACACCGGACAGCAGCACCTCGTCCGCGGAGCGGAACGCGTCCATCAGCGAGACGCCGATGTCGCCGAGCTGCAGCAGCCGGTCGTTCGGGATCACGATGAGGGTGTCGCACTCGTTGCGCAGCGACTGGATGCCGTCCTCGGCCTGCTTGCCGCGGCGCTTGCCCTCGAAGGTGAACGGGCGGGTCACGACGCCGATGGTCAGCGCGCCCAGCTTGCGGGCGATCTGCGCCACGACCGGGGCGCCACCGGTGCCGGTGCCGCCGCCTTCGCCGGCCGTCACGAACACCATGTCGGCGCCCTTGATGACCTCTTCGATCTCTTCACGGTGGTCTTCGGCGGCCTTCTGGCCGACCTCGGGGGCGGCGCCCGCGCCGAGGCCCCGGGTGAGTTCGCGGCCGATGTCCAGCTTGACGTCGGCGTCGGACATGAGCAGTGCCTGGGCGTCGGTGTTCACCGCGATGAACTCGACACCCTTGAGGCCGACCTCGATCATGCGGTTCACGGCGTTCACGCCGCCACCGCCGATGCCGACCACCTTGATCACCGCAAGGTAGTTGTGCGGGGGCGTCATCGAAGTCCGCCTTCCTGATCGTTGTGCCCGTACAGCCCGCCGGCGGATGATCAACTCTCAACCTAAACCGCAGATCGAGAGTTATGTCAACTGCCGACGTTAGGCAGGACGGTAGGCACCAGGCACGCTCTAATCCAGTAGGCACGCCGTGTGTCGCAAAGGTGTTTTGCCACAACACGTTCGAGCGCGCAAGAGCGAGGAGCCGGGAGCACCGCTCCGGCCGCGTCTGCTATGGCGCTCCGGTCAGGCCGGGACGGGCATGCTCATGAGCACCTCGGTGGGTGCCCCGCTGGGCGATCCGCCGGCCTGCTCGAGGCTCACCGCCAGGTGGTCGGCGCTCCCGACGCCCTCCGCGACGACCAGGCCGCCGTCGGCCGCCGAGGCGATCACGCCGGCCGAGCGCGGCGCGTCCTTGCCGGTGATCAGCCAGGCCTCGTAGACCTTCCCGCCCGCCTGCGCCGGCAGCCCGGCGTCCATCACCATCACGCGGTTCAGCGACTTCGACAACACGACCGTCACGCCGCCGCCGGTGGGCGCCTCGCCGTGCGCGGTCTTCGCGTCCGGGGCCGCGAGCAGCGCGGCGACCGGCGCGTACCGGTCCTTCGCCTGGTCGAGCTGGGTCTGCGCGGACTGCAGCTCCTGCTGCTGGGTCAGCGCGATCCCGCCGAACACCCCGCCCGCGGCGAGCCCCACGACGGCGGCCGCGGCCGCCACGACGACCGCCCAGCGCGGGGCACGCGCCGACCGCCGCTGCCGGTCCGGCGAGCCGGGCCGGGTCCGCGGCGGCAGCTGGCGGGTGGCGTGCATGGCCGTCATGACCCGGTCCTTGAACTCCGGCGGCGGCTCCTCGGCCATCGCCGCGCCCAGCCGGGCCGCGGTCGCGCGCAGCTCGGCGACCTCCTGCGCGCAGGAGTCGCACTGCTCGAGGTGGCGGGAGAACTCCGCCCGCTCGATGTCCGACACCGCGTCGAGCGCGAACGCGCCCGCCAGGGTGTGCATCTCCGGCGTGCTCACGCGGTCACCCCCAAGCAGTCACGCAGGCGGATCAGGCCGTCCCGAAGCCGCGTCTTGATGGTTCCTTGCGGCGTCGACAGCACTTCCGCCACCTCGCGATAGGTGTAGCCCTGGTAGTAGGCGAGCAGCACGGATTCGCGCTGCAGATCGGTCAGGAAGGACAGGCACCGGCGTACCTGGGAGCGTTCGAGCCGCGCGGTGACGGACTCGGCGACCTCGTCGAACGGCCGGCCGCGGGCGGCTTCGAAGGTCGCCTTCTGCTCGCGCTCGGTGCTGGCGCGCGCCGAGCGGACGCGGTCGACCGCGCGGCGGTGTGCCAGCGTCATCGCCCAGTTCAGCGCCGAGCCCTTGTCCGGCGCGTACCGCGTCGCGGTGCGCCAGAGCTCGACGAGCACCTCCTGGGCGACCTCCTCGGACTGGGCCGCGTCGCGCACGATCCGCCGCACCAGCCCGAAGATCGGCCCGGCGAGCTGGTCGTAGAGCAGCTCGAAGGCCCGCTCGTCACCCTTGGCGACGCGCGCCATCAGCTCTTCGGCCGTCGGACCGGCCGGGACTTCGGCGGGCACCGGCGCGATGTGGCGCTGGCGGGCCTGCTCATCCATGCAGCTGTCCTCCGGCGTTCTGCGGGGTGCGCGCGATGACCGGCGCCTTCCGCAGCCACAACGCGACGCCGTGGCGGCGGATCAGCGCGGACACCCGCTGCGGGAGCAGCGGCCGGGCCAGCACGAGCCGGACCAGCCACCGCGGGTCCACCGGGCGGCGGACTCCCCGCAGCGTAGCGACCAGCGGCGTCGAACTCCCGCGGCGCAACGCCACGGTGAGGTCGAGCAACGCTTCCGGGCGGGGCAGGCGCATCCGGTACTCGCCGTCCATCTCCTGGAACGGCGAGACGTAGAACTCCTTGGCCGCGCGGGCGCGCCCGGCCTCGTCGGGGTTCAGCAGGTAGGCGTGCCGGCCGCCATAGGTGTTGTGCACCTCGGCGACGACGCACGCGAGCCGGCCCTCCGGGTCGTGGCACCAGTAGACGCTGATCGGGTTGAACACGTACCCGAGCACGCGGGCGGCGGCCAGCATGACGACCTTGCCGCCGCGCAGGTCGACGTCGCGCTCGGCGAGCCACGCGTCCAGCTTCTCCCGGATCCCCCGCGGGTCGCCCGCGACGAAGTGGTCCCGGCGGTCGAACCGGGCGAACGGCCGCAGCCACCACGGCAGCCGCGGCGGCGCGTCCAGGTCCACCAGCCACAGGTACACGCGGTGCGCGAAGGAGTGCGGCGGGTCGATCCGCCGCACGTGCGCGACCGTGGCGTCGTAGAGCGCGTTCGTCACCAGGCGACTCCGAGGCTTTCGGCGGCGCGGGCCCCCGACGAGCAGCCGTCTTCGTGGAAGCCCCAGCCGTGGTAGGCGCCGGCGTAGGCGAAGACGCCGTCGTTGAGCTCGGGCAGCCGTCGTTGCGCCGCAACGGATTCCGGAGTGTAGACCGGGTGCTCGTAGTGCATCTTGGCGACCAGCGCCTCCTTGCCGGTGCCCGCGCCCGGGTTGAGCGTGACGACGTAGCCGGTCGGCTCGTCGAGGCGCATCAGGCGGTTCATGTCGTAGCTGACCTGGACCGCGCCGGTCGGGGCGCCGCACACCGGGGCGCGGTAGTTCCAGCCCGCGCGGGCGTCGGCCAGCGACGGCAGCACGCTCGTGTCGGTGTGCAGCCAGGCCTCGTTGGCCGAGTAGCGGAAGGCGCCGAGCACCTCGCGCTCGGCGGCGGTCGGGTTGGCCAGCAGGGACAGCGCCTGGTCGGCGTGGGTGGCGATGACGACCCGGTCGACGCGGTGCGGGGTGTCGGCGTCGTCGCGGATCTCCACGCTGCCGCCCGCGGTCCGCAGCACCGACCGGACCGGCGTGGACAGGTGCACCGCGGTGAGCTGCTTGGCCGCGCGCTCGACGTACTCGCGGGACCCGCCGACGACGGTCCGCCAGGCCGGCGAGTTCTTGACCGAGAGCATGCCGTGGTTGCGGAGGAACTCGAACAGGTAGCGCGCCGGGTAGCGCAGCGTGTCGCTGCGGTCGGCCGACCAGACCGTCGAGACCAGCGGCAGCATGAAGTGGTCGGTGAAGTAGCGGGTGTAGCCGCCGATGGCGAGGAACGCGCCGAGCGTGACGTCGCCGGCGTCCTTCGCGTCCAGCAGGCGCTTGGCGTGCCGGTGGAACTTCTTCACCTCGGCCAGCATCCGCAGGTAGCGGGGCCGCGCGAGGTTGCCGCGCTGGGCGAACAGGCCCGGCAGCCCCTTCGCGCCGGCGTACTGCAGGCCGCAGCCGTCGCACCGGATGCTCATCGACATCTCGGTGTCGCGGGTGCGCACGCCGAGCTCCGCGAACAGCCTCAGCAGCGTCGGGTACGTGCGCTCGTTGTGGACGATGAACCCCGAGTCCACCCCGATGGTGCCGCCGTGGGCACTGGGGACGTCGTGGGTGTGCGCGTGCCCGCCGAGCCGGTCGTCGGACTCGAAGAGCAGGACCTCGTGCTTGCGTTGCAGCAGGTATGCCGCCGTCAGCCCGGCCACCCCGCTGCCGATGACGGCGATGCGTTCTCCCGTGATCTCCACACCGGTGATTCGCCGCCGCCCCGGTTGTGGATTGGATGGACCCGGCACCAATCCACCGCGCAGGAGAGAGCGAATCCCGGACATGCCGAACACCACCGCGCACCGCCTCGCCTCATTCGCCGAAAAGCTGCTCGGCGGGCAGCTCCCCGTGGGCTTGCGGACCTGGGACGGAACCCGCGCCGGCCCAGTTGACGCGCCCACGGTGGTGCTGCGCAACCGCCGCGCCCTCCGCCGTCTCCTCTTCGCGCCGGGTGAGCTGGGTCTCGCCCGCGCCTACGTCACTGGTGATCTCGACGTCGAAGGAGATCTGGCGGACGGCTTCCGCCGGATCTGGGACCTCACCCGCTCGGGTGAGCTCAACCGAGTGAAGCTCGGCCCGCGCGACTGGGCCGAAGCCGCCTCCCTCGCCGCTCGCCTCGGCGTCGTCGGGCCGCCGCCGAAGCCGCCGGCCGAAGAGGCCCGGCTGACGGGCAAGCTGCACAGCCTGCTGCGGGACAAGTCGGCCATCGCCCACCACTACGACCTGGGCAACGCGTTCTACCAGCTGCTGCTGGACGAGTCGATGGCCTACTCCAGCGCGTACTTCACCGCCGAGTCGCAGAGCCTCGAGCAGGCACAGCACGACAAGCTGGAGATGATCTGCCGCAAGCTGGGGTTGCGGCCGGGCATGCGGCTGCTCGACATCGGCTGCGGCTGGGGCTCGCTGCTGGTCCACGCGGCCAAGCACCACGGCGTGCACGCGGTCGGCATCACGCTCTCGGCCGAGCAGCTGCAGCACATCCGCGGCCGGCTCGCGCAGCACGACCTCGAAGACCGCGTCGAGGTCCGGCGCCAGGACTACCGCGAGCTGCCGGACGCGCCGTTCGACGCGGTGGCGTCGATCGAGATGGGCGAGCACGTCGGCGAGGTGAACTACCCGACGTACGCGGCGACGCTGCGCAAGATGGTCAGGCCCGGCGGCCGGGTGCTGATCCAGCAGATGTCCCGCGGGAACGTCGCCCCGGGCGGCGGCGCGTTCATCGAGCGCTACATCGCCCCGGACATGACCATGCGGCCGGTCGGCCGGACCGTCGAGCACCTGGAGAACGCCGGGCTCGAGGTTCGGGACGTGCACGCGATGCGTGAGCACTACGTCTGGACGGTGCGGGCCTGGGCCGACACCCTGGAGGAGAACTGGGCCGACGTCGTCGCGCTGATCGGCGAGACCGGCGCGCGGGTCTGGCGGCTGTACCTGGTGGGCGGGGCGCTGGCGTTCGAGGAGAACCGGATGGGTGTGGACCAGATCTTGAGCGTGCGACCGGACGACCACGGCGCGAGCGGCATGCCGGCGACGCGGGAGTGGCTCTGATGGCGCTTGGCGGAACGCTGCTCTTCACCGCCGGCGTCACGCTCGTGGCGGTGGTGCTGACCTTCGGGATCGCGCGGGCGCGCAAGCGCTACGACACGGTCGACACGTTCTGGGGGCTCGGGTTCGCGATCGTCGCGCTCGCCGCGTTCCCCTTCGGCGACGGGCCGCTGACGCTGCGGCTGGTGGTCACGGCGCTGACCGTCGTCTGGGGCGGGCGGCTCTCGCTGCACCTGCACCTGCGCAACCACAAGCTGCCCGAGGACCCGCGGTACGCGCGGATGCGGCAGGAGCCGCTCCGGATCTTCACGCGCGTATACCTGTTCCAGGGGCTGATCCTGTACTTCGTGTCACTGCCGGTGCAGTTCGCGATGTACGGCACCGGGATCGGGGTGCTCGGCTGGCTCGGCATCGCGGTGTGGCTGGTCGGGTTCGGGTTCGAGACGATCGGCGACGACCAGCTGCGCCGCTTCAAGGCCGACCCGGAGAACAAGGGCAAGGTCCTCGACACGGGGTTGTGGCGCTACACGCGGCACCCGAACTACTTCGGCGACGCGTGCGTGTGGTGGGGCCTCTACCTGCTCGCCTGCTCGACGTGGCCGGGCGCGCTGACGATCCTCTCCCCCGTGGCGATGACGTTCACCCTGGCCCGCGGCACGGGGAAACCCATGCTGGAGAAGGGGATGGCGCGCACGCGCCCGGCGTACGCGCACTACGTCGAGCGGACCAGCGGGTTCTTCCCGTTGCCGCCCAAGAAGGTCACTCCCCGGTGAGCCCGTCGGTCAGCTCGCGCAGCACGTCGAGGTGGCCGACGTGCCGGGCGGTCTCCTCGATCATGTGCGCGAGCACCCAGCGGACGTTGAAGGTCTCGTCCTTGTGGGTCACCTCGTCGTCCAGGCCGTGTTCCGCGACGATCTCGCGGCTGCGGGCGGACTGCTTCTCGTAGTCGGCGAGCAGCGTTTCGAGGGTCGTCCCGGACGGGACCCGGAACTCGGCGTCCGGGTCCTGCTCGAGCTTGGCCTCCCAGGTGTCTTCTTCGCCGCCGACGACCACGGCGAACCAGAACCACTCGTTCAGGGTGAGGTGGGCGACCAGGCCGGCGACGGTCGTCAGCTCGCTGGGCAGGTGCGCCCGGCGGGCTTGGGCTTCGGTCAGCCCGCCGGACTTCCACGCGACGGTGGCGCGGTGGTAGTCGAGCAGGCCGGTCAGGATTTCGCGCTCGCCGCCGGTGAGCGGAACCTCCGGGCGCTGCGGTCGTTCGGTCATGGGCCGGACTCTGCCAGAGGGGTCCGACAGTTCCGATACCTTGCGCACGATGTAATCGTGGGCTAGGTTTATCGGCGTGCCGGATGAGTTCCTCTTGGACGAGCAAGCCTGCTTCGCGCTCTACGCGGCGTCGCGTGCGGTGACGGACACCTACCGTCCCCTGCTCGGCGAGCTGGGGCTCACCTACCCGCAGTACCTCGTGCTGCTGGTGCTCTGGGAGTCCGACGTCCGGCCGGTCAAGGAGATCGGCGAGGCGCTGCACCTGGACTACGGCACGCTTTCCCCGCTGCTCAAACGACTCGAGGCCAACGGGCTGGTCACGCGGGCGCGCCTGCCCGAAGACGAACGCACCGTGGTGATCAGCCTGACCGAGGAGGGCCGGGCGGTGCGCACGCGCGCCGCGGGTGTTCCTTCGGCGATCGGCTGCGCGCTGGGCCTCGACGACACCGAGCGGCGGCACCTCATCGCCACCCTGCGGCGGCTGACGGCTTCAGCCGCCGCCTACTCACATGGAGGCCCTGATGCCCAGCCGTGACGCGACCACCCACTGGGTCGGCGGACTGCAGAACGGGAAGGGCGAGGTCACCCTGGACTCGTCCAACGCCGGCACGTTCTCCGTCTCGTTCCCGACCCGCGCGGGCAACCCGGACGGCCAGACGAGCCCCGAGGAGCTCATCGCGGCGGCGCACTCGTCGTGTCTGGCGATGAACCTGTCGGGCGTGCTGGAGGCCCAGAAGCTGACGGCGGACTCGATCGACGTCAGCGCGGAGGTCACGCTCGGCCCGGCCGCCGGCGGCGGCTTCGAGATCAGCGGCATCGCGATCACGCTGCGCGCCTCTTTGCCCGGCGTGAGCGCGGAGCAGTTCGCGGAGTACGCCGAGACGGCCGAGAAGACGTGCCCGGTGTCGAAGGCACTGGCCGGCACGACGATCACCCTGGACGCGGCCCTCGTCTGAGGCTCGTCGCGAACGGCCCCCTCCTTTTCGCCGAGGGGGCCGTTTCGCGTCGGTGCACCAGCCGCGTCAGTGCACCTTGGCTCGATAAGTCGACTTCTTCGCCTGGTTCCCGCAGATCTCCATCGAGCACCACCGCCGCGTCCCGGGCCTCGACGTGTCCAGGAACAGCGCCCCGCACCGCTCTCCCGCGCAGCGGCGCACGCGCGCGAACTGCGGGGACGTCACCAGATCCAGCGCGTCCCGGGCGAGCAGGGCCAGCATCGCCTCCGCGGGATCCGCGGCCTGCCACCGCAATTCGCCCGACGGAGCCAGCGACGGCGCGGGCACCGGCAGCGCGGCGAAGCGGTTCAAGCGACGGCGGACCGGATCGCGCACCGCGGACGTGAGCACCGCGTGGATCGCCTCGCGCGCCTCGCGCGCGTCACCCACCGCGAGGGGGCGGACCGGTGACGAGAACGGGCCGAACTCGTCGATCCACGCTCCCCACGCCGCCTCGTCGGGCAGCTCTTCCAGCTCCGCCGGCGTCCCCCGGTAGCGCAACGTCCGGATGAAGTCGAGGCACAGTCTGCCCGCTCCCGCGCGGAATCGTTCCGTCATAAGGGTCACAGTACTCCGGAACCGGTTTGACTGGTACCGTCGGGAACCGATCAAACCGGTTCCACAAGGGGGCACGCATGACGGACACGAAGCAGCAAGCGCCGCCCGGCTGGCTCGTGTTGCTGCTGGCTGCCTCCTGTGGACTGACCGTCGCCAACCTCTACTACGCCCAGCCGCTGCTCGCCGAGCTGCGGCACACCTTCGGCGTCGGCGAGGCCGCCGCGGGCGGGGTCGTCACCGCCACCCAGATCGGCTACGCCGCGGGCATGCTGCTGCTCGTCCCGCTGGGCGACCGCCTCGAGAACCGCGGGCTCGTCGCGACGCTGCTCGCGGTCGCCTGCGCCGGCCTCGTCGTCACCGGGCTCGCCCCCGGGTTCGCCGTGCTGCTCATCGCCTCCCTGGTCGTCGGGGCCGCGTCGGTGGTCGTGCAGATCCTCATCCCGTTCGCCGCCGACATCTCCCCCGACGCCATCCGCGGCCGGATCGTCGGGCGCGTCGTGAGCGGGCTGCTGTTCGGCATCCTGCTCTCGCGCGTGGTCGCCAGCTTCCTGGCCGAGGTGACGAGCTGGCGCGTGGTGTTCCTGATCTCGGCGGCCGCGATGGCCGCGCTCGCCGTCGTGCTGCGGTTGATCCTGCCGCGCCGCGCACCCAAGACCGACGTCCCCTATGGACAGCTGTTGCGCTCGACCCTCGCGATGTGGAAGAAGCACCCCGCGCTGCGCCACCGCGCGCTGTACCAGTCGGCGATGTTCGGGGCGTTCAGCGCGTTCTGGACGACGATCGCCTTCGTGCTCACCGCCCCGCCGTTCAACTACACGCAGCTCGGCGTCGGCCTGTTCGCACTCGCCGGCGCGGCGGGCGCCGCGGTGGCGCCACTGGCCGGGCGGTGGTCGGACCACGGCCACGGCCGCCGGCTCACCGCGGGCGCCTTCGTGCTCTGCGCGGCGGCCTTCGCGCTCGCCGGGTTCGGCGCGCACAGCGTCGTCCTGCTGGCGATCGCCGCGATCGCGGTCGACATGGCCGTCCAGGCGACGCTGGTCACCGGCCAGCACACGATCTACCAGCTCGACCCGTCCGCCCGCGCCCGGGTCAACAGCATGTACCTGGGCACGTTCTTCATCGGCGGCGCGATCGGCTCCCAGGCGGGCTCGATCGCCTACCACCTCGGCGGCTGGACGGCGGTCGTCGTCTTCGCCGGCGTCCTCCCGCTGCTCGGCCTGGCCGGGATGACCCGCACCCGGGTCTAGCCGAACACCTCCCGGTTCGCCGCGGCCCACTCCGCGTACGTCGTCCCCGGACGGCCCAGCAGCTCTTCGACCACACCGGTCGGCACCTGCGGGTGCCGCAAGGTTTCCTCGAAGCCGTCCAGGATCCAGTCGACCGCCTGCTCCGGGACGCCGTACCCGACCCACTGCGCGCGCTGCTCGTCACGGGTCAGCTCGCGGAACCGGATTTCCTTTCCCAGCACGGACTCCAGCGTCGCGACCTGCCCCCGCGGGCTGATCGCCTCCGGTCCACTGAGGACGTACGTGGCGCCGACGTGGCCTTCGGTGGTGAGCACCCGGGCGGCCACCGCGGCGATGTCCCCGAGGTCGATCGGGGTCTGCGTCGCGTCGCCGTAGGCCACGGCGACCTCGCCCGCGCGGACCATGGGCGCCCAGTCGAGCGTGTTGTTCATGAAGACGCCGGGCCGCAGGAACGTCCACGCGAAGCCGGCTTCCCGGACCGCGGCTTCCACGGTGCCGTACTCGTTGCCACTGGAGCCCTCGTGGTCGTCGCCGACACTGCTGCCCGACAGCGCCACGACCCGCTTGATGCCGGCTTCGGTGGCCAGCTCGCAGAACCGCCGGACGGTCCGCGCCATCGGGGCGAGGTACACGGCGTCGACACCATCGAGGGGCACTGTCGACGGCCGCGCGAGCGAACCGACCACGACTTCGGCGGCCGAAGGCAGGTGCGCGCGCTCGGGATCGACGGTCAGCGCCCGCACCGGCGCCCCCAAGGCCAGCAGTTCGTCCACCACCAGGCGGCCCACGCTGCCGGTCGCCCCCGTCACCAGAATCGTCATGACACCCTCCTCGTTCTCGTATGTCGTACGAGATCGTACGGCATACGAGAACCCTGGCGCACGCAAACGAGAGATCAGGAGGTGATGGTCGGCAGCTCGGGCGCCGCGACGTCGTAGACCTTGCCGTCTTGCGTGAGCAGCGCCGCCAGGACCTTCGCCTTGCGGTCCGTCTGCTCCGCCGTCCCCCAGCGGACGATCTTCCCGCTCGACAGCGTGAACTCCACGCTCGCCGGGGTCCTCGCCGTCGCCGTCGTGACCTGCTTCAGCAGCTGCTCCGGGATCACCCCGAGGACCGCGGTCACCGCACGCGTCACCGGGTCGTCCGCCGACACCTTGGGCAGCTTCAGCTCGGGCAGCCCCGCCGGCCGCGCCGGGACCGTCTTGAACACCACGCCGCCGCCGTCGACGAGGTGGACGCCGTCGCCGCCCGGGCCGCTGTCGAAGAACGCGATCGCCGTCCGCTCGGTCACCGTGATCTCGACCGTGTTCGGCCACGACCGCGACACCTCGACCGTCGCGATGCCCGGCATCCCGGCCACCTTGTCGCGGATCTCGTCGGTGCTCAGCCGCAGCAGCGGCTTGTCCATCGGCACCGCCGCGACCGCGCGGATCTGGTCGGCGGTCACCGTGCGCGAGCCGCTGACCGCGACCTCCTTCGCGCCGAGCATCGAGCTGAAGAACAGCAGGTAGACCGACGCGACGACGGTCAGCACGGTGAGCAGCGCGACCCACCGGCGGCGGATCTCCACCTGCCGGGTGGGCCGGGCGCGCGCACCGGTCTTGGGGCGCGGGCCGGTCTTCGGGCGCGCGGCGCGGGTGCGGCGGCGTTCCTCGTCGGAGCGCCGCCCCCGGCGTTCCCGCGCCAGGGCGGCGCGATCCCGTTCGTCCTCTTCGGACGGACGGCGGCGTTCCCTGGTCGGACTCATCGGCTCAGCGCTTGTCCAGCTCGGCGAGGATCTCCGGGCCCAGCTGCGTCACGTCCCCGGCGCCCATGGTGACGACGAGGTCGCTGCCGCGCACCAGGCCGGCGACCAGCCGAGCGGCGACGTCGAACGCGGGCTCGTAGTGCACCGGCACGGTCACCGCGTCGGCGATCAGCGCGCCCGTCACGCCCGGCTCCGGCTCCTCGCGGGCGCCGTAGACGTCCAGCACGACGACCTCGTCGGCCAAGGACAACGCCGCGGCGAACTCCTTCGAGAACAGCTTCGTCCGCGAGTACAGGTGTGGCTGGAACACGACGACGACCCGGCCGGACCCGGCCGCGGTGCGCACCGCGCGCAGCTGCGCGTCGACCTCGGTCGGGTGGTGGGCGTAGTCGTCGTAGACGCGGATGTCGCCGGACCGGCCCTTGAACTCGAACCGCCGCCGGACGCCGCCGAAGGCCGCCAGGCCCTCCGCCAAACCGTCGGCGGGCGCGCCCAGCTCCAGCCCGGCCAGCAGCGCCGCGACCGCGTTGAGCGCCATGTGCTCACCCGGCACGGCGACCCGCACCGACAGCTCCGAACCGTCCAGCGCGAGCCGGACGACACCGCCGTCCGGGGCCGGCGCGTAGTCGAGGATGCGCGCGTCGCCCTCGTCGGTGACCGTGCGGCCGTAGCGGCGCACGCGCACGCCCAGCTCCGCGGCCTGCTTGCCCAGCTCGTCCGCCGCGGGGTCGTCCCCGCAGACGATCAGCAGCCCGCCCGGCACGATCCGGCCCACGAACTCGGTGAACACCTTCGTGTAGGCCTCGGCGGTGCCGTGGTGGTCCAGGTGGTCCGGCTCGACGTTCGTCACGACCGCGACCGACGGCGAGTAGGTCAGGAACGAGCCGTCGCTCTCGTCGGCCTCGGCGACGAAGATGCCGCCCTCGCCGTGGTGGGCGTTGGCCCCGGACTCGTTGAGGTCGCCGCCGATGGCGAACGACGGGTCGAGCCGGCAGCGCTGCAGCGCCACGGTGAGCATCGACGTCGTCGACGTCTTGCCGTGCGTGCCCGCGATGCAGGCGACGCGGTGGCCTTCCATCAGCCCGGCCAGCGCCTGGGCCCGGTGCAGCACCGGGATCCCCGCGGCCCGCGCCGCGGCCAGCTCGGGGTTGGTCTCCTTGATGGCCGTCGAGACGACCACCGACGAAGGCGGCTCGGAAAGGGCGGTCAGGTTCTCGGCGGCCTGGCCGACGAACAGCTCGGCGCCCTGGGCCCGCAGCGACAGCAGCGCGCGCGACTCCTTGGCGTCCGAGCCCGACACGAAAGCGCCCCTGGCCAGCAGGATCCGCGCGATGCCGGACATGCCGGCGCCGCCGATCCCGATCAGGTGCGCCCGGCGCAGCTCTTCAGGCAAGTCAGGCACCGGCGGCCTCCAAGACGATGCGGGCGAGGGTCTCGTCGGCCTCGCGGTGGCCCATGCCCGCCGCCGCCGCGCTCATCTTCGCGACGCGGTCGGCGTCGACGACCAGCGGGACGACCAGCTCGGCGACCTTGGCCGGGGTCAGGTCGGCGTCTTCGACCATCAGCGCGGCACCGGCGTCGACGGCGGGCCGGCCGTTGGACGCCTGCTCGCCGTTGCCGATCGGCAGCGGGACGAACACCGCGGGCAGCCCGACCGAGGTCACCTCGGCGACCGTCATCGCGCCCGAGCGGCAGATCGCGACGTCCGCGGCCGCGTAGGCCAGGTCCATCCGCTCCAGGTACGGCACCGGCACGTACGCCGGCTTGCCCGGGAACTCCTGGACGACCAGCGTGTTCTTCGGCCCGTGCGCGTGCAGCACGCCGATCCCGGCGTCGGCCAGGTCTTTGGCCGCGCCGGACACCGCGGCGTTGATCGACTGCGCGCCCTGCGAACCGCCGAACACCAGCAGCGTCGGCGCGTCCGGGTCCAGCCCGAAGTGCTCGCGGGCCTCGGCGCGCAGCGCGGCGCGGTCCAGCGAGGTGATCGACCGACGCAGCGGGATCCCGACGACCTCGGCCTTCGGCAGCGGGGTCCCCGGGACGGCGACGGCGACGCGCTTGGCGAACCGCGCGCCGACCTTGTTCGCCAGGCCCGCCGACTTGTTGGCCTCGTGCACGACGATCGGGACGCGTCCGCGCGCGGCGAGGTAGGCCGGGAGGGCGACGTAGCCGCCGAAGCCGACGACGACGTCCGCGCCGACCCGGTCCAGCACCTCACGGGTCTTGCGGACGGAGTCGCGCACCTTCAGCGGCAGCCGCAGCAGCTCCGGCGTCGGCTTGCGGGGCAGCGGCACCGGCGGGATCAGCTCCAGGGGGTAACCGCGGGCGGGGACGAGCTTGTTCTCCAGGCCGCGCTCGGTACCCAGCGCCACGACCGTCGCGTCGGGGCGCAGCCGCATGACGGCGTCGGCCAGGGCGAGGGCGGGTTCGATGTGTCCTGCGGTGCCACCACCGGCGACCACGACCACGGGCCCCTTGCCCGCGGCAGACCGCTCGGTTCCCTTGACGGGCTTGCTCACCAATGACCTCTCCGGTTCGCGGTACTCCGGGTACCACGGCTCGCTGTTGTCCGCGCGGCCCCGCCGCGAGACGTGGCCGTGCTCGTCCGTGCCGCGCTGCGGCGCACCGGCTCGCGGACCGACCTGCGTCGTTCCTGCGCCGGGGCGGGCCGCGCCGCACGGGGCGCGGGCCTGGCCGCCTTCGCCCCGGTGCGCGCCGCACCCTTGCGGGTGGCGGGCGGGCGGTACGGATCGGGCGCGGGCAGCCGCAGCAGGCGTCCGAATTTACCCGGCCCCTGTGTGCGCAGTGCGGCCACCGCCTCCGGTTCGTGCCGGGCGGCGTTCGCGAGCACGCCCATGATGAGCATGGTGATCACCAGCGAGGTGCCGCCGTAGGAGATCAGCGGCAGCGTGACGCCGGTGACGGGCAGCAGGCCGACGACGTAGCCGATGTTGATGCCGGCCTGCGCGACCAGGAACACGGTCAGCGTGCCGGAGACGATCCGGATCCACGGGTCGATGTTGCGGGTGGCGATCCGCAGGCCCACGACGGCGACCGCGGCGAACAGGGCGAGCACGACGACGCACCCGATCAGCCCGAGCTCCTCGCCGATCAGGGCGAAGATGAAGTCGTTCTGCACGTTCGGCAGGTAGTTCCAGCTGGCCGCGCCCTGGCCGAGGCCCTTGCCGAACAGCCCGCCGTCGGCGAGCGCCAGCTTGGCCTGGTTGGCCTGGAAGCCTTCGGCGGTGGTGTCGGCGTCCGGTGAGAGGAACGACATGACGCGGGCGAGCCGGTAGGGCGCGATGAGGGCGAGCACGAGCACGCCGGCCAGGCCGCCCGCGAGGATCACGCCGAACAGCCGTTTCGGAGCGCCGGCGAACCACAGCAGGGCCAGCAGCACCACGGCCAGGGTGACCGTGCCGCCGAGGTCCGGTTGCAGCATGACCAGGGCGAACATCAGCAGCGCGATCGGCACCACGGGCACCAGCAGGTGCCGCCACTGGTGGATCACGTTGTACTTGATCACCAGGATGTGCGCGCCCCAGAACGCCAGCGCGACCTTCGCGGCCTCGACGGGCTGGAAGGTGAACTCGCCGATCCGGAACCAGCCCTGCGAGCCGTTCACCGTCGAGCCCAGCGGCGTCAGGACCAGCACCAGCAGGCCCAGGCAGATCACCGTCGCGGTGGCCGACATCCGCCGGATCCGCTCCAGCTTGACCCGCATGCCCAGCCAGAACACCACGCCGCCGAGCGCGACGAACACCAGGTGCTTGGTGAACAGGGCGTACACGCCGCTGCCGGTCTTCGGGTTGTACGAGCCGACCGACGACGCCGAGAGCACCATGACGATGCCGATGACGGTGAGCACCCCGGTCAGCGCGAGCACGAGGTGGAACGACGCCAGCGGACGCGAGAGCCACGCGGTCAGCGCGGTGCGGAACGCGACGAAGCCGCTCTCCTTGCGCTCGCGGCGCGGGCGCTTCGGCGGG
The DNA here is from genome assembly GCF_902497555.1 of Amycolatopsis camponoti. Classification (NCBI taxonomy): domain Bacteria; kingdom Bacillati; phylum Actinomycetota; class Actinomycetes; order Pseudonocardiales; family Pseudonocardiaceae; genus Amycolatopsis; species Amycolatopsis camponoti. Next base: position 1,921,178 of record NZ_CABVGP010000002.1, on the reverse strand, counting down.
ACCTTCGGCTTGGGCTCAGCTACCGTCACTCGGCTCCCCCGCCGCGTCGTCGCGGAGGACGTGCACCGCCGCGGCGAACGCGTCGCCGCGCTCACCGTAGTTGCGGAACATGTCCAACGACGCCGCGGCGGGTGCGAGCAGCACCACGTCACCAGGCCGGGCCATCGCGCTGGCCGCACTCACCGCCGCAGTCATGGGTTCATGGTCACCCGGACGGAGGCTGTTCACCGGGACATCGGGCGCGTGTCGCGCAACAGCGGCGGCGATCACGGGTGAATCGACGCCGAGTAGCACGACTCCGCGGAGACGGCCCGCGATACTGCTCACCAGTTCTTCGACGGAGGCGCCCTTGAGCTGACCCCCGGCGATCCAGACGATGCTCCGGTGCGCGCGCAGCGACCCGGCGGCGGCGTGCGGGTTGGTCGCCTTCGAGTCGTTGACGTACCGGACCCCGGCGACCTCGGCCACCTCGACGGCCCGGTGCGGCGCCGGCTGGTACTCGCGCAGGCCCTTCAGCACGGCCTCCGGCGGGACGCCGTGGGCCCGGGCCAGCGCGGCCGCGGCGAGGGCGTTGGAGACGTTGTGCGGGCCGGCCGGGCGGACGTCCGACAGCGTGGCGAGCTCCTCGGCGCTGTTCGCCGGGTCGGCGACGAAAGCGCGGTCGACCAGCAGGTCTTCGACCAGGCCCAGCTCGTCGGCGGCCGGGGTGTCCAGCCGGAAGCCGACGCGGCGGGCGCTCTCGGGCGCGTGCTCGCCGGCGATCCGCGTCGACCACTCGTCGTCGGCGTTGTGCACGGCGACCTTGGCGCGGGTGTACACGCGGCCCTTGGCGGCGGCGTAGGAGTCCATCGAGCCGTGCCAGTCGATGTGGTCCTCGGCCAGGTTGAGCACCACGGCCGCGTCCGGGGCGAGGGTCGAGGACCAGTGCAGCTGGAAGCTCGACAGCTCCACGGCCAGCACGTTGTAGCCCGCGCGCACCGCGTCGAGGGCCGCGTAGCCGATGTTCCCGCAGGCCACGGCGTTGGAGCCGGCCGACTTGAGGATCGACTCCAGCATGCCGACGGTGGTCGTCTTGCCGTTGGTGCCGGTGACCACCAGCCACGACGGCGGGTGCTCGCGCAGCTGCCCGACCCGCCAGGCCAGCTCGACGTCGCCGATCACCTCGACACCCGCCTCGGCGGCGGCCACCAGCAGCGGCGACGTCGGCCGCCAGCCGGGGCTGGTGACGACCAGGACGACGTCGGACGGCGGCTCGGTCAGCCCGGGCACCAGCTCGGCACCCAGGCCGTCCAGCTCGGCCAGGCGCTCGGCGTTGCCGTCGGTGACCGTGACGCGAGCGCCGAGGTCGACCAAGACGGGCACGATCGACTTGCCGGTGACCCCCGCACCGGCGACCAGGACGTGACGACCGGCGATGTCCATGTCAGCCGCCGAAGCCCAGCTGCTCGCTGTAGAACAGGCCGAGCCCGAACATGCAGCAGATCGCGGACAGCAGCCAGAACCGGATGATCACCGTGGTTTCCGCCCACCCGGCGAGCTCGAAGTGGTGGTGGAACGGCGCCATCCGGAACAGCCTTCGCCGGGTCGTCCGGAACACCGCGATCTGCGCGACCACCGAGATCATCTCGACCATGAACAGGCCGCCGATGACGATGGCGAGCAGCTCGGTGCGGGTCGTCATCGACAGCCCGGCGACCAGGCCGCCGAGAGCCAGCGAGCCGGTGTCGCCCATGAAGATCTTCGCCGGGGCCGCGTTCCACCAGAGGAACCCGACGCAGGCGCCGGCGGCCGCGGCGGCGACCACCGCCAGGTCGAGCGGGTCGCGGACGTCGTAGCAGGCGGGCGCCGGGCCGTTGGCGCAGTTCAGCCGCTCCTGCCAGAACGCGATCACGACGTAGGTCGCCAGCACCATCGCCGCCGAGCCGCCGGCCAGGCCGTCGAGACCGTCGGTGAAGTTCACCGCGTTCGACCAGCCGGAGATCACGATGTAGCAGAAGATCACGAAGATCACCGAGGGGAAGGTGATCAGCGCGAGGTCGCGGACGTAGGAAAGGCTTTCCGACGCCGGTGTGATGCCGCGCGAGTCCGCGAAGTTCAGCGCCAGGACCGCGAAGGCGATGGTGACCACCAGCTGGCCGACCAGCTTCGCGGTCTTGTTCAGCCCGAGGTTGCGCTGCTTGCGGATCTTGATGAAGTCGTCGAGGAACCCGACGATCCCCAGGCCCACCGCGAGCATCAGCACGAGCAGCCCGGAGGCCGTCGGCGCGCCGCTGCGGGAGTTGAACATCCAGTTGATCAAGTGCGCGGCGAAGTACCCGACGACCATCGCGATGATGATCGCGACGCCACCCATCGTCGGCGTACCGCGCTTGGACTTGTGTCCCTGCGGGCCTTCCTCACGGATCTCCTGGCCGAAGCCCTGCCGGGAGAACACCCGGATCAGGTAGGGCGTGAGCAGGATGGAGATCAGCAGGCCCGCCCCGGCCGCGATCAGGATGCTGATCACGCGTCACCACCGTTCGAGCGATTCTCGGAGTTGTCGGTTTCCCGCGGTTCGAGCAGGGCTTCGGCGACCCGCCAGAGGCCGGCGGCCTTGGAGGCTTTCACCAGCACTGCGTCCCCCGGGCGGAGCTGATCATGCAGCAGGGCGATCGCGGCCTCGACGTCGGGTACCAGAGTCGATTCCTCGCCCCAGGAGCCTTCCTGGTGCGCGCCCTGGTGCATCGCCGCCGCCTCGGGGCCGATCACGACGAGCTTGGCGATGTTGAGCCGGACGACCAGGCGGCCGATCTCGTCGTGCGCGGTGACCGCGTCCGCGCCGAGCTCGCCCATCACGCCGAGCACGGCCCAGGACCGGCGGCCGCTCTCCCGCGTCATCGCCGCGAGGGCCTTCAGGCCGGCCCGCATCGACTCGGGGTTGGCGTTGAAGGAGTCGTTGAGGATCGTGACGCCGTCGGGCCGGGTGACGACCTCCATGCGCCGCGCCGAGCGCCGTTCGAGGTTCGACAACCCGGTGGCGATCTCGGCCGGGGTCGAGCCCAGCTCGAGGGCGACGGCCGCGGCGGACAGCGCGTTGCCGACGTGGTGCTCGCCGTGCAGCGGCAGCGTGACGTCGGCTTCGCCGGCCGGCGTGACCAGCCGGAAGGACGCTCGGGCCTCGTCGTCGAGGGTGATGTTCTCCGCGCGGACCTGCGCCGAGGCGCTTTCGCCGACGAACACGACGCGGGCCTTGGTGCGGCTCGCCATGGCGGCGACCAGCGGGTCGTCGAGGTTGAGGATCGCGACGCCGTCCTCGGGCAGGGCCTCGACCAGCTCGCCCTTGGTCTTCGCGATGCCTTCGCGCGAGCCGAACTCGCCGACGTGCGCGGTGCCGACGTTGAGCACCACGCCGATCTTCGGCGGCGCGATCTCGGCGAGGTGGGCGATGTGCCCCGGCCCGCGCGCGGACAGCTCCAGCACCAGGTGCCGGGTCCGCGCGTCGGCCCGCAGGGCGGTCCAGGGGTGGCCCAGCTCGTTGTTGAACGACCCGGGCGGCGCGACCGTCGGGCCGAGCGGCTCGAGCAGCTGCGCGATGACGTCCTTCGTGGACGTCTTGCCGGACGAGCCGGTGACGCCGACGACGGTCAGGGTGCCCTCGGAGAGGCGCTGCACGACGAACCGGGCGAGCTTGGCCAGGGCGGCGAGCACCGCGGCGCCGGAGCCGTCCGTGTCGCCGGTCAGCGCGACCGACCGCTCGTGGGCCTCGCCCGGGGCCAGGGGCGGGACGACGATCGCGGGCGCGTCCACTTCGCGGGCGGCCAGCACGGCCACGGCACCGGCCTCGACGGCCTGCGCGGCGAAGTCGTGGCCGTCGACCTTCTCCCCCGGCAGGGCGACGAACAGGCCGCCGGGTGTGAGCTTCCGGGTGTCGAACTCCACGCTGCCGGTCACCTGCGTGCCCGGGTCGGCGCGGTGCAGCCGGCCGCCGACGACGTCGGCGATCTCGGCCAGGCTGAGCACGATCACACACTCACCTCGAGTTTGTTGCGGATGGCCGCGGCCAGCTCGTCGCGGTCGGAGAACGGGTGCACGACGCCGCCGGCCTCCTGGCCGGACTCGTGCCCCTTGCCGGCGAGGAAGACGATGTCGCCCGGCCCGGCGAGCGCGACGGCGTGCTCGATGGCTTCGCGGCGGTCGCCGATTTCGACGATCTCGCCACCTTCGGCGGGCCCGACAGCGCGGGCGCCGGCGAGCATCGCGGCACGGATCGCCGCCGGGTCTTCGGAGCGCGGGTTGTCGTCGGTGACGATCAGGACCTCGCTGCGGCGGGCCGCCGCCTCGCCCATCATCGGGCGCTTGGCGGTGTCGCGGTCGCCGCCGCAGCCGAGCACGGTGATGATCCGGCCTTCGGTGCGAGCCCGGAGCGCGTCCAGGCCCTGGGCGACCGCGGCCGGCTTGTGGGCGTAGTCGACGACGGCGGTGAACTCCTGGCCGACGTAGACGCGTTCCATCCGGCCCGGCACCTGCACCTGGGCGAGCCCGGCGACGATGTGCTCGAGGCCCACCCCGGCCGTGCTGAGGATCGCGGCGGCGAGCACGGCGTTGGCGACGTTGAACTCGCCGGGCAGCGGAATCCGCGCGGGCGCGCTGAGGCCGTCCGGGCCGTGCAGGGTGAACGTCTGCTCGCCGTGCGGGGTGGCCTGCAGGTCGGTGGCCTTCCACGCCGCGTCGGTGCCGGGGTCGGTGGTCACCGTGACCGTCTGCGGCGTGAGCAGGGCCTGGCCCCAGGCGCTGTCGACCACGACGACCTCGGTGGTCGAGCGGCCGTCGAACAGCAGCGACTTCGCGGCGAAGTACTCCTGCATGTCCTTGTGGAAGTCCAGGTGGTCCTGGGAGAGGTTGGTGAAGGCGCCGACCGCGAACCGGGTGCCGTTGGCGCGGCCCAGCGCGAGCGCGTGGCTGGAGACCTCCATCGGCACGTGCGTGACGCCGCGCTCCAGCATCACCGCGAGCAGCGCCTGCAGGTCCGGCGCCTCCGGCGTGGTGAACCCGCTGACCAGCCGCTCACCGGCGATCCGGGTCTCCACGGTGCCGATCAGGCCGGTGGTCAGACCGGCCGCCTGCAGGCCGGCGTCGACCAGGTAGGACGTCGTGGTCTTGCCCGAGGTCCCGGTGACGCCGAGGACGGCCAGCCGCAGCGACGGCTCCCCGTAGATCCAGGCGGCGATCTCGCCGAGGGCGGCGCGCGGGTCGGCGTGCACGAGGATCGGGACGCCGGCGTCGCGCAGCGCGGGGCGCTCGGCCCCGTCGGCGTCGGTGAGGACCGCGACGGCGCCCGCGGCGATCGCCTGGTCGCTGAAGTCGGCCCCGTGGGCCCGCGCGCCGGGCAGGGCGGCGAAGAGGTCGCCGGGCAGCACGTGCTGCGCGCGCAGGGTGGTGCCGGTGACGGTGAGCTCGGCGGCGTCGGGACGGTCGGCGATCAGCCGCGCGTCCGCCCTGGCGAGGAGGGTCGCCAGCGGGACCGGGTCGATGCGCGCCGGGCGCGGCGGCGCGGGGACCGCTTTCACCGGGCTTTCCGGCACCTGGGAACTGGACGATGACACGGACACGGCCAAGAGGCTACCGGCGGGCGTTCGGGGGGCCCGCACGCGGTACGGCGATTGCGCGCGGCTGAGGCAGATGTGCTAGACGGCGGCCCGCACCCCGTTGCGCCGCAACACTTTCCCCGGCGCTTGGGACCGATGTGGACGTTGGACGCGGAAAAGCCCCCTCACGCAGGTGAGGGGGCCTTCACGGACTGTGCCTACGGCACGATGAGCGGGACCTCCGGCGACGGCCCGTCCGACAGCGGGATCTGGTACCGCTGCGTCAGGTACGAGGCGATGCTGTGGAACAGCGGCGCCGCGGAGTGTCCCACCGGCAGCGTCGTGTCGGGCGCGTCCAGCCGGATGCCGACCACGAACCTCGGGTGGTCCGCGGGCAGGATGCCGGCGAAGGTGATGTTGTAGAGGTGGTCGCTGTAGCCCTTGTTCCGCGGGTCGATCTGCTGGCCGGTGCCGGTTTTGCCGGAGACCTGGTAGCCCTCGACCGCCGCCGTCGGCGCGGTGCCCTTCTGCACACCCTTGCCGTTCTGCGCGACCGCGCGCATCATGTCGCGCACCGTCTTCGCCGTCTGCGGGGGCACCACCTGCACCGTCTTCGGCGCCGGCTCGGGCACCGTCGTGCCGTCCGGGTTCACCTTCGCCTTGACGATCCGGGGTTCGACGCGCAGGCCGTCGTTCGCGATCGTCTGGTACAGCCCGGCCATCTGCAGCACGGTCATCGACAGGCCCTGCCCGATCGGCAGGTTGCCGAAGGTCGTCGCCGACCACTGGCTGCGCGGCGGCACCAGGCCCGCGCTCTCACCGGGCAGGCCGACGCCGGTGCGCTGGCCGAGGCCGAACTTCTTGAGCAGGTCGAGGTAGCGGTCCTCACCGATCTTCTGCGCCAGCAGCAGCGTGCCGATGTTGGACGACTTGGCGAAGATCCCGGTGGTGGTGAACGTCTGCGTCCCGTGCGTCCAGGCGTCGTGCACGGTCTTGTCGGCGACCTGCAGCTGGCCGGGCACCTGGACGGTCGACTCCGGGGTCGCGATGCCGTAGTCGATCGCCCCGGTTGCGGTGACGATCTTGTTGACCGAACCCGGTTCGAACGGCGTGGTGACCGCGGGGTTGGCCAGGTCGTCGGCCGTCCAGGTGGACTGGTCGTTGGGGTCGAACGACGTGTTGTTGGCCAGCGCGTAGACCTCGCTGGTCTTGGCGTCCATGACGACCGCCTGGCCGCCCTTGGCGTGCGACTGCTGGACGTAGTCCGAAAGCTGGCGCTGCACCTCGTACTGCAGGTCGGAGTCGATGGTCAGCTCGAGGTCCGACCCCGGCACGGCGGCCTGCAGATCGCGCTCGGTACCCGGGATGACGACGTTGTCGCTGCCGTTCTTGGTGTTGACCAGCATCCGGCCCGGGGTGCCTGCCAGGTCGTTGTCGCGGAGCTGCTCCAGCCCGACCAGGCCGTGCAGGTTGTGCTTGGACACGTCCGGGTCGTCGGAGCGCCAGTTCGCGGCGCCGACGATGTTGGACGCGAGGCTGCCGCCCGGGTACTCGCGCAGGGCGCGCTTCTCGACGCCGATCCACGCGAACTTCTTGACGATGTCGGCGGCGACCGACGGCTCGACGTTGTGCTCGAGGTAGGTGAAGGACGCCTGCTTGTGGAACAGGTCCAGCAGCTGCTGCTCGGTCAGCTGGTTCGGCACCTTGGCGGCGATGTACTTCGCGGCCGCGGCGGTCTCGGCGTCGAACGTCTTCTTCGTGCCGGGGTTCTTGGTGGCGAAGTCGTCCATGCTCTTGTGCAGCGCCTTGAGGTTCACCGACAGCGAGCGCACCTCGACGCTGAACGCCAGCTTGGCGCCGTTGCGGTCCACAATGGACCCGCGCTGGGCGGGGATGTCGATGGTCTGGGCGCGCTGCTTCTCGGCCGCGGCCGAGAGCGCCGCAGCGTCGAACCACTGCACCTGCACCAGTTTCACGCCGGCGACGAGCAGCAGGGCGACCAGGATGAGGCGCACGGCGGAGAACCGGCTGCGGTTCCCGCCGTTGCCCCGGCGCGCGGTCGCGCTGCGCGTCCCGGCGGCGTAGGTCCGCCGCGCGCTCCCGGTGGTGCGCGCGCGGGCCTGTCCCCGGCTCGAAGCCATCACTGGCCGCCTCCGGGCTGCGCCGGCGGCGCGGGCTGCTCGTCGGCGGGCACGGCGGGCTGGTCGCCCTCGATCGGCACGCCCTGCTGCGACTGCGTGCCCGCGGCGGGCGCGGCCGGCGGCGCGACGGGCACCGCCGGCGCGTCCGCCTTGGCCTTCTTGGGCTCGCCGACGAGCGAGGTCTTCCCGTCCGGGCCCACGAGGATGCGCGCCGGGTCGCCGCCCGGCACCATGCCCAGCTGCTGGGCCGCGGGGGCCAGCGACGCGGGCGACTCGGCCTTCGCGACGTCGCGCTGCAGCTGTTCCTTCGTCTCGGCCAGGTTCGAGTTGGTCGTGCGCAACTGCTCGAGCCGGTAGGAGTCGGCGATCGCCTGCGTGGTCAGCCAGAGCGTGGTCGCCACGCCGGCGGCCAGCAGCGCCATCATCAGCAGCACGAACGACGCGCGCGACTTCGGCAGGCGCAGCTTGAGCCGGACCGTGGACTCGCGAGCCTCGCCCGGCTCGGCGGTCTTCGGCGCGGGCCGCGGCTCGCGCTCCTTGAGCAGGTCGGCTCGCTGGGCACGGCGCGCGTAGGCACGCTCGGCCGCGGACGTGCGGCCTCGCGACGCGCGGCGCGGCGCGGCCTTGCCCGGCTCGGTGGTCTGCGGGTCCGGCTCGACGGTGGTCGAGGTGCGGGCGGCCTCGCTGCGGCCCCGCGTCGCCGGCGCGGCCGGGCGGCGGGACTTCGCGGGAGCGGTCATCGCGGCTCTCCGATCCTCTCTGCGGCCCGCAACCGCACCGAAGCGGCGCGCGGGTTTCGTTCGGTCTCCTCTTCGCCGGCCTTTTCGGCGCCCCGGGTCAGCAGCCTCAGCTCCGGTCCGTGTCCCGGCAGCTCGACCGGGAGTCCCTCCGGGGTGCGGGACTTCGCGAGCTCGGCCAGCGCCTGCTTGACCAGCCGGTCTTCCAGGGACTGGTAGGACTCGACGACGATCCGCCCGCCCACGGCGAGCGCGCCCAGCGCGGCGGGCATGGCCCGGCGGAGCACCTCCAGCTCGCCGTTGACCTCGATCCGCAGCGCCTGGAACGTCCGCTTGGCCGGGTGCCCGCCGGTCCGCCTGCTGGCCGCCGGCACGGCGTCGTAGAGCAGCTCGACCAGGCGGCCGCTCATGGTGAACGGCTCCTTCTCGCGGGCGTTCACGACGGACCGGACGATCCGCTGCGCGAACCGCTCCTCGCCGTAGTCCCGCAGGATCCGGATCAGCTCGCCGGGCGCGTAGGTGTTGAGGACGTCGGCGGCGGTGAACCCGGTGGTCGGGTCCATCCGCATGTCGAGCGGCGCGTCCTTCGAGTAGGCGAAGCCGCGCTCGGCGCGGTCCAGCTGCATCGAAGAGACGCCGAGGTCGAACAGGATGCCGTCGGCCTTGGCGATCTTCAGCCCGGCGAGGGCTTCGGGGAGTCCGTCGTAGACGGTGTGCACGAGGTGGACGCGGTCGCCGTGGCGGGCGAGGCGTTCGCCGGACTTCTCCAGCGCGGCCGGATCCCGGTCGAGCGCGACGAGGCGCATGCGCGGGAAGGCGTCGAGGAGGGCGTCGGAATGGCCGCCGAGGCCGACGGTCGCGTCCACGAGGACGCCGTCGCGCTCGGCGAACACGGGAGTGAACAGCTCGACGATGCGGTCGAGCAGCACCGGGACGTGTTCGGGTGCCGTCATGTTCCCTCCCCCTTTCTCGCCTGGTCGGCCCGGGGGAAATATGGCGGATGCCGTCAGGTCCCTGTCCGCCCGCTGCCGACCTGGTACCGGGGAAGGTGCACCAGGGCTGTTGAGCGGACAGAGGCCTCACGGCATCCGGGTGGGCGTCTCCCACGGCGCGGGCGGCGAACCTCTTCGTCCCCCGACGACGAAGGTGCACCGCGACCGCACGCCTAGAAGACGCCCGGCAGTACTTCCTCTCGAGCCTTCGCGTAGCTGTCTTCGTGTTCTTCCAGGTAGCCCTGCCACGCTTGGGCGTCCCAGATCTCGAGCCTGGTGATCGCCCCGATCACCACGCAGTCCTTGCTGAGCCCCGCGTAGCGGCGGAGCTCGGACGCGATGCTGATGCGCCCCTGGCCGTCCGGTCGTTGCTCGTCCGTGCCCGCGAACAGGTAGCGCTGGTAGGCCCGGACCGCCTCGTTGGTGAACGGGGCGTCGGCGACCTTGCGCGCCATCTGCTCGAACTCGGCACGGGGGAAGATGAAGAGGCAGTGATCCTGCCCCTTGGTGACCATCAGCCCACCCGCCAAGGCGTCACGGAACTTCGCGGGCAGCGCGAGCCGCCCTTTGTCGTCCAGTTTCGGGGTGTGGGTGCCGAGGAACACGGCCTCCACCTCCCTACCGCGACCGGTGGCGGACCACTGACTGCGGCTACGGGGCTTCCCTTCCGCCCCACTGGCCACCACCGTACCCCACTTTTCACCACAGTCAACGCGTGAAACCGGCGACTCACTCCGTCGAGTGCTTTGTTTGCGCAGGTCAGCAGGGTGGGGGCCGGTGGGGGGTGCGGTGGGGCACGGTGCCCAAGATCCCCCGCGCCGGGGGCCGGAGCAACCTCAGCTGTACCCCATGCGTCCGCATAACGGCCGCGAAAGAACCCACAGGCTGTTCCGTGGGGCCCGGTGGGGAGCCCGGGTGGGGCCCGGTGGGGGCAAGAGGTGGGTCCCAGTGGGGACCCCCACGTGATCAGCCGGGCATCACGCGTGACCCAGCAGGCATCACCCGTGATCCGGAGGTCGACACGGCACCGCCGCAGTGTGTCGACCCCGCAATCACGGGTGATGCCCCTCCAGTCACGCGTGATGCCCCTTCAATCACGCGTGATGCCTCGCTGGACACGCGTGATGCCCCCGCGGGCTCAGTCTTCCGGGGTGAGGAGGGAGGCGATGCGGGACGCGAGCCGGGCGCTGTCGACCGGGGTCACGTTCACCCACTCCTGCCCACCCCGCCCCGGCGTCTTGGTCGCGCAGTACGCCCCGACGTCCGTGTCGAACCACGTCAGCCCGCCCACCCGGGACACTCGGCCCGACGCCGCCCGCCGGCTCACGCTGAACTGTCCCGCCGCGTACACCGGCCGGGCCTGGATCGCCAGGACCTCCTGCTGCTGCGCGGAAGCGGAAGCCGAACCCGAAGCCGGGCCGGAAGCCTCCGCGAGCGCCGACGCCGCGAGGTTGACCCCGTAGCCCGGCCCCGCCGTCAACTCCGGCAACACGTCGACGAGTGCCGTGCACAGCTCGCCCGAGCCGATCGAGTCCAGGCCGATCGTCTGCTCCGGCTGGGTCGCCAGCACGCCGCGGCGGCCGCGGGTCGCCGTCACCGCGCGGAACGGGGCCGGTGCCGTCATGTCCGCCAGCGCCTCGCACGCCACGAACACCTCGCCGCCCGCCAGCAGGTCCAGGCGCGCGGCCAGCTCCGGTGCCAGCGAGCCGTCGTACAGACCGCGCTCGGCGAGGTTCTCGTAAACCGCCTTCCGCACCTCGGCGCGTTCCTCGTCGGTCCCGCCGACGCTGCGGACCGTCAGCGGCTCCGGCGGACGGTCGTGGCCGAGGTCGGTCCAGAGGATGTCGAACGCCGACGCCGAGACGCGGATCAAGCCGGCCCCAGCGTGGGCGGGTCCGCGAACGTCTCGGCCGGCACGTGGCCGCGCAGGGCCGCGTCGCGGGTCCGCAGCACGTCGATCGCCTTCTGCCGCGCGGCTTCCGCCTCGGCGCGGCGGGCCGCCATCTCGTCGGCCAGCCCGGCCAGGACGAGCACGTTCCCGGACGAGGCGGCGTCGCGGATCATCGACGCCGGGTCGTAGGTCACCGGCGGCGGCATGTCCGCGCGGGCCCGCGCGGCCGCGTCCGCCTGCGCGCCGACCGCGCCGCCCACCGACGCCGAGACGGCGGCCGAGTGCGAAAGCCACCGGGCGGCCCGGCTCACGGCCTCGCGCGCCGCGTCCCCCGCGGCGCCGCGCCAGTTCTCCTGCGAGGACGCGATCAGCCCGGCGAGGTCGGCGGTCGACTCGTGCAGCCGCTTCGCCAGCCCCTCCCAGCGCGCGGCCGCCTCGCCCGCGGCGACCGGGTCGTTGTCCCGCTCGACCTCCGCGGCCATCGCCTCGTGGCTGTAGGCCTCGTACCTCGCGGCGGGCACAGGGGGTTCGGACACGGCGCACCTCCCGGGTTCAGGGCAGCTTGGGCTCGACCAGCCCGGCCACCGTGCCCGCGCGGCGGCACGCGAGCGGGGTGTCCGAGAAGCCGGTGTTGCTGACGTCGATCTGGACGCTGGCGGCGTCGCCCACCCCGAGCAGCACGGCGCAGGTGCCGTCGGCGGCCTTCTTGTCCGCGACCTGCAGCGCCGGGTGGGTGCCGACCTTGGTCTTCGTGGCCGTCTTCTTCGCGACCTCGAGGTCGGCCAGGCCGTCGGTCTCGCTGAGGGTCACGGTGACGCCGAAGGTGCCGGGCACCGTCCAGTCGCACGCGCGGGCGCCGGCGATCTCCTTGGGCTTGCCCAGGACGCTCACCCCCGCGGTCGAGCGGTCCTGCGGGTCCAGCAGCGTGCAGGGGTCGATCGCGGCGAGGCCGGTCCACGCGACGACGGGCGGCTTCCCGGCCGTCGCGGAGGCGAGGGCCGAAGCGTGCCCGGCGGCGGCCGGCTCGGCGGCTCGCTGCTGCCCACACCCGGCGACCAGCACGAGAAAGACGGGTACCCACAGCAGTCGCATCCGGTCAGCCACCCGTGCAGTCCACCCCTTCGGCCGCCTGCTCGTCGGCGTGCTGGTACTTCGCCAGCGCCGTGCCGATCCGGTGCTTCAACGTCTCGAGCTCCTTGCCGAACGCGGTCAGCTGCTGCACGGCCGAGCCGCGCCCGCCGATGCCGTACTCGGCCATGAACTTGCCGATCTCCCCCGCGTACCCGCCGCCGAGCGGCACGGTCCGGCCGAGCACCTTCGCCTCGCGGACCATCTCGCCGACGACGTCCTGCAGGGCGCCGATCTTCGCGTAGGCGTCCGTCGCCAGCTCGGGCGCGACCGCGAACCCGCGGACGTCGTACGACTGCTGCCGCACCTCGCTCATGAGCGGTTACGCCTCTCTGTAGCCGGGCGAACTCGTATCGGAGCATAGAACAGAGCGGGGTGTCAGCGGGAGCGCCCAGAATCGGGTGACAACACACCCGTTCGGGGTATCGTCGCTGCTTGCGCAGTGTCATCAACCGACGTGCCGGGCGTGATGCCCCGGGCTTCGCGGGGTTCCGCCCCCAGGTTCGCCCGGGTTTGACACACTGGATGGAAGGCTGGTCGCTGCGCGCGGACAGCAGCGATGGGGGCCGTTCGGGCCCGGCGGTGCGCACAGTGCGCGCGGCCATGCGCCACCAGGAGGTCGAGTGACGTCGAGAATCCAGTCTGCGGCGCCCGGATCGGGCGAGCAGGCATCCGGACGGCCGCCTTACCCGGCGGAGTCCACGGGTAACGGCCGGGCCGCCGGCCGTCCCGCGAGAGTGTCGCTGGACGAACTGCACGAAACCGCGCGGCGCATCGCCGCGAACGTGGAGCGGGTGCTGGTCGGCAAGCCCGACGTCATCCGGATCGCGCTGGTCACGCTGCTCGCCGAAGGCCACCTCCTGGTCGAGGACGTGCCCGGCGTCGGCAAGACGTCGCTGGCCAAGGCCCTCGCCCGGTCGATCGACTGCACCGTCAGCCGCATCCAGTTCACCCCGGACCTGCTGCCGAGCGATGTCACCGGCGTATCCATCTACAACCGGCAGAGCGGCGGGTTCGAGTTCCGGCCCGGCCCGGTGTTCGCGAACATCGTGGTCGGCGACGAGATCAACCGCGCCTCGCCGAAGACGCAGTCGGCGCTGCTGGAGTGCATGGAAGAGCACCAGGTCACCGTCGACACCTCGACGTACCACCTCGACGAGCCGTTCATGGTGATCGCCACCCAGAACCCGATCGAGATGGAAGGCACCTACGCGCTGCCGGAAGCCCAGCGCGACCGGTTCACCGCGCGGGTCTCCATCGGCTACCCCGACCAGCAGGCCGAGCTGGCCATGGTCGACGAGCACGCCGGGCACAACCCGATGGACGACCTGCAGCCGGTTTCCGACGGCGAGACCGTGCACCGGCTGATCGAGACGGTCCGCGGCGTGCACATGGCGCCGGAAGTCCGCCGCTACGCCGTCGACGTCGTCTCGGCCACCCGCCAGGTCCCGGAGATCCGGCTCGGCGCGTCCCCGCGCGCGACGCTGCACCTCGTCCGCGCGGCGCGGGCGCAGGCGGCGCTTTCGGGCCGCGACTACGTCGTCCCGGACGACCTGCACACGGTCGCCGTGCCGGTGCTGGCGCACCGCCTGGTGCTGACCACCGAGGCCCACGCGGCGCGCCGGTCGGCGACCGACGTCGTGCGGGCGGTGCTGCACCGGGTGCCGGTGCCGCAGGGCTCGCGGCCCGGTGCAAATCCGACCCAAAAGTAGGCCGGCCCCGGAGCGGAACTTGTCCATCGCCGCAAAAGCCATCCGGCCGTGACTGTGGTCGGATTGGCACCAACTGCACAGTAACCGCCCTCGAAGGGGAGAAGGACGACGTGCTGCGTGCCCTGTCCGGCCTGACCACCCGCGGCCGCTGCCTGCTGGCCGCGGGGCTGGCGGCCGCGGTGTGCTCGTTCGTGCTCAACGAACGCGACCTGCTGCGGGTCGCCGTCTTCGTGGTGGCGCTGCCGTTGCTGGTCGCCGTGTTCATCTCGGCGACCCGGCTGCGCATCGGCGCCACTCGCGCGCTGCACCCCCAGCGCGTCGCGGTCGGCGGCGCCGGCGAGGTGCAGCTGGAACTGTGGCGCAGCGGGCGGCTGCCGGCCGGCGAGATCCTCCTCGAGGACGGCGTGCCGTACGCGCTGGGCTCGCGGCCGCGGTTCGTCGTCGAACGCCTCCCGCACGACCGGCGGGTGGCGCTGCGCTACCCGCTGCAGCCGGTGCTGCGCGGGATCCAGCAGGTCGGGCCGCTGCGCGCGACCATCACCGACCCCTTCGGGCTGTGCGAGTTCGAGCGCGAGCTGATCGGGCACTCGCGGCTGGTCGTGGTGCCCCGGGTGGTCCCGCTGTGGGGCCTGCCGAGCGGCGCGGGCATCGGCGTCGGCGACGACGGCACGGTCCGGCTGCACGCCGGGCAGGGCGAGGCCGACGTGATCGTCCGCCAGTACCGCCAGGGCGACGACCTGCGCAAGGTCCACTGGCGCTCGACAGCCCGCCGCGACGAGATCATGGTGCGCGTCGAGGAACGGCCGTGGCGCGGCGGCACGACGGTGCTGCTCGACCACCGCGCGGCCGCCCACCACGGCAGCGGCCCGGCCGCCAGCCTGGAGTGGGCGGTGTCCTTCGCCGCGTCGGCCGCGCTGCACCTGCGCCGGGCCGGGCACCGCGTCCGCCTGGTCAGCGAGCACGGCGTGACGCTCGCCGACACCCCCGGCGACGGCGGCGACCACTACGACCACGTGGTGCTCGACGCGCTGGCCGCGCTGCAGCCCGCCCACCAACGCGACATCACGCTGGCCAGCGACCCGGCCGACGGCCAGGAGATGATCGCGGTGCTCGGCACGGTCAGCACGGAGGCGGTGCACGAGCTGGCCCAGTTCCGCCCGCGCGGCATCCGCAGCCTGGCTGTCCTGCTCGACACGCCCACCTGGTCGGCCGGGGTGACCGCACCGGAGCAGAGGGCGGCGGCCACGGAGGACTCGGCGGCGCTGCTGCGCGCGTCCGGCTGGGGCGTGGTGATCGCCGGGCCGGGTTCGCCGATGCCCCAGGTGTGGGCAGAGCTGTGCCGCAGCGGCGCCCGCCGCGGCACGCTGATCGGCGGTCCGCGATGAGCACGCAAGCCCGGCACGGCCTCCCGGTGAGCACCGTCCCGCGGCTCACGACGAGCCCGCGCGACCACCACCCCGCCACCCCAGCGCCGATCGGCGGTTCCCGATGAGCACCGCCGCCCCGCCGCGCCCGGCGAAGCGCCCCTCCTCGCAGCACCCGCTCTCCGCCTGGCGGGGCAGCCTGCTCGCGCCGTCCGCCGCCGGGATTGCCACGCTCTGCGCCGCGACCTCCGTGACCAGCGTCGTCTCGGGCCTGGCCTGGTTCGGCTACCTGTTCGTCGCCGTGCTGCTGATCGCCGCGACCGGCCTCGCGCTGCGGTCGCTGCAGGTGCCGACCGTGCTCGTCGGCCTCGGCCAGCTGCTCGTGCTGCTCTTCCTGATCACCGGCGCGTTCACCACGCACGGGATCCTGCAGGTCATCCCCGGTCCGGAGGCGTTCGGCGAGATCGGGAACACGCTCTCGGCCGCCGCCGAGCAGATTCGCGTCGGGCTGCCGCCGGTCGAGGGCAGCCAGCCGATCCTGTGCCTGGTGACCATCCTCGTCGGCCTGGTCGCCGTGCTCGTCGACACGCTGACGGTGGCCGCCGCGGCCCCCGCCGCGACCGGGCTCGTGCTGCTCTGCGTCTACGCCGTGCCCGCCGCGCTGAGCGAAGAAATGCTGCCGTGGTGGACCTTCCTGCTCGGTGGGGCGGCGTTCGCCGGCCTGCTGGCCGTCGACGGCAACCACCGGCACCGACGCTGGCGGACCCGGGAAGCACCCGGGCGCAGCGGCAAGCCGGGTGTGCTGTCCGCGCCGGTCGCGGTCGTGGCCGCGGCGATCGTGCTCGGTCTCTTCGGCGGCGCGATCACCTGGGTCGGCACGGTCGGGCGGATCCCGTTCGGCAACGGCGGCGACGGCCCCGGCGCGGGCGCCGGCGGGTTCGGCATCCAGCCGTTCACCGAGCTGCGCGGCATGCTCGACCAGGGGTCCAACCGCGAGCTGTTCAAGGTCCGCGGCCTCGGCACCGACCGGCGGCTGATGCGCGCGATGACGCTGGACACCTACTACCCCAACAAGGGCTGGGGCCTGCACGACGAAGGCCGTTCGCAGCAGGGCGTCCCGGTCGGGCCGCAGCTGCCGGCCGCCCCGGGCGACGACGGCAGCGGTGCCGCGCGCAAGATCGACGTCGAGCCGGCCAGCTGGCGCGACAACTGGCTGCCGGTGTACGGCGCGCCGCGGGTGATCGACGGCGCCCCCAACGGCTACCTCTACGACCAGGTCAGCGGCACGGTGTTCACGACGCGCAGCGAGGCTCCGCCGTCCTACACCGAATACGCGTCGCTGAAGGAGCCCACGGCCCAGGAGCTGCGCGTGACCCCGCAGGTCGACGACCTGCCGCCGCGCTACACGCAGATCGACCGCGTCGACGATCGCGTCCGCGCGAAGACGCAGCAGCTGATCGAGGGCGCGTCCAACGACTTCGACAAGGCGTCGGCGATCTGGCGGTACTTCACGGCGCAGAACGGGTTCGTCTACGACACGAAGACCGCGCCGGCGAACGACGCCGACGCGCTCGCGGACTTCATCCTCAACGGCAAGCGCGGCTTCTGCGAGCAGTTCGCGTCGGCGATGGCCGTGATGCTGCGGGTCGCGGGCATCCCGTCGCGAGTGGCCATCGGGTTCACGCCCGGGGTGCCGGTCAACGACTACCTGTCGATCAGCACCCAGGACGCGCACGCGTGGGTCGAGGCGTACTTCGGCGGCAAGGGCTGGGTGACGTTCGACCCGACGCCACTGTCGGACGGCCGCGGCATCACCCCGTCGTACCTGCAGGCCGGTTCGCAGGACGGCAACCAGCCCGACGACACCCAGATCGCGCCGAGCACGGTCCAGTCGAGCGCCGCGCCGACCGGCGCGCCCCGGGACACCGAGCAGAACCCGCAGGCGCAGGGCCCGCAGGCGGTCGACGACGGCACGCCGACCTGGGTGTGGGTGCTCGCGGGGGTGCTGGCGGCGCTCGCGCTGGCGGCGACGATCCTGGTGGTGGCCGGCGGGCGTCGCGGCCGGCCGGACCGCGAGCCCGCGGCCACCGGGCTCGGGGCGGTGCTCAAGAACTGGCTGCCGCTGATCGCCGCCGCGTTGTGGATGGCGGTGCTCGGCGTGCTGACGTGGCAGGTGGGCTGGTGGTTCAGCCTGCTCGTGGTGCTGCTGCTGGCCGGGCTGCTGGGCCCGTCGGCGGCTCGCGACGTCGGACGGCGCCGCCGGCTGCAGGAGATCGTCGGGCAGCGCCCGGGTGCGGCGGACGCGGCGTGGTCCGAGCTGCGGGCCGAGTGCGCCGACCGCGGGCTGCCGATCCCGCCGAGCGACACAGTCCGCGTGGCGGGTCAGAAGCTGGCGGCGAAGCACCACCTGGACGACGAAGGCCGCGACGGTCTGCGCACGGTGATCGGCGTGGTGGAGAAGTCCTGGTACGGCGAGAACGGCGACGCCGACCCGACGCTCCCCCCGGCGTTCGACCACCTGCGGCGGAGCCTCCACCGGAACGCCCCGCTGTCCTGGAAGGGCCGGTTGTTCCCGAAGTCCCTTTTCCGCAACCGCGACTGAGGTGTGCGGCACCAGGCATCTCGCGTGATCAGACCGGCATCACGTGTGTCTGGAGGGGCATCACGTGTGTCTGGAGGGGCATCGCGCTGATGCCCCTCGGATCACGCGTGATGCCCGCTCGATCACGCGAGATACCTCTCTGATCACGTGAGTTCCGGGTCTGATCACGTCGATCACCCGCCCGGGCGTCACCCGTTGTCACCGCGGGCGGTGCGGGAGCGGCGAAACCGGGTGAGCACACAAGAAGATCCGCGTCCCGCCCGGGGAGGCGTGACGCGGATCTCGATGGTCTTGCGGCGCTACTGCTCCTCGAAGCGCTGGCGGAAGCGCTCTTCCATCCGCTGGGTGAAGGAGCTGCGGCGGCCCGACTGCTTGGCCCCGCGAGATCTCGCTCCACCGCCCTTGCCGTCCGATTCGGCGCCGTGCCGGATCGATGTGACGGCCAACATGACCCCGAAGAACATCACGAGGAACCCGAGCACGCTGATCAGCGGGATGTCGGCCACCCGGAACTGCGGCACCACCACGCCCAGCACCAGCAGGGCCACGCCCACTACGAACAGGGCGATGCCCTGGATACGCCGTCGGCGAGCGGGGCGACGCAACCGGGTGCCACGCACCGTGGATGCGAACTTGGGGTCCTCGGCATAGAGCTCGCGCTCGATTTGATCGAGCAGCCGCTGCTCATGCTCGGAGAGTGGCATCTTTCCTCCTCCGGCACAGCTGTCGCGGGCGCCGGGCCGCGCAACGTTCTGGACCCAACAGCCAACCCCAGGCGGGGTGGCACTGTCCAGGATACGAGGCCCGCGCCCGGACGACTACCCGATCCCGCATCCAGTAGGGATCGAATTGGGCTAAATCCCGCCGGAGAGGGGTTGCGGACGGTCACCGACACCGAAAGTGACCGATTTACGGCCTGCGTGGCGATGTGGGGGAACGTCACCGAGCCGAAGATCACGCGGAGTGCGCGACGCCGATCGAGCCGCCTGCCGGCAGACGAACTCCACGATCACTTCACCGCGAAACCGAGCCCGGCGCACCGACGCGCCCGCTCCGGCCGCCTCAATTCTCCCGTGGCCCCAGCAGGGACGCCGGCCGCACCGCCGCCGACCCGAACTTCGACCGCGCCACGTCCGCCGCCACCTCCGCGTCGCGCCACCGGGGCTCCGGGGAGTCGAACACCAGCTGCTCCCCCTCCTCCCCCGTGTCGAGCCCCTCGACACGCACCCCGATCAGCCGGACCGCTCCCGTCGGCGCGTGCTCCGTGAGCAACGCCACGGCCACCGCGTGGATCTCGCGCGCCACGTCGGTCGCCGAGACCAGCGTGCGGGCGCGGGTGATCGTGCGGAAGTCCGCGAACCGGACCTTGATCGAGACCGTCCGGCCGCGTACGCCCCGCTCCCGCAGCGTCGCCCCCACCCGCGACGCCAGGCGCAGCAGCTCGAGACCCAGCTCGGCACGCGAATGCCGGTCCACGTCGAACGTGTGCTCCGCGCCGATCGACTTCTCCGGTGAGTCGACCACCACCGACCGCTCGTCGACGCCGTGCGCGAGCCGGTACAGGTGCTCGCCCGCGGCCACGCCCAGCGACTTCTTCAGCCGCTCCGGGGGGAACGCCGCGACGTCGGCGATCGTGCCCAGCCCGAGCCGCCGCAGGTGTTCCTCCGTGCGCGCGCCGACGCCCCACAGCGCCGACACCGGCAGCGGGTGCAGGAACGCCAGCGTCTCCGCCGCGGGCACGACGACCATGCCGTCCGGCTTTGCCATGCCCGACGCCAGCTTCGCGACGAACTTGACCTTCGCGACGCCCACCGAGCAGGTGATCCCGTGCTCGGCCTCGACCCGGGAGCGGATCCGGGCGCCCAGCGACGCCGGTGTCGCGCCCAGGCGCCGCAAAGCCCCGCTGACGTCCAGGAACGCCTCGTCCAGGCTCAACGGCTCGACCAGCGGGGTCAGCTCGCGGAAGATCTCCATCACGCCGCGGGAGACCTCGCCGTAGAGCCCGCCGGTCGGTGGGATGTTGATCAGGTGCGGGCACAGCCGCTTCGCCGTCGAGAACGGCATCGCCGAGCGCACGCCGAACTTCCGCGCCGGGTAGTTCGCCGCGGCCACGACGGCGCGCGGCCCGCCGCCCGACACGACGACCGGCTTGTCGACCAGCTCGGGCCGGGTGCGCAGCTCGACGGACACGAAGAACGCGTCCATGTCGACGTGCAGCATCCCGCACCCGGTGTCGTCCGGCGGCGGTTCCCCCGGCCGGACGCGGAACCGGCCCATCCCGCCCGGCAGCTCAGCATTTCGCCCCACGCCCGGGACGCTACCGGCCACCACCGACAGTTTCGGCGACCGCCGGCACCACGGCGGAAATCCGCTACGAAAGCCGGGCGACCGCGTGCAGCCGGCCGGCGATGTCCCGCAGTGCCGGCGACCCCGCCGCCACCCGCTCGAACTCCGCCAGCTCGTCCTCGCGAACGTCGCCGCCGACCAGGTCCGAGATCACCCGGTCGCCCTGCAGCAGCGTCACGTCCAAGCCCGCGGCCTCCAGGTCGGCCCGCAGCCCGGAAGCGGAGTACCGCCGCAGCACCGTGTCGCCCGGGGCGATACCGTCCGCGCTCTCGAGCAGCCGCTGGGCCTCCCCCACCCGGCCCGAGAGCGCGCGGTTCAGCACCGCCGCGTGCCGGTTGGCCACCAGCACCGACACCGCTCCACCGGGCGCGACCGCCGTGGCCAGCGCGGTGAGCACCGCGGCCGGGTCGTCGACGATCTCCAGCAGCCCGTGCGCCAGCACCAGGTCGGCCGAGCCGGCCTCGACGTACCGCCCCAGCGCGTCCGAGTCGTCCGCGACGACCGTGATCAGCTCGGAGACGCCCTCTTCCTCGGCCCGGCGCTGCAGCGTGGCCAGCGCGTTCGGGCTCGGCTCGACGACGGTCACCCGGCAGCCCGCGGCCGCGAACGGCACCGCCCAGCCCCCGCTGCCGCCGCCCACGTCGACGACGAGGGGGTGCTCGGCGCCCCGGGCGCGGGCGGCCTTCAGCTCGGCCTCGAGCACTCGGCGAACGGCGCCCGAACCCCGGGCGGCCACGGTGTCCGTCTTCATGCCGCACAGGGTAATGCCCGCCCCGGTCCCCCTCCCCGGCTCCTCCCTTCGAGTGAACGCCCCTTGCCCGGCGGCGGCCCTCGCGCGCACCCGTAGGCTGGTCTTCGTGCACACGGTCGCCGTACTCAGCCTCAAGGGAGGCGTCGGCAAGACGACGGTCGCTCTCGGTATCGCGTCCGCCGCCCTGCGTAGGGGCACGCGGACGCTGGTGGTGGACCTCGACCCGCAGGGCAACGCCACGACCTCGCTCGACCCGCCGTACACCGACGCGACCCTCGCCGACGTGCTCGAGACACCGACGCGCGAGATGCTGGAACGCGCCATCGCGCCGAGCGTCTGGAGCGAGGACGTCGACGTCCTCGTCGGCACCGAAGAGCTGGAAATGCTCAACGATCCCGACGCCGACAGCGAGCGCCTGGCCAACTTCTCCCGCGCGCTGGACGAGCTGCACCGCACGCCGCTGCGGGAAACGCCGTACGAGCTCGTGATCCTCGACTGCCCGCCGTCGCTGGGCCGGCTGACGAAGTCGGCGCTGGTCGGCGCGGACAGCGCGCTGATCGTCACCGAGCCGACGATCTACGCGGTCGCCGGCGCGCACCGGGCCCTGGAAGCGATCGAGAAGATCCGCAAGGAGCTCAACCCGGACCTGCGCGCGATCGGCGTCCTGGTGAACAAGCTGCGCGTGCGGTCCTACGAGCACCAGTTCCGGATCGCCGAGCTGCGCGAGAACTTCGGCTCGCTGGTGATGCCGACGGCGATCACCGACCGGCTGGCGGTGCAGCAGGCCCAGGGCGCGTGCAGCCCGATCCACGAGTGGCACTCGCCCGGCGCGCAGGAGATCGCGCTGACGTTCAACATGGTGCTGGCCAAGATCCTCCGCTCCAACCGGGCGGGTCGCCACCGCATCGCCGGCGAAGAGCCCGAGGGCCCGGACTGGCCCGAAGGCCCGGCGCCGGAGACCCCGGAGGCTCCCGCCGAGGTATCCGAAACCACGGGGTGAGCCGTGCCCGAAGGTGACACCGTCTACCTCGTCGGAAAGCGGGTCCGCGAGGCGCTGACCGGGAAGACGTTGCTGCGCGGCCAGTTCCGGGTGCCACAACTGGCCACTGTGGACCTGTCCGGGCGTGAGGTGCTCGGCGTCGGGACGGTCGGCAAGCACCTGTTCACCCGCTTCTCCGGTGACCTCACCCTGCATTCGCACCTGATGATGGACGGCATGTGGGACGTCTACCCGGCGGGCGCGAAGTGGCGCCGGCCCGGCCACCACGCCCGCGTGGTGCTGACCGCGGCCGACGTCCAGGTGATCGGCTTCCGCGTCCACGACCTCAAGCTCGTGGCCACGCCGAAGGAACACGACCTCGTCGCGCACCTCGGCCCGGACCTGCTGGATCCACAGTGGACGGACGAGCACGCCGATCGCGCGGTCGCGAACCTGACCGCGAAACCCGAGCGCGAGCTCGGGCTGGCCCTGCTGGACCAGCGGGTGATGGCGGGCGTCGGGAACCTCTACAAGTGCGAGATCGCCTTCCTCCTCGGCGTGACCCCGTGGACGCCGGTGTCCGAAGTGGACGCTCGGGCCACGGTCGCGCTCGCCCGCAAGCTGTTGCTGGTCAACGCGACCGCCGGGCGCTTCGACCAGAGCACCACCGGCCACCTCGATCGCAACCGCAAGAACTGGGTCTACGAGCGCACCCGTCAGGGCTGCTTCCGCTGCGGCGGCAAGCTCCTGGTCCGCACGCAGGGGTACGACGTCCAGCGGCGGCCGACGTGGTTCTGCCCGAAGGACCAGCACGGCCCTTCCCCCGCGAGCTGAGCCGCTGTTCGCGCTGGGCGAAAGGCCGCCGGACCGGACCGGGATCTCGAAAATCACGTTGCCGGACACCGGGAAGTTCGCCTAGCGTGGCAGTACACAAGAGAGGAGGTGGTCCTAAGTTGTATTCCAACAGGACTTGTGAGGTGGCTGTCCGCTAGCGGATGGCACGTGGAGGACTTTGAGCAGCGTTACAGCTGAGCCACCTTCGGCTCATCGCCTGCTCCACGTGATGCCTGATAGCGAATACCAGGCAGTCACCGTACCCCCGGGGTTTCCGAGCACCAGTCCGGCTCGGGCTCGAGCGTTTCACGACGTTCGAGAGACACCCCGGGGGTTCCTTAATGCGCTCATTTGTGCAGGTCACGCCACCCGGCGACCCGGGACGACCGTCCGGCGATCCGACGCCAGGATTCGACGAACGCACTACGCCGTTCTGTCCCCCGGACGGCTGAAGGTCGCTAGCCTGGAAGCATGCTCAGGCCCGACTACCCGGTCACCACGGCTCGGCTGCTCCTGCGCCCGTTCACGCCCGACGACCTCGACGCGCTGAACTCCTTCCAGTCCCGCGCCGACGTCGCCCGCTACCTCTACTGGGGCCCGCGCAGCCGCGCCGAATCGGCCGCGGCGCTCGCGAAACGGGTGCACAGCTCGACGTTGACCAAGGAAGGGCAGTTCCTGGCCGTGGCGGTCGAGCTGGCCGCGACCGGCCAGCTGATCGGCGACCTGAACCTGGAGTGGCTCAGCAGCGAGCACCGGCAGGGCGAGATCGGCTTCGTCTTCCACCCGGACCACCACGGCAAGGGCCTGGCCGCTGAAGCGACCACGGAACTGCTGCGGCTGGGCTTCGAGGACCTGGGGCTGCACCGCATCATCGGCCGGTGCGACGGCCGCAACGGCGCGTCCGCCGCCCTGATGGAGCGGCTCGGGATGCGGCGGGAAGCGCACCTGAGGGAGAACGAGATCGTCAAGGGCGAGTGGACCGACGAGCTGGTCTACGCGATGCTCGAAGACGAGTGGAAGGACCTCCAGGCCGCCGGCGAGTAGTGGCCCGCTTCACGCGGACGTGACGCTCCGGTCGCGCGGTTCACGCGATTTGGCAGCATGGGGACGTGTTCTTCGACAAGATCGTCCGCCCGGCGCTGTACCGGCTGTCCTACCACGACCCCGAGCTGGTGCACGAGCGCACGGTCCGCGTCCTCGCCCGGCTCGGCAAGGCCGCACCCGCGCTCGGCGGCGCCCTGCGGGTCGACGACCCGGTGACCGTGCTGGGCCTGCGGTTCCCCAACCGCGTCGGCCTCGCCGCCGGGATGGACAAGAACGGCCGCGCGCTGCCCGCGTGGGCCGCGCTGGGCTTCGGTTTCGTCGAGGTCGGCACGGTGACGCGGCTGGCCCAGCCGGGCAACCCGAAGCCGCGGCTGTTCAGCCTCCCCGCCAGCGACGCGGTGATCAACCGGATGGGCTTCAACAACGACGGCGCGGAAGCGCTTGCGGCCAAGCTCGCCCGCGACGGGAAACCCGCCGTGCCGCTCGGGATCAGCATCGGCAAGTCGAAGGTCACGCCCCTCGAAGACGCCGTCGAGGACTACCGCTTCTCCCTGCGCGCGCTGCACCCCTACGCCGACTACTTCGCCGTCAACGTCAGCTCACCGAACACCCCGGGGCTGCGGCAGCTGCAGGACCGCGCCGCGCTCGGGGAGCTGCTCGGCGAGCTGCGCACGACGTCCGCGGAGCTCGCCGGCCCGGGCACGCCGACCCCGGTCCTGGTGAAGGTCGCGCCGGACCTGACCGACGACGCCCTGGCCGAGCTCCTCGAGGTCGCGCTCGAGCACGACGTCGCCGGGATCATCGCCACGAACACGACGCTCGCCCGCGACGGCATCTCGCCCGCGGAGAGCAGCCTGGCCGGACAGGCGGGAGGACTGTCCGGCCGGCCGCTGACCGCCCGCGCGGCCGAGGTCGTGCGCTTCGTGCACGACCACACCGGCGGGAACCTGCCGATCATCGGCGTCGGCGGGATCATGGGCCCGGACGACGCCGTCCGCCTGGTGGACGCGGGGGCGTCGCTCGTGCAGCTCTACAGCGGGTTCGCGCTGCACGGGCCGGGCCTGGTGCGCCGGGTCAGCCGGGGGCTCGCAGCCCGGCGGTAGAGGTGAACCGGACGTAGCCGCGCCAGGATTCGTAGCGGTCCAGACCGGTCCCGTCCGCCGTCTCGGCGCAGCGGACCGCCAAGGGCCGGGAGCCGTCGTCGAGCTCGACGCGGCCGAGCACGAACGGCTCCTTCAACGTCGTGACGAACCGCTCGAACGCGGCCGGGGACAGCCGCCAGCTTTCGCCGTCGAGGCTGCTGCCCTCGGCGTGGTCGAGCACACCCGGCTGCGGCGGTTCGGTGTCCAGCAACACCATCCGGTAGCTCTCGGTGGTCCGAACCGGCCGGGTGAACCGGGCGCCGAGCTCGGTGAGCCGGGCGTTGAGCGGCTGGCCGCGCAGGTGCGCGCCGAACACGACGACGTCCTCGCCCGGCTCCGGGTAAGGCGTCATGGGCTCGTCCGTGCAGACCGTCGCGAGGTCCAAGCCGATCTGGTCCTCGAACGCCCGCGTCAGGAACGTGACGCCGAACGGCCGCTTGTCGCCCGGCAGCACCGGGACGGTGACCGCCGCGACGTCGAGCAGGTTCGCGAAGGCGGTGCAGCCGGCCAGGCGGTGGTGGACGGCGGCCGGGTCGGCCAGCGCCTCGGCGAGCTCCGGGTGGTCCGGCACGGTGGGCAGCAGGAGCGCGTCGAAGCCGTCCGGCACCCCTCCCGAGACGGTGACGGGTTCGAGGACGACGCCCGCCGCGGTCAGCAGCTTCACGGTGTTCTCGAACGCGAGGGCCGCGGCGGGGCCCAGGGGCAGGCCGCGGGCGTAGGCGACGCGGGGGTGCTCGCCGGCGCCGAGGCGGACGTCGGCGGGCCAGGTGCGGGCCGCGGAGATGCCGTCCGGTCCGGTCATCAGGGCGAGCGCGCGGCGGCCGGCGACCAGGCCGGTCGCGTACACCGAGACGGCCTCGGAGGAGCGGACACCGGTCATCGGCAGCAGGCCGCGGGTCGGCTTCAGCGCGACGACGGCGTTCAGGGCCGCCGGGACGGGCCCCGCGGTGCTCAACGCCAGGTCGACGATGCCCAGCGCGACGGCGACCGCCGCGCCGCGGCCGCCGGTCTTGGTGCGGTCCCAGGCCGAAGCCACGGTGGCCGCGCCCGTCTTGCCGAGCACGACGGCGCCGGCCGCGGTCAGCCGCGCGACGATCGTGGCGCTGGTTTCGGGGACCGAGCGGCCGGACGGCTGCCCGGCGACGTCGATCAGCTCCGGCACGGCGAAGACGGTGCCCGCCAGCGGCAGGTCCTCCCCCGCCTGGACGCGTTCTTCGACGGCCTTGGCGTCGACGAGGACGTCTTCGACGGCGCGGAGGGTGGACCAGAGCTCGGGACGGTTGGCTTCGGTGAGGCGCTCGAAGGCCGCGATGACGCGCTGGGAGGCGGTGGGCGGGGTCGGCGGTGCGGGATCGGAGTCCGGCGGGAGCGTGTTCACGGGGCGTCCTTTCCTCGGCGGTCGAGAAAGTCCACTGTGTACGGTCGGCACCGGCGATCCTCAAAGCACGGCGGGCCTCCCGGCGAGTGACACCTCTGCATGCATGACAGAAACGTTAGGCGGTCGACGTTTCCGTAGGCAGGTGTTTCCGATTACGCGCGGGTTTCGGCACCCACAGGTGAACAGGGGGCGACGCCGGGGTGAAACGCACGATCACGCACGCCGGGTGACGAAGTCCCGATTCCGCCGGATGCGGCACTCGAACGGCCGAGTTTGAAACTCCAACGGCCCAGCGAAGGCGGAATCCGCGTGATCAGGGGGTCGACACGCGTGATTGGGCGGTCGACACGCGTGATCAGGGGGTCGACACGCCGCGGCTGTGCCCGTCTTGCCGTGTCGACCCTTCGATCACGCGTGTCGACTCCGCAATCACGCGTGTCGGCCCCGGGATCACGCCGGGGCGGGGGTCAGGAGAGTTCGCGCAGGGCCATGGCCAGGCCGGCCAGGCGGTCGGTGGCGTCGGTGAGGGCCTGCTTGGACGTGACGAGGCCGTCGCTCGACGCGGCGACCGTGTGGCCGGCCGCGGCGACCAGGCCGCGGAAACCCTCGAGGCCGTCGTCGAGCTGTTCGCGGAGCTTGCCGACCGCCGCGTCCAGGGCCGCCTGCTCGCGGGCCGGGGCGGAGTTGCGGCCGCGCTCGATCGCCTGGATGCGGGCCGCCAGGCCGCGCAGGGCGGCGGCGGCTTCGGTCGCGGTCTGCCCGGCGTCCGCGACGGACACCTCGGACACCGGTGCCGTGCCCACCGACGACGGCACGGAAAGTTGACGCAGCAGCTCACCCAAAGAAGCCTCGCACTCCGCCAGCCGTTCCATCGGCTCACGCGCGGCGGACCCCGCGGGCGGCAGCGGCGGCGGGCCGGCCGGCGCGGCCGGGAGCGGGGTGCGCTTCAGTTCCCGCAGCTTGAGTCCGCTTCGGACGCCGAACGTGCCGAACACGACGGCGCCGGCGAACGCCATGATCGCCTGCGGCATCATCGGGGCACCGGTCGCGCTCATCCAGCCGAGCCCGGCGGACACGGCGAGGACACCGCACAGGATCGTCAGCAGGATCCACAGCGTCATCGCGCGCGACGTCCGGCGCTTGCGGCGTTCGTGCTTCGCGGCCGGGTGGTTCCAGCGGTCCCACTTGGCCCGGGCCTCGGCGAAGGCCGGGACCTGGTTCGCCACCGACGAGAAGGTCGCCGACATGTCGGGCCGCCGCACCGGCGGCCGCTGCAGCGGGTTGGGCCGGGCACGCTGGGGCGGTGCGGCCTTCCCGCCGGCCTGGTCGGCCGGCGGGAAGTACTTCTGCACCTTTTGGAGCTTTTCCTGGGCGCGCACGGCGTAGTCGGGCAGCTTCTCGATGTGCTTCTCCAGCTTCGCGCTGAACTCGCCGAAGTCGCGTCGCCTGCCCTGCTGCCCCATGCTCGCCCCTCCGAACTCGACGGCCCGCGTCAGGCCGGGTTCTTGCCCTGCTCGGCCTGCACGCGCGCCTGGATCTCGCGCTGGATGTCGGCCGAGCTGCTGCTCGCCGGCTTCTGAGCCGCGCCACCGTCGGTCACCTGGGCGACCGAGTCACCGCGCATCGACGAGCGGATCTGCTCGAGCCGCGAGTGACCGGCCAGCTGCGTGGTGGAGGCCTGGACCTCCATCATGCGCCCCTGGACCGAGTTCTGCGCCAGCTCCGCGGAGCCGAGAGCCGTGGTGTAGCGCTTCTCGATCTTGTCGCGGACCTCTTCCAGCGACGGCGTGTTGCCCGGCGCGGCCAGCTGGCTCATCTGGTTCAGCGAAGCGGAGACCTGCTCCTGCATCTTCGCCTGCTCCAGCTGCGAGAGCAGCTTCGTGCGCTCGGCCAGCTTCTGCTGCAGCATCTGCGAGTTGCGCTCCACGGCCTTCTTGGCCTGGGCCGCCGCCTGCAGCGACTGGTCGTGCAGCGTCTTCAGGTCCTCGATGTTCTGCTCGGCCGTGACGAGCTGCGTCGCGAAGCTCTCCGCGGCGTTCTCGAACTCGACGGCCTTCTGCTCGTCACCCTTCGAGCGGGCCTCGTCCGCGAGGACGAGGGCCTGGCGGGTGGAAGCCTGCAGCTTCTCGACGTCGCCGAGCTGCCGGTTGAGCTTCATCTCCAGCTGCCGCTGGTTGCCGATCACGGAGGCGGCCTGCTGCGTCAGCGCCTGGTGGTTGCGCTGCGCCTCCTCGATGGCCTGCTGGATCTGTACCTTCGGGTCGGCGTGTTCGTCGATCTTCGACGAGAACGCCGCCATCATGTACTTCCAGAACTTCACGAACGGGTTGGCCATCTCCTCCGCCTGCCTTCTTGCGTCCCACGGGCCTAGGTACTCGGGGTGGGGCGTCGCTCCCCTGCACATGCAACGCACCGACCCCGGCGTTGGGTTCCATCGTGTCAGGTCGGCCACGTCCGTTCCAGGCGACCCCGGGGGATTTCAGGGTTCGCCCCTGATCACCCCCGTAGGTAACGCGGACGGCCCCGGGCGGGTTGCCCGGCGCCGACGCCCGAAATCCGGTCTGGCGGAGTAGCCGGAAACCGGGCCCGGTGGGAGGCACGAGCGGCAGGCCGGAAGGGCTTGGGCCACCGGAAGAGGCTGGTTCAGCGGCCGGAAAGGCCAGCTCAGCGGGCCGGAAGAGCCGACGAGCACCGCCCGACGCCGACGGCCCCGGGCGGGTTGCCCGGGGCCGTCGGTCGTGTGCGTATGACTTACGCGGCGATGGTTGAGGCCAGCTTCGGCTGTCCGATCGTCGTCCGCAGCGTCGTGTTCATCCGTGGCGCCGGGGAAACCCGCAGGTCGGCGAGGTCGTTGCCGATCAGCTCCGACATCAGGCGGCCGCCTTCGATGCCGGCCGCGGCGGCCTTGGCGCCCCGCTCGGACACCTTCTCCCGGGGCGCGCCGTCCCCGATCCGCTCGTCGACCGGTGCGACCTCGACGTTGTCGAGGGCCGAAACGTCCGCTGCCACCTTGTGCAGCAGCTCGCCGAGCGGAAGGTCCAGGGCCTGGCAGATGGACGCGAGCAGCTCGCTCGACGCTTCCTTCTGGCCTCGCTCCACCTCCGAGAGGTAGCCGAGGCTGACCCTGGCGGCGCGGGAGATGTCGCGCAGCGTACGACGCTGGTTGGTGCGGGCATGACGGAGCCGATCACCGATCGCCTCACGCAACAGCACGGTCATCACGCGCCTCCCTTCCGTACAAGTACCCCCTACGTTACCCAGAGCGGCGCCCCGAGCGCAGGAGTTGGTGTGCCCGTACGCCAAGGGCGAACGCCCGATTCACGTCAGATGTTCCCCGAGCAGGGAAAACGCGGCCCGGACCGATTCGGTCCTGATCATCTCCCGGTCGCCGCGCAGGGCCAGGGTACGGACTGTGACAAACGAGGCTCCGCGCGGTGGGCGTGTTCCCGGCCCGGCGAGCCCGACGTACACGGTGCCCGGCTCGACGCCGTCCTGGGCGGCCGGCCCGGCCACGCCGGTGAGCCCGAGGCCCCAGGTCGCGCCGCACCGCTCGCGGGCGCCCTCGGCCAGCTGGGCGGCGACCTCCGGGTGGACGGCGCCGTGTTCGGCCAGCAGCGCGGCGTCGACCCCGGCCAGCGCGGTCTTCAGCTCGGTGGCGTAGACCACCAGTCCCCCGCGCAGGGCCGCGCTCGCCCCCGGCACCCGGGCCAGGGTGGCGCAGACGAGCCCCGCGGTCAGCGACTCGGCGGCCGCGACGGTCTCGCCCCGCCCGGTGAGCGCCGCGATCAGCGCGGCGGCCTGCTCGTCGGCGGAGCCCGGTCGCTCCGGGGTCCGCGGCACGTCGGGCACCGTCAGCTCCCGGTGACGCGACGCCCGGCCGCGCGCAGCCGCACCGCCCGGACCAGGTAATCCACGCCGGTCACCACGGTCAGCACCACGGCCAGGCCCATCAGCGCCCAGCGGACCGGGTCGGCACCGGCCGGCAGCGGCAGCAGGTAGGCGGTGATCGCGGCGATCTGGGCCATCGTCTTGGCCTTGCCGCCGCGGCTGGCCGGGATCACGCCGTGGCGGATCACCCAGAACCGCAGCAGCGTGACGCCGATTTCGCGGACCGCGATGACGATCGTGACCCACCAGCCCAGCTCGCCGAGAACGCTCAAGCCCACCAGCGCGGCGCCGGTCAGCGCCTTGTCCGCGATCGGGTCGGCGATCTTGCCGAAGTCGGTGATCAGGCCGTACCGGCGCGCCACCCAGCCGTCGAGCTGGTCGGTGAAAGAGGCGACGGCGAACAGGCCGGTGGCGATCGCGCGCCAGGTGGTGTCGTGGCCGTCGCCGGTGAACAGCGCGACGACGAACAGCGGCACCAGCACCAGGCGCGAGAGCGTCAGGAGGTTCGCCAGGTTCAGGGTCGGGACCGGGGTCGGCTCGGGAACCTGCGCGGGCGCGTCGCCGGTGGCGTGGGTCAGGCCCTCGTCGGCGGCGTCGCTGGGGAGCGCACTCACCGGTCGGCGTCCGGTACCGCGCGGACCACCAGGTCCACGCCCGCCGAGTCGACGACCTCGCAACGCAGGAAGTCACCGACCTCGGTCTTCTCCGGCGCGTCGAGGATGACGCACTCGCCGTCGACCTCGGGGGCCTGGTGCGCGGCGCGGCCGGTGAGCTCGCCGTCGTCGTCCAGCTCGACGAGCACGTCGACGAAGGTGCCGATCCGGTCCTCGGCGCGCTGCGCGGTCAGCTCCTCGACCAGCGCGGAGATCCGGGTGACGCGCGCGGCGACCTCGTCGGCGTCGAGCTTGCCGTCGAAGGTCTCGGCCTCGGTGCCGTCCTCGTCGGAGTAGCCGAAGACGCCGACCGCGTCGAGGCGCGCGCCGGTCAGGAAGCGTTCCAGCTCGGAGAGGTCGTGCTCGGTCTCACCGGGGAACCCGACGATGACGTTGGTGCGGATGCCCGCTTCGGGCGCGTACTCGCGGATCTGCTCGGTCAGCGCCAGGAACGAGTCCGTCGAGCCGAACCGGCGCATCCGGCGCAGCACCTGCTCGCTGGAGTGCTGGAACGACAGGTCGAAGTACTCGGCGACCCCCGGCGTGGTCGCGATGGCCTTGACCAGCTGCGGGCGCGTCTCGGCCGGCTGCAGGTAGGAGACGCGGACGCGCTCGATGCCGTCGATCTCGGCCAGCCTCGGCAGCAGCCGCTCCAGCGCGGTGGCGCCGTCGCGACCGAAGTCCTTGCCGTAGGACGTCGAGTTCTCGCTGACCAGGAACAGCTCCTTGACGCCGTGCTCGGCCAGCCACATCGCCTCGGCGACGATCTCGTCGGGCTGCCGCGAGACGAACGAGCCGCGGAACGACGGGATCGCGCAGAACGAGCAGCGCCGGTCGCAGCCGGAGGCGATCTTCAGCGCGGCCACCGGCGAGTCGTCGAGGCGCGTGCGCAGCACCCGCGGGCCCCAGCCGTGCTGCGCGTGGCCCGGGACCTCGACGGTCTCGGCCGCGGCGGGCCGCTGGACCGGGCTGATCGGCAGCAGCTTCCGGCGGTCGCCCGGCGTGTGCGAGGCGACCTTGCGGCCCGCGACGACGTCGTCGAGCCGGTCGGAAAGCTCGGCGTAGTGGTCGAAGCCCAGCACCGCGTCGGCCTCGGGGAGGCTGTCGGCCAGCTCGTGGCCGTAGCGCTCGGCCATGCAGCCGACGGCGACGACCTTCTTGCCCGTGTCCGAGGCCGCCAGCAGCGTGTCGACGGAGTCCTTCTTGGCCGACTCGACGAAGCCGCAGGTGTTGACCACCACGACGTCGGAGTCCTCCGGATCGGCCGCCAGCTCCCAGCCGCCGGCCGCCAGCCGGCCCGCCAGCTCCTCCGAGTCGACCTCGTTGCGGGCGCAGCCCAGGGTCAGCAGGGAGACGCGTCGGGTGGCGGCAGGGTCAACGGCAGGAGAAGGCACGACGTTCAGGGTAGCCGCCGGTCCCGGGCGGGCCGACGACGGCGTGGCCCGGTCGTGCCGGAGAAGCCGGCGCCGGGTGATGTGGCAGTGTTGACGATCGTGCCGTCCGCCTCCCCCGCCGTCCGCCGCGCGCGGATCGCCGACGTCCGCAAGATCAAGGCCCTGGTCGACTCGGACGCCGGCCGCGTCCTGCTGGAGAAGGACCTGGTCACGCTGTACGAAGCGGTCCAGGAGTTCTGGGTCGCCGAGGTCGACGGCGAGGTCGCCGGCGCGGCCGCGCTGCACGTGCTCTGGGAGGACATCGCCGAGCTGAGGACCGTCGTGGTCGACAAGGCCGTCCGCGGCCAGGGGGTCGGGCGGGTCCTGGTGAGCAGGCTGATCGACGAGGCGCGTGAGCTGGGTCTCAGGCGGCTGTTCGTGCTGACGTTCGAGACGAGCTTCTTCACCGGGCACGGCTTCGTGGAGATCCAGGGAACGCCGGTCTCGCACGAGGTCTACGAGGAGATGCGGCGCTCGCACGACACCGGTGTCGCCGAGTTCCTCGACCTGCCGTACGTCAAGCCGAACACCCTCGGCAACTCGCGGATGCTGCTCGAGCTCTGACCACCCCTATTCACCGCCCGGATTCTGAAGGTTTCCCCTTAACATCCTTCCGGGCGGTGACGCGCGCCACCTGGGTGTCCCACGATGATCAGGTCAATTCCCCACCTGATCAGCGAGGAACGCACAAAATGCGCACGACTCTGCGGAACCTGGGGGCCACCATCGCGGTGGCCGCGACTGTCGGCGGAGGTGCCCTGCTGGGCGCCGGCACCGCGGCGGCCGTCGACATCCCGACGGTCACCGACCAGTACCTCTTTTCGACGTCGCTCTCGAACTTCGAGACGATCCGGGGCCAGGCGCCCTACAACGGCCAGCTCGACTGGTCCTCGGACGGCTGCTCGTGGGCGCCGGACAACCCGTTCGGCTGGAAGTTCCTGCCCGGCTGCCACCGGCACGACTTCGGTTACCGCAACTACAAGAAGCAGGGCCGGTTCACCGAGGCGAACCGCCTGAAGATCGACGACAACCTGTACTCGGACCTGAAGAGCGTGTGCGGCTCGAACATCGCCTGCAAGGGCGCGGCCTGGACGTACTACCAGGCCGTGCGCAAGTTCGGCGGCTGAGCCGGCGGCCCGGGCCGCGCAACCGGCCCGGGCCCGTCAGGATGGGTGCATGGACATCGACCACCTGCTCAGCACGACCCGCGCGGTCCGCCGGAAGCTCGACCTCGACCGGCCGGTGGAACCCGAGGTCATCGAGGAGTGCCTGAACCTGGCGCTGCAGGCGCCGACGCCCGGCAACGTCCAGGCCTGGCGCTGGCTCGTGGTGCGCGACCAGGACGTGAAGAACCGGCTCGGCGCGATCTTCCGCGAAGTCGGCGAGGCCTACCTGGCGGAACGGGCGAGTGCCGCGCCTTCGCGGGCGCTGGCCTCCGGGCGGCACTTGATCGACGTGATCGAGCGCGTCCCGGTGTTCGTGATCCCGGTCGTGGCCGGCCGCCCGACCGGCAACAACGCGGTCGACGCGGCCTTCTACGGCGGCATCTTCCCGGCGGTGTGGAGCTTCCAGCTGGCGCTGCGCTCGCGCGGGCTGGGCTCGACGCTCACGACGTACCACCTGGCGCGGGAGGCCGAAGCCGCGGAGATCCTCGGCATCCCGGACGGCCACACGCAGGTCGGGCTGCTGCCGGTGGCGTACACGACGGTGCCGGACTTCAAGCCGGCGCCGCGCACACCGCTGTCCGAAGTGGCCTTCCTCGACCACTGGGGTACGCCCCTCAGCTGACCCGGACCGTCGCCGCCAGGCCGTCCTCGCTCACCGACACCAGCTCGACGCGGCCGGCGGCGAAGGAGGTCGCCTGCGGGCCGGTCCGGGGGCCGCTGTGCAGCTCGGCCGTCGTGCTCTCGCCGCGGCCGGGTTCGCTCAGCAGGAACGCGAGCGTCGCCTCGCCCTGCCAGACGCACGTCATGGTCGGGCGGCACCGCGAGTCGGAGACGACGCGCAGGTAGCGGACCGCCAGATCCTTCCCCTGGATCGCGGCTTCCTCCCCGACACGCAAGGTGACGTCACCCCGCGGCGCGGCGTTGACGGTCGAGGGCGCCGCCGGGCGGGCCGGGATCGGCTGCCCGGCCGCGACCGAGCTCCCGGCACCCGCCGCGACAACGGCGAAGGCGAACAGTCCGGCTGCGAAGCGCTGCGGGTCCATGCGCTCAGGACGGAACGAGCCCGGCCGCGGGTTGCACTACTCGTCGTCCGGGTCGGCCGGGACCGGGTCGCCGCCGCGGATCATGAACAGGACGCCTTCCAGCTCCTCGGGCTTGATCAGCACGTCGCGGGCCTTCGAGCCCTCCGACGGACCGACGATCCCCCGGCTCTCCAGCAGGTCCATCAGCCGGCCCGCCTTGGCGAACCCGACCCGCAGCTTGCGCTGGAGCATCGACGTCGAGCCGAACTGGGACGTCACGATCAGCTCCGCCGCCTGAAGCAGGACGTCCAGGTCGTCCCCGATGTCCGGGTCGATCTCCTTCTTCTCGCCGGCCTTCTGCGCGGTGACGCCGTCCTGGTAGTCCGGCTGCGCCTGCTCCTTCGCGTAGTTGACGACGGCGGAGATCTCCTCGTCGCCGACGAACGCGCCCTGGATGCGGACCGGCTTGCCGGCGCCCATGGGCAGGTACAGAGCGTCGCCCATGCCGATGAGCTTCTCCGCGCCCGGCTGGTCGAGGATGACCCGCGAGTCGGTCAGAGACGACGTCGCGAAGGCCAGCCGCGAGGGCACGTTGGTCTTGATCAGGCCGGTGACGACGTCGACCGACGGCCGCTGCGTCGCGAGGACCAGGTGGATGCCGGCCGCGCGGGCCTTCTGGGTGATCCGGACGATCGCGTCCTCGACGTCGCGCGGGGCGGTCATCATCAGGTCGGCGAGCTCGTCGACGATCGCCATGATGTACGGGTACGGCCGGTACTCGCGCTCGGACCCGGGCGGCGCGGTGATCTCGCCGGACTTGACCTTCTTGTTGTAGTCGTCGATGTGCCGGACCTTGTTGACCTGCATGTCCTGGTAGCGCTGCTCCATCTCCTCCACCAGCCAGGCCAGCGCGGCGGCGGCCTTCTTCGGCTGGGTGATGATGGGCGTGATCAGGTGCGGGATGCCCTCGTACGGCGTCAGCTCGACCATCTTCGGGTCGATCAGGATCATCCGGCACTCGTCCGGCGTCGCCCGCGCGAGCAGCGACACCAGCATCGAGTTGACGAAGCTCGACTTACCGGAACCGGTCGAACCGGCGACCAGGAGGTGCGGCATCTTCGTCAGGTTCGCCGTGACGAAGTGGCCCTCGATGTCCTTGCCGAGGCCGATCACCATCGGGTGGTTGTCCTTGACCGTGGACGGCGCGCGCAGCACATCACCCAGGCGGACCATCTCGCGGTCGGAGTTCGGCACCTCGATGCCGACCGCGGACTTGCCCGGGATCGGCGCCAGCAGCCGGACGTTGTCGGTGGCCACGGCGTAGGCGATGTTCTTGGTCAGCGCGGTGATCTTCTCGACCTTGACGCCCGGGCCCAGCTCGACCTCGTACCGGGTGACCGTCGGGCCGCGGGTGAAGCCGGTGACCTGCGCGTCGATGCTGAACTGCTCCAGCACGCCGGTGATCGCCTCGATCATGGCGTCGTTGGCCTTGCTGCGGGACTTCGGCGCGTCGCCGAGCTTCAGCAGGTCGGGCGGCGGGAGCAGGTAGTCGCCTTCGACGGTCCGCGTGACCGCGAGCGGCGGCTCCGGGGCCTTCTTGGGCTTCTTCTCGGGCACCTCGGCCGGCTTGGGCACGACCGTGCTCGCCTTGGGCGGCTTGATCGGGGTCGGCGCCTCGGCCAGCATCGCGTCGAGGTCGAGCTGCTCGCCTTCGTGATCGGCGCTGCTCTGGCGGCGGCGCGACGGCTTGCGCAGGCGCGCGGCCTTCGGGTCGGCCTCGGTGACGGCCTCCTCGTCGGTGGCGAAACCGGCCTTCTGGTCCGCCTCGGCGATCTCTTCTTCGTCGAGGCCCCAGTTGCGCAGCCGGTGCGGGATCTCGCGGACCGGGGTGCCGGTGAACACGAGGACGCCGAAGACCAGCGCGAGGATGAGCAGCGGCACGGCGACCCAGGTGGTGACGCCCATGGTCAGCAGGCCGCCGGAGAAGGCGCCGATGATGCCGCCGGCGTACATCCGGCCGTCGTTGGTGTCCGGGAGCGCGGTGAAGATGTGCAGCATCCCGAGCACGGACAGGACGACCATGATGGTGCCGATCACCATCCGCGGCCGCGTCTCGGGGTGCGGCTCGGACCGCATCAGCGCGACGGCGACGACGACCAGCACCAGCGGCAGCGTGACGGCCCCGGCGCCGAGGACGGTCCGGGTGGCGATCTCGACCCCGGCCCCGATCGGCCCGGCCGCCCGCCACCAGACACCCACCGCGGCGACGATGGCCAGGGCCATCAGCCCGAGCGCGAGGCCGTCACGGCGGTGTTCGGGTTCCAGCTCCCGGGTGCGGCCGACGGTCCTGGCCAGCGTGCCGATGCCCTTGGCCAGCAGGTTCCAGGTGCCGCGGACGCCCTTGCCGAAGAGCCCCGGCGTCTTGCGGCGCGAGCGGGGGGCGGGCTTGCGCGCGGTGGACGTACGTGGCTTCGCGGGTGTACGCGGCTTACGCGCCGCTGCCCCCTTCGCGCCGCTGCCCGTACTTCGCTTCCTCGTCGCCGACCCAGCCATGCGTTCCACGGTAACCGGCCGTGGCCCTTCGTCACATGCGCCACTCTCGGCGCAGGGTGAACTTCTGCCTCACACCCGGGCACGAGCGGCCATCCGGGTGAACCGATCCGGCCAGTGCGCAATCGGGTGAAATCGGCGTCTGCCATGCTCTGCCCCATGCTCGCGCTGCGCACCGACGAACCGCCCCGCCGTGCCCCCGCCCTCTGGCGGACCATGCTGAACATCGACCGGGGACTGGTCAACCTCGTCGGGCGGCTGACCGTCAGCGGGCGCATCCCGGCCCAGCTGCGCGGCAAGCCGCTGCTGATGACCGCGAACCACATCGGCGTGTTCGACGCGTTCGTGCTGATGGCCGCGTGCAAGCGGATCGGCATCAACCCGCGGTTCATGCTGGCCGGCGGCATCCTCGACGCCCCGGTGATCGGGCCGGCGCTGCGGGTCAGCGGCCACCTGCGGGTCGACCGGAAGATCGCCGCGACCGCCGTCGGGCAGTTCGCCGAGGCCGTCGAAGCGCTCAAGACCACGCGCGAGCCGATCATCGTCTACCCGGAGGGCCGGATCAGCCACGACCCGGGCCTGTGGCCCGAGCGCGGCAAGACCGGCGCGGCGCGGCTCGCGCTGGCCGCGGGCGTGCCGGTGATCCCGATCAGCCAGTGGGGCGCGCACGAGGCCGTCTACTGGGGCACCGAGACCGTCAACGGCCCGGCCGACCTGCTCCCGCTCGCCCGCTCCGGGCTCAGCGCGCCCCTGCGCCGCCCGAAGTTCCGGGTGCACTTCGGCGACCCGGTCGACCTGTCGGACGTCGAGCCGGAGCGCCCGGGCGCCGGCGTGCGCGCGCACGCGAAGATCATGCAGGCCATCACGGACGGCCTGGTCCCGCTGCGCGCGGGCGAGCTGGACCGGCCGCGGTTCCACGACCCGACGCGGCCCACCGACACCGTCAGCCCGTGGAAGCCCAAGTCCGGATCCTGAGACGCCCGCCGCGGCACGCCTAGAGTCGGCGGACGTGAGCACACGGATACTCGTCGTCTACTACAGCTCGACCGGCAACACGGCCG